>DATBJE010000290.1:0-6203 GCA_036556565.1 Gaiellaceae bacterium
ACGGTAGTCCGCGGATTGGTGTGTCGCAGCGCTCTGGTGCGCGTCCCTAGGAGGGCCTGGTAATGACCTCGTCGCTCGCGTCCGTGCTGTCCTCGCTGTTCGCTCAAGCGCCGACCCCGCAAGAGCTCCAGGACCAGATCACCCTCGACTCGCTGGTCCTGCTCGAGGTCTTCTACTTCTTCACCGTCGTGATCATGTGGCTGATCCACGTCGGCTTCATGGCGTACGAGGCGGGTGTCGCCCGCCGCAAGAACGTCATGTCCACGGCGATGAAGAACATCCTCACCATCGCCGTTGTCACGCCGAGCTTCTACTACTTCGGCTGGTACATCTACGGCTGCTTCGAGCACGGCGGGCCGGCCCAAGGTCACGCGGGGCCCGACCCCGAGTTCCCCGGCTTCTGCGGCCTCACCGCGCCGTGGAGCGCCGGGATGGGCGGCAACCTCGAGACGAGCCTCACCGGCCACCTGAGCCTCGTCTTCTTCCTCGCGTTCCTGCTGTTCTCGTGGACGACCGCGTCGATCATGTCGGGCGCCCTCATCGAGCGGGTGCGCCTGTCTGCCTACCTGATCCTGGCCGTCGTCCTCGGTTCCGGGGTCTGGATCATGGACGCCGCCTGGGGCTGGAGCGCAGGCGGCTGGCTGACCACGAACTACGGCTTCCACGACTCGATCGCCTCGCTCGTGGTGCACGGCGTCGCCGGCGCCTTCACGCTCGGCGTGCTCCTCAACCTCGGGCCACGCATCGGCAAGTACGACATTCAGGGGAGAGCGAGAGCCTTCAGACCCCACCAGACGCATCTGACCATCATGGGGCTGATGCTGATCTTCACCGGCTTCTACGGCTTCTACGCCGCCTGTCTCTTCATCCAGTCGACGGTCTTCCCCGGCTGGCTCAACATCTACCTGTCGCCGACGACGCTCGGCACGATCGCGATGGTGATCACGTTCGGCTTCGCGGGCGGCTTCACCGGCGGCTGGATCGCGAGCAGGGGCGACCCGTTCTGGACGCTCTCCGGCGGACTCGCCGGCGTGATCTCGGTCTCGGCCGGCGCCGATGTCTACCACCCCTCGCTCGGGTACCTGCTCGCCACGACCGGCGGCATGCTCGCGGTCTGGGTCGGCAACCACATCGAGCGGAAGTGGCGCGTCGACGACGCGGTCGGCGCGGTCGCCGTCCACGGCTTCTGCGGCTTCTACGGCGTCTTCCTCGTCGGGATCTTCGCCGGGGGCTTTCCAACCGGCGTCAACAACGTCCCGAGCTCGTTCGGCGGACAGCTCATGGGCATGCTCGCCTTCTTCCCGCTCGCCTTCCTGCCCGGCTACATCTGCAGCTGGCTGCTCAAGAAGGCGAACCTGCTGCGCGTCCCTCCCGAGGTCGAGCTGGAAGGCCTCGACATGGCAGAGTTCCAGCAGGACTTCTATCCCGAGTTCGAGCGCGTCCCCGAGACCGTCGTCCTCCCGTCGGGCGAGGAGGTCGAGGCGGGGCCGATACTCCTCGAGGAGTTCGCGCGGACGAACGGACACGGACCGTCAACGCCGGCGCCGGCGGAAAGGAGGTAGGACGTGATCGACAGCTTCCCCTTCGACTCGTGGGACGACGTCACGACGACGTTCTGGACCTTCGGCCCAGAGAACTCCACCGGCACGTACGTCTTGACCGTCCTCGGCATCATCCTGATGGTCGGCGCGATCGTCTACTGGGTCTGGCTGGAGAACAAGAAGCTGGACGCGCAGGCCCAGCTGCTCCGCGGGGCCGGAACGCTTCCGCCCGCAGGATCCTCGACCGACCCCGGACCCTAGGAGGCATGCGCCATGGCTCGTGAGAAGCAGATCGAGTTCCCACCCGAGCAGACCCATGTGCGCTGGCTTCCGGCGGCGTGCCTGCTCGCCTCGCTGGCGTGCATCGTCATCGTCATCATCGTCCTGCTCGCGCACCCGAGCGGCGAGTTCATAGGGCCGTGGGGGTAGGAGCGGGCTCGCGTCAGCTGGTATAAGGAGTCCATGTCGAACCTCTACCTCCTCTGCGGCCTGTGCGGACGGCAGCAGGCCGATGGGCTGCTCTCGCGCGGGTACTGGGGTCACCTCGACCTCGGCCGCGGCACGACCGTGCGCGCCTGCCCCACCTGCAAGGAGCAGCACACCGACTGGGAGACCCGGCTCCGCGGCACCCACGACCCGGGCCCCGGCGACGGCGCGCTGATCGCCCGGCCCGAGTCCGCCTAGCGACGAGCTGACGCAGCGGTCTTCCCTCCTCCGCGCGGAGTAGCCTTCGCGCGTGTCGCCGAGACCTCGCCGCCGCAGCCATGGTCTCGAGCGGGTTCTCGGCACGCCGGCGCTCTTCGCGACCGCCTACGGGAACGTCGGCTCCTCGATCTACTACGCCCTCGGCGTCACGGCCAGCTACGCGCTCGGGCTGACGCCGCTGGTCTTCGTCCTCGCCGGGATCATCTTCGCGGCGACGTCGGCCACCTACGCGGAGGGCACGGTCCGGTACCCGGAAGCGGGCGGGTCGTCGAGCTTCGCGCGCCACGCCTTCGACGAGCTCGTGAGCTTCGGCGCGGCCTGGGCGCAGATGCTCGTCTACGTCGCCACGGTCGCCATCTCGGCCTTCTTCGTCCCCCACTACCTCTCGGTCTTCTGGGAGCCGCTGCGCGAGAACCCGTGGGACGTCGTCGGCGGCGTCGTCGTCATCGCCCTCCTCGTCGGCCTGAACGTCGTCGGCGTCCAGGAGGCGGCGCGGCTCAACATCGCGCTCGCGGTCGTCGACTTCGCCACGCAGGCGCTGCTCGTCTGCCTCGGCTTCGCGCTCGTCTTCAGCCCCGAGATCCTCAGGGCGAACGTCGAGCTCGGCGTCGCGCCCACCTGGAGCCAGTTCTTCATCGCCATCCCCATCGCGATGCTCGCCTACACGGGGGTCGAGACGGTCTCGAACCTCGCGGAGGAGGTCCGCGACCCGCCCCGCCACGTCCCCAACGCCTACAAGCTCATCGCGCTCGCCGTTTTCGCGATCTACTTCACGCTCCCGCTCGTGGCGCTCTCGGCGCTGCCGGTGACGGAGGTCGACGGGGAGTTCCAGACACAGCTCGGCCTCCCGCCGGAGGAGGGTGGGTTCGCGAACGACCCCGTGCTCGGCGTGGTCGACGGGCTCGGGCTCTCGGGGGCCGTCCTGGACGTGCTCCAGGTCTACGTCGGCGTCCTCGCGGCCACGATCCTCGTGATCGCCACGAACGCCGGCGTGATCGGCGCGTCCCGCATCACGTACGCGATGGCGGGGTACCGCCAGCTTCCGCTGGTCTTCCGGCGGCTCAACCGCCGCTTCCGGACGCCGGCGCTCGCGCTCGTCTTCTTCGCCGGCGTCGCTCCCATCCTCGTCATCCTCCCGGGCGAGACGACGTTCCTGGGGACGATGTACTCGTTCGGCGCGACCCTCTCGTTCACGGTTGCCCACGCCTCGATCGTCGCGCTCCGGTACCGGCGCCGGGACGAGGAGATCGCGTTCAAGGGGCGCCCGAACCTCCAGATCGGAGGCGTCGACTGGCCGCTCTTCGCCGTCTTCGGCGGCATCGGGACGCTGATCGCCTGGATCGTGATCGTCTTCGAGAGCCCGGTGACGCGCTGGGCGGGCATCGGCTGGCTGGTCGCCGGCTTCATCGGCTACGCGATCTACCGGCGGCGTTTCGTGCACGCGCCGATGCGCGCGACGGTGCACGCGCCGCAGATCGTGCTCGTGTCGGCGCTCGAGCTCGAGTACCGGACCATCGTCGTCCCCGTCGTCCGCTCGGCCGAGACCGAGGAGGCGCTCGTCGCCGCCGCACGGCTCGCGGCCGAGCGGGGTGCCACGATCGCGATCGTCGCCGTCATCGAGGTGCCGTACTCGCTCCCGCTCGACGCGGACATGCCAGACGAGGAGGCCGAGGCGGACGACCTGCTGGACGAGGCGCGGGCGCTCGTCGAGCGCTACGGCGTGCGCGCCGTCGTCCGGCTCGTGCGGGCGCGCCGCGCGGGCCCGGCGATCGTCCAGGAGGCGGCGCGGCGCCAGGCGGAGCTCGTCGTCGTCGGGGCGCGGCGGCGGGCCGTGCGCGGGGCGCGGACGCCGGTGTTCGGCGGCACGGTGCGCACGATCCTGAAGGAGAGCCCGGCGCGGGTCCTCGTCACCGCGGGGAAGAAGGCGGCGTGACGGCGCGCGCCCGCTCGACGTCGACGCTCGCGCTCTCGGCGCTCCTCGTCGTGCTCGGCGTCGTGATCCTCGTCGAGACGGCGGTTGTCGGCGGCAGCCTCGGCTACGTCCTCGGCGGCCTCCTGGCCGTCGCCGGCGCGCTCCGCATCTACCTCGTGAGGAGAACGTAGGTGGCGCGGCCGATTCCCGGTCTGCGACGCGTCCTCGGCCCCGGGTCGGTCGCCTCGGTGGCCTACGCCGAGATCGGCGTCTCGATCTTCATCGCGCTCGGGGTCGTCGCGCTCTACGGCGGCAGCCTGACGCCGTGGATCCTGCTCGGCGTCGGCCTCGTGTTCCTCTGCGTCTCCGTCTCGTACGCGGAGGGGACTGCCGCGATCCCGGAGGCGGGCGGCGGAGCGCTCTTCGTCAGGCGCGCGTTCAACGACCCGGCCGGGTTCGCGACGGGCTGGGTGCTCCTCCTCGACTACGTCATCGTGATCGCGCTCGCCGCCCTGTTCGTGCCGCACTACGTCGGCGCGGCGATGCAGTGGGACGCGCTCTCGGACGAGCCCTGGGACGGCATCGTCGCGATCGTCGTCGTCGGCATCGTCGCCGGGGCGCGCCTGCTTCGGAGGTCGGAGCTCTACCGGCTCGCCCCGGTGATCGCCGGCGTCGCCCTCCTCGTGCACCTCCTTCTCGCCGTGCTCGGCCTCGCGTTCCTCTTCTCCTGGGACGAGCTCGTGAGCGGCGCGCGGCCGAGCGTGCACGACATCGCCTTCGCGTGCGCGCTCGCGACGCTCGCCTACACGGGGCTCGAGACCGTCGCCAACTACGCGGCCGAGACCCGAGGCGCGGAGAGGACGCTCTCGCGCAGCATGTTCGCCGCGATCGCGGCCGTCGTCGGCGCGACCTTCCTCCTCGGCCTCGTGGGGACGGGCGTGCCGGACCTCGCGACGGAGTGGCGGCGGGCGCCGCTCGTCGGCATCGCGGTCGCGCTCGAGGGCTCGATCCCGGACGCCCTCGAGGACGGCCTCCGGGTCACCGTCGGGCTCGCGGGCGCCGTCGTGCTCGTGGCGGCGATCTCGACGTCGATCTCGGGGATCGGGCGCCTCACCTACTCGCTCGGCACCCACGACATGCTGCCGCACGCCTTCGCCAGGTTGAGCCGGCGGACGCTCATCGCGCCCGTCGCCATCCTGGGCGCCGCCGTCGCCGCCGTCGTGCTCCTCGTCGCCGGCAACCTCGGCTCCGGGGAGGTGAGCTTCCTCGCCAGCCTCTACAGCTTCGGGATCCTGCTCGCCTTCACGGCCGCGCAGCTCGCCGTGATCGCCCTGCGCTACCGCGAGCCGGGCCTGCCCCGGCCCTTCCGGGCGCCCGGCGACGTCCGCATCCGCGGCGTCGCCGTGCCGCTCCCCGCCCTCATCGGGGCGCCGCTCACCTTCGTCCTCTGGATCGCCGCGCTCGCCACGCACGACGCGGCCAGGATCGTCGGCCCGCTCTGGCTGCTCGCCGGCGCCGTCGTCTACGTCGCGGTCAGGCGCTCCCGGCACGAGGGGGTGCTCGCGCGCGTCATTCCCGCGGAGCCCGACCTCGTCGAGGAGGAGGAAGGCCTTTACGAGCGGATCCTCGTGCCGCTCAAGCTCGGGCCGATCGGGGAGGAGGTCCTGGCGACCGCGGTCAAGCTCGGGGAGGAGCACTCCTGCACCGTGCGCGTCCTCCACGTGCTCAAGGTCCCGCTCGAGCTCCCGCTCGACGCCGTGCTTCCGGAGAAGGAGGAGGAGGCCGAGCGCTCGCTGGCGGAGGTCCGCGAGCTCGCCGCCGAGCACGGCGTCGAGGTCGAGACGGCGATGACCCGCGCCAGGTCGCTCGGGGAGGCGATCGTCGGCGAGGTCGTCGCGAGCGGCGCCGACCTCGTCGTCCTGGGCTCGGCGCCGCGCTGGCGGCGGCAGTCGCGCTTCTTCAGCCCCACGGTCGACTACGTCCTGCGCAAGGCGCCGTGCGAGGTCATGGTGGTGACCTATCCTCAGGGCGTGCTCGAGGAGGAA
>DATBJE010000291.1:0-6340 GCA_036556565.1 Gaiellaceae bacterium
GGTCGCCGACGAAGGTGTAGCGAGCGCGCTGCTGCTCGCCGAAGAGCGGCCGGCCGTCGACCTTCCAGGGAATCGTGACGCCGAGCTCCGCGGCGATCGTCGGGAGGATGTCGACCGTCTGGACCGGCGCGTCGGAGACCCTGGCCTCCCGCTGGCCCGGCTCCTTCACGAGCAGGGGGACGAAGACGACGTCCTCCAGGTTGGCGTCGGTGAACGCCCGCCTGCGCCCGCCTGCCCGGAAGCTGACCCCGTGGTCGGCGACGACGATCAGGAGCGAGCGGTCGTACAGCCCGACCGCGCGCAGCCGGCGGACGACGTCGCCGAGCAGGCGATCGGCGAACCCGAGCTGGAGCAGGTGGCGCTGGTAGCCCTGCTCGACGAGGAACGGGTCGCTTCCCCATTGGGTCGTCTCGAAGCCCGGCAGGTCGCCGCCGTCGTAGCGGCGCCCGGAGGGGAGGAACTCCCACGGGATGTGCGGGAACATCAGGTGCGTGAACGCCAGGATCGGGCGCTCGCCGTCCTCCAGCGAGGCGAGGAAGTCCTCGTGGAGCGCGAGCCGCCTGCTCGTCCGGTCGTGGGAGCTCTCGAGGAAGGCGCCCCAGGTGTCGGACACGGAGGGCAGTCTCCGGCGCAGGTCCCTGGGCAGGACGAGGTGCGCGTAGACGAGGCTCGCGTCGGAGAGGAGCGACTCCATCCGGCTGGGGAAGGCCGGTCGCGCGGCCTCTGGGCAGAGGGGCCGCGGGCAGAGCTGCGTCAGCGACTCCGACACCGCGAGCCGGTAGCTGCCCCCGAGGAGCGTGAAGAGGTTGTCGGGATGCTCCGAGAAGACGGGGAGCGCGCCGTCGTGCTCGGGCAGGATCCCGGTGAGGATCGCCGGGACCGCGTTCGTCGTCCACGCGTCGACCGTCGCCGCGTTCCGGAACCACGTCGACCCGCCCGCCAGCTCCGCGAAGCTCGGATAGCGGACGGGGTCGATCCCGCCGGTCTCGTCCAGGAGGGACGTCGTGGCGATCTCGTCGAAGACCACGAGGACGACGGGGGTCGTCGACGCGACGGGCAGCGCGCGCGGCTCGGGATCACGCGCCAGCACGAGCTTCCCGGTCGGCGACGCGAAGAGGAAGAGTCCGAGGAAGACGAGCGGGACGGGCGCCAGGACGGTGCAGAACGTCCTGACCGCGGGTACGCGGGCATAGGCGAGGGCCGCAGCGGTCCCGGCCACCGCGGCCAGGGGTACGAGCAGGCTCGCCGCGAGCTCGGTGGCCTTCGCGCCGACCTGGAGGGCGAGGAGCGCCACGAGCGCGGCGAGCGCGGCGAGGTGGATCGCGCGCCCGAGGCCCGGACGGAGACGGCCGGCGAGCGCCTCGAGGAGCGCGATGACAAGGGGTGGGACGACGACGACCCCGACGGCGAAGGCGACGATGTCCCACCGGGTCGAGCCGCGGACGGCGAAGAACTCGGCCTGGCTCCCGAGCAGGTCGAAGAGGGGCTGGGCGACCGCGATGGCCCAGAGCGCGGCGAGATGGAGAGCCGGGGCCAGTCCGCGCCGGCGCTGCGTTGCCACCGAAACCTCCTCTCCGGCCTATGATCGCAGACGACGACAGGGGGAGGCCATGGCGAGGAAGCGGAGATCGGCGACGACAGCGGGCCGGGACCTGAGCATCAGCGACGAGGGCGTGCGCCTCATCGCCGGCTTCGAGGGCTTTCGGTCCGACCTCTACAACGACCCGGCGGGGCACTGCACCATCGGCTACGGCCACCTCGTCCACCTCGGGAACTGCGACGGGAGCGAGCCCGCCGACTTCCGGAAGGGCATCTCGCGGAAGCGCGCCCGCGAGCTGCTGCGCGACGACGCGGCCTCCGCGGAGGCGGCGGTCAACGACGGCGTGAAGGTGCCGCTCGGCCAGGAGCAGTTCGACGCGCTCGTGAGCTTCGTGTTCAACGTCGGTACCGGGGCGTTCGGTCGCTCGACGCTCCTGCGCCACCTGAACAAGGGCCGCTACGAGGACGTGCCGAAGCAGCTCGACCGGTGGGTGAAGGCCGGCGGCAAGACCCTCGAGGGTCTCGTGCGGCGGCGGAAGGAGGAGGGCGAGCTCTTCGCGTCCGGCACGGTCGAGCCGCCCGAGCCGCCCGAGCCGACGAAGCCCTCCAAGCCGACAAAGCCCTCCAAGCCGGCGAAGCGCAAGGCGGCTCCCGTCCCCGCCGAGGACGAGAGCGCCGACGAGACGGTCCACCGCGACCTCGAGCTGACCTCGCCGCTGACCGAGGGCGCCGACGTGAAGGCGCTCCAGCACGCGCTCAACGTCATCGCGAAGCGGTTCGACCGGATCGTCGACTTCAAGCTGGACGAGGACGGCAAGCTCGGCGACAAGACCGTCCAGGCGACCATCGAGGCCGGCAACGTCATGGGCCTCGTCGGCTCGCGGCTGCACGACATCGAGAAGCAGCACGTGATCACGAAGTCCGTCCAGCGGATGCTGCGCGAGCCGGGCAGTCGGACGGAGGCCGCGACGGCGCGTGGCAAGGAGCGGCGCGACGAGCTCCGGAAGCGGCTCGACACGTCGGTCCCGCTCGCCGCCGTTCGCGTCGCCATGAGCGCCGGAAGCCCGCACTGGGGTGGGTCGAACGACGTCATGGAGGCGTTCGTGGAGCCCTTCCTCGTCAAGCGCGGCCTCCCGCTCGGCTCGGGGAAGCGGACGCCGGCCGAGAACAAGCGCGTGGGCGGCTCGCCGACGTCGGACCACCTGACCACGCAGACGAGGACGGCGGCGCGGGACTTCCCGACCTTCTCGGGCGAGGACGACGCGCGGGCGCTCGCGAAGTCGATGGGCTTCAAGTCGTGGCACCCGAACAGCTTCGACGGCTTCACCTTCTCGGCGGGAGGCCACAGCTTCCGCGTGCAGATCCTCTGGGGCGCCGCGATCAACCACGACGACCACGTCCACGTGGGGATCTCCGTCGCCTGACGGAGCTACGGACCCGTGAGCTCGATGAGCTTGCGGAGCGTGTTCCAGTTGCGCGCCGTCGCGCGCACGCCGAGCCCTCGCTCGAACCAGTCGATCGTGAGCTTGGTACGGCCCAGGCCGTGCGGGAAGCTCAGGTAGATCTCGCGCCCGCGGACGGCGAACTCGTCTCCCGGCGAGCGGTTCGGGTCGAGCCCGGACGCCCTCGTGTTCGCCGGCGCCTCGTCCAAGAAGACGACGTGAACACGCGTCGGCGCGGCGTCGTGCACGGGGTAGGGCGTGTCCCGCTCGACTCGCTCGAGCTCGTCGTGGGTGCGGAGGATGACGGCGACCTCGTGACCGAAGTCCTTCCGGATCGCGCGCTCGACGTCGGTGGCGACGACCCTCTCGTCGCTCGTCGGCGCGCGGAAGACGGCGTTCCCGCTCTGGATGTAGGTGACGACGTCCTCGAGGCCGAGCGCCGAGAGCGTCGCCCGCAGGTCGGCCATCGGCATCTTGACCTTCCCGCCGACGTTGACGCCTCTGAGCAGCGCGGCGAAGGTCTGCACGGTCAGGGCTTCCGGGCGGCGAGGTCGCACCAGCGGTCAAAGAGCGCCCGCCCGTGCGCCCGGAGCTCGTCGGCCCGCGCGTCCAGCTCGTCGACGAGCGCCGTCTCCGAGCCCGGGCCGAGCACCTGCGCGAGCGAGTCGGCGTAGGCCGGCACGCGCGTCCACTCCTCGGCCATCTCGCGCGAGAGCTCGAGGTGGAACTGGACGCCGTAGGCGGCCAGGCCCCAGCGGAACGCCTGGTGCGGATAGGCGGGCGAGCTCGCCAGCAGCACCGCTCCCTGCGGGAGGGAGAACGTGTCGCCGTGCCACTGGAGCGTCGGCAGCTCCCGTGGGAGGCCGGCGAACACGGGGTCGGCGGCGGCCTCGTCCGTCAGGAAGACGGGAAGCATGCCCACCTCCGGCGCGGGCCCGGCCTCGACCGCCCCGCCGAGGCTCGCCGCGAGAAGCTGGCACCCGAGGCAGGCGCCGAAGAAGGGCATGCCGGCGCCGGCGGCCTCGGCGATCAGCGTCTTCTCGGCGCTGAGCCAGGGAAGCTCGTCGTTGACGCTCATCGGGCCGCCCATCGCCACGACGGCGTCGAACGTGCGCCAGTCGGGGAGACGATCGCCCTCATCGAGCTCCACTCGGTGAATCGTCGCGCCTCGCTCGACGAGCACGTCCTCGTACACGCCGGGCGGCTCGCAGGCGATGTGCTGGAGGACGAGGGTCTTCAGCGCGCGCCCACCGTGACCTCGACGCCGTGCACCGACGTGCTCTCGCCCATGTCGGCGCGCTCGCCGGGGTTGAGGGCGTTGACGTTCGCGCGCGTCGGCTCCCGCTTCGGCCATCGCCCCTTCGGCGAGTAGGCGACGCCGCGGGGGACGAGGTCCGAGAGCGTGACGAGGAGCCGCAGGCTCCCCGTCTCGTTGGCGACGACGACCTCGTCTCCCTCGCCGAGGCCACGCTCGGCCGCGTCGGCCGGGTGGAGGGCGACCGCTGCGGCCCCGATCCGCCGGGCGACCTTGGCGTCGTTGGCGAAGCTGTCGTTGAGGAGCCACGGGGACGCCGGCGAGAGGAGGCGAAGGCGCCCCTCCGTGGGCCGCGGGTCGGCGTGCGGGAGCGGAAGGCGCGGCAGGCCGTTCTCCTCGGCGCGCGCCGAGGCGAGCTCGACGCGGCCGCTCGCCGTCGGGAACCGGCCGTCCGCGAACTGGACCACCGGCTCGTCCGCGATCGGCACCGTCCCCTTCGCCGCGAGCGAGCCGAAGTCTTCTCCGAGCCCAGACCGCTCGAGCACCGTCGCGATGACCTCCGCGTCGCTCTCGTGGAGCTCGGGCTCCTCGTAGCCCATCGCCCGCGCGAGCCTGCGGAAGATCTCCGTGTTCGGAAGCGACTCGTCCAGCGGCTCGGTCGCCTTGACCTGCGCCGAGAGCGTGAGCTGGAAGTACGAGGCGACGAGGTCGTCGAACTCGAGGAAGCTCGCGGCCGGGAGCACGTAGTCGGCGAGGTCCGTGGTGTCGGTGGGGAAGAGGTCGACGGCGACGGTGACGAGGTCCTCGCGCCGCAGCGCCTCGTGCAGGCGCGCCTGCTGCGGGTTCGAGGCGGCGATGTTGATGTTCCAGCAGAAGAGCGCCCGCGAGCGGGCCGGGTCCTCGAGACAGCCCACGAGGTCCATGTGGCTGATCGGGTCGGGCGGGTCGGCTGCGAGGTGCGGCGCGGCGAGGTAGTCCTCGTCGATGTGGCGCGACTCCGTCCCGTTGAGGTAGAGGAAGCCTGTGCCCGGCCTGCAGAGGTTGCCCGTCGCGGCCGGCAGGAGCGCGCACGCGCGGACCACGTTGCCGCCCGTCCGCTGGCGCTGGAGGCCCTGCCCGAGCCAGAGGAGCGAGGGGCCGCGGGCGTAGAGCCCGGCGGCTTCCTCGATGAGGCCGGCGGGCACGCCGGTGGTCGACTCGCCCCACTCGGGCGTGCACGGCGCGAGGAGCGGCTCGAGCTCCTCCCAGCCGACGGTGTGGGCTTCGACGAACTCCCGGTCGACGAGCCCGTCGCGGGCGGCCACGTGCAGGAGGGCGAAGGCCAGGGCGGCGTCGCTTCCGGGGAACGGCTGCAGGTGGAGGTCGGCCGCTTCGGCCGTCGGCGTCCGCACCGGGTCGACGACGACCACGCGCGCCGGCGACTCGGGGAGCCAGTGGTCGTGAGCGTGCGGGGCCGAGGCCGACGGGTTCGCGCCCCAGACGAGGATGCAGGCCGAGTCCCGCGCGGTCGCCGGGTCGAACCCGACCGTGGACGCGCCGTAGACGTACTCGAGCGCCACGTGGCCGGCCTTGTTGCAGATCGTGTCCGGGTCGACCTCGGTCGCCCCGAGCCGGTTGAAGAACCGGAGCGGGAAGAAGTATGCGAGGAGCGAGAAGGTGCCCGTGTAGTGGGCGTTCAGGATCGTGCGGGCGCCCGAGTCGGCCTCGATCCGGTGGAGCTGCTCGGCGATCTCGCCGAGCGCGTCGTCCCAGGAGACCGCCTCGAACGTGCCGTCACCCTTCGCGCCGACCCGCCGGAGCGGGCGCGTGAGCCGTGCCTCGGGGTCGAGGTAGGCGCCGTTGTAGCCGATCGAGCACTTCCGGCAGAGGCGCCCGCGACTCACGGGGTGGTCGGGGTCGCCGCGCACGTGCCGGATCGCGCCGTCGCGCTTGACGACGAGGATCCCGCAGGCGTCGTAGCAGTCCCGCGGGCAGGTCGTGAGGACGCGCTCGTCGACCTGGCCCGCCACGGCTACCCGCCGGCGCCGGGCTCCGGGAAGCTGCGGAGGGCGCGCCACCCGCCGGGCTCGTCGTAGTCGAGGTAGCGGGTGCGCGTGACGTGCAG
>DATBJE010000292.1:0-26744 GCA_036556565.1 Gaiellaceae bacterium
AGCGGAGGGGGAGGGATTCGAACCCTCGATCCGCCGAACGACGGATAACGGTTTTCGAGACCGCCGCATTCGTCCGCTCTGCCACCCCTCCGACGGGATTCGTGCGAGCGTGCTGCGGAGCGGAGAAGGAGGGATTCGAACCCTCGAAGGAGGTGTGTACCCCCTTAACGCCTTAGCAGGGCGCCGCCTTCGTCCACTCGGCCACTTCTCCAGGTGCCGCGCCATGGTACCAGCGGCATTTCCGGCCCCAGACGTGACGAAGCCCGCCTCGGTTTGGGTAGGAGCCGCACGACCGAAACGGGCCTTCGCCAGACGCCGGGGATGTGAGGGGAGCCGGCACCTCAATCATCGCCCCGGCGCGCGTCGCTGCCGTCCCTCCATAGGGGGATTCGGACCGGCGACCCCAAGTAACAGACTGTTACTTGGAGCTCCAAGAGCCCGGGACGTTGTTGTCCTTCCACGGTCCGAGCCCACCAAGCAACAGACTGTTACTTGCGGCCGAGGAGGCCCGGCACCGTGGGGTCACCCTTCTTCCGCCGCGGGCGCACCTGGTCGACCGTGCACTGGTCCGGGTCCTTGTCGGGCCGGAAGCGGAGGAAGCGGGCGTTGTGGCGGAAACGGCCCTTCTGCCACTTGTCGTAGCGCACCTCGACGACGAGCTCCGGCGGCACGGGGCTCCACTCGAGGTCGGCCTTCGGCTTCCACCTGCTCGGTGCGCCGCGCGGCCGTCGCTCCGGGTTCGGGCCCAGGAGCGGCTCGACCCGGCTCAGGATCTCCTCGCGCTTCTTACCGCTCGCCGGCGCCGAGCCGACCGGACGAAGCTCGCCCTTGTCGTAGAGGCCCAGCGCCAGGCTGGCGATGCCCGTCCCCTTCTCGCTCCACGTGACGCCGACGACGACGCAGTCGGCCGTCCGCTCGCCCTTCACCTTCCGGACGGCCTCGCGCGAGCCGGGCATGTACGGCATGTCGACGCGCTTGGCGATGACGCCGTCGAAGCCGGCCACCTCCAGCCGGTCGAGCCACTTCTGCGCCACGCGACGATCGTCGGTCGCGGGGGAGACGTCGAACGGCAGGGTCTCCACCTTCGCCCGCCGCTCGGCGAGCGGGCGGTCGTGGAAGGCCTCGCCGTCCCACAGCAGGACGTCGAAGGCGACGAAGCCCGCGGGGATCTCCGCGGAGAGCTTCCGCACGCGGCTCTCGGCGGGGTGCAGCCGCATCTGGAGGGCGTCGAAGTCGAGCGCGCCGTCGCGCTCGATCACGATCTCGCCGTCGACGGCCGATCCCGGAGGCAGGCGCTCGCCGAGCTCCTCGAGCTCGGGGAAGTAGCGGAGGAGGGGCCGCCCGTTGCGGCTCCAGAGGTTGACCTCGCCTTCGAGGTTCTCGAGGATGCCGCGGAATCCGTCCCACTTGGGCTCGTACTGCCAGCCGTCCGGATCGGGCAGCTCGTCGACGAGCTCGGCCTCCATGGGCGGAAACGGGAGCCTGGGCGAAACCTTTTCGGCCATCTCGGTCGTCTAAACGCTAACGACAGTGATGCGACGCGTAGCGATCACCGGTATCGGAGCGGTCACGCCGCTCGGGAACGACGCCCCCACGACGTGGGCGCGGCTCGTCGCGGGCGAGAGCGGGGTGGACGAGATCCGGGCCTTCGACGCGAGCGAGTTCCCCGTCCGCATCGCCGCCGAGGTCAAGGACTACGACCCGACGGGAGCCGCTCCACCCCGGGAGGTCCGCCGGTTCGACCGCAACGTCCTCTTCGCGCTCAGCGCCGGGAAGGAGGCGCTCGCCGACTCGGGCGCGAGCGGCTTCGCGCCCGAGCGCGTGGGCGTCGTGATCGGCAACTGCATCGGCGGCTTCAACGAGCTCATGCGCCAGTACGACGTGCTCCACGAGCGGGGGCCCGACCGGGTCTCGCCCACCTTCCTCGCGAACGTCCTCGTCGACTCCGCGAGCGGCCAGCTCGCCATCGAGCTGGGGATCCGCGGCCCCAACTACGCGATCGTCTCCGCGTGCGCGACCGGCTCGCACGCGATCGGGGAGGGCGCGGAGCTCATCCGCCGCGGCGACGCCGACGCCGTCCTGGCCGGCGGCACCGAGAGCTGCATCCACCCGCTGATCCTCGCCGGGTTCTGCTCCATGCGCGGCCTCGCGACCCAGAACGGGGACCCGCGGATCGCCGCGCGGCCCTTCGACGCGACGCGCGAGGGCTTCGTCATGGCCGAGGGCGCCGCGGTCGTCCACCTCGAGGAGCTGGAGGCGGCGAAGGCGCGGGGGGCCAGGATCTACGCCGAGGTTCTCGGCTACGGCGCCTCGAACGACGCGCACCACATGCTCCAGCCCGACCCGGACTCGGTCGGCGTCGCCGAGATGATGCGCCGCGCGCTCGGCCGCGCCGGGGTGGAGCCGGAGCAGGTCGACTACATCAACGCGCACGGCACGGGCACGCCGCTGGGCGACGTCGCCGAGACGAAGGCGATCAAGGAGGTCTTCGGCCCCCACGCGCACACGCTCGCGATCTCCTCGACGAAGTCCATGCTCGGCCACATGTTCGGGGCGGCCGGGGCGATCGAGGCAATCGTGAGCGCGCTCGCCATCCACGAGGGGGTCATCCCGCCGACGATCAACTACCGCCACCCGGATCCGGTGCTCGACCTCGACTACGTGCCCAACGAGGCGCGCGAGGCGACCATCCGCGTGGCGCTCTCGAACGCCATGGGCCTAGGCGGCCACAACGGCTGCGTCCTGCTCGGTCGGGTGGACTGAGGTCCGACCGAGTGGTTATTGTCCTGCGCCACATGCGCAGGGCCACGCTGCTCGCGCTCGTCTCGGTCGCCGTCGCGGCGCTCGCCGCGTGCGGCGGTGGCTCGGGCGGGGGCGGGGGCGGCGGGGATCTCCAGGCGGAGGCGGCGCAGGTCGGCGCCCTTCTCGACCGCGTCGAGGCGCTGCCGACCACGGCGACGACGGATCAGGAGTTCATGCAGCAGCTCGGGCAGATCCGCGCGCAGGTGCAGACCGAAATCGAGGACGTCGCCGACGCGGACGCGCCGGAGGAGCTCGAGTCGGAGCGCGACAAGCTCTCCAACCGCCTGCGCGCGCTCCGCACGCAGCTCGGGCGGGTTCAGGGGCTGGCCGCGGGCGGCGACGTCGAGTCGGCCAAGACGGCCATGAGCCAGCTCCTGTCGGTCGCCGAGATCAGGGACACCATCGAGAACATCCAGGGCTCGTCGAGCTCGGGCTAGAGCTAGGGCCCCTCGACGGCCTCGGGGGTGATCTCGGCGACCGACGCGAGGATGACGTCCGCGGCCGCGAGCGCGTCGTCGGCGGGTGGGAACCGCGGGTTGGGTACCGCCAGCACCCGCATCCCGGCGGCCTTCGCGCTCAGGATGCCGTTCTCGGAGTCCTCGATCGCCGCGCACCGGTCGGCGGCAACGCCGAGCTTCCGCGCCGCCTCGAGGTAGACGTCGGGGCTCGGCTTCCCGCGCGGGACCTCCTCGGAGGAGACCGTGGCCCGGAAGAACCGGTCGAGCCCGGAGACCGTGAGGACGAGGTCGATGATCTCGCGGTTCGACGAGGAGGCGAGCCCGAGCGGCCAGCGCGCCGCGAGTGCCCCGACGACCTCGGTCGCGCCCTGGATGAGGGGCAGGTGCTCTCGGTAGTAGCCCTCCAGGCGCCGGATCACCTCCGCGTTGATCTCGTCCGGCGGCTCGCGCAGCCCGATCACGTCGTGCATGTAGCGGGACCACTCGACGGAGCTCATGCCCATCATGTCCCGCGAGGCGTCGGCGTGCCACGTCCCGCCGCGCTCCCCGGCGAGCTGCCGGCGGATCTCGTCCCAGACGTGCTCGGAGTCGACGATCACCCCGTCGAGGTCGAAGACCACGGCGTCGATCACAGCGCCACGTAGTCCTGGCCGACGTGGACGAGGGCGGGCCCAGCGCGCCCGCGCTCGACGGAGGTGACCTCGCCGACGAACAGGGTGTGGTCGCCGGTCGCGTGCTCGGCCACGCAGTCGCACTCGAGCCAGCCGAGCGCTCCGTCGAGGAGCGGAGCGCCCGAGGATCCCTCGCGCCACTCGATCCCGTGCCAGTGCGCGAGCGGCGGCACGCCGCGGGCGAAGTGCTGCGCGACGGCTTCCTGGCCGCCCGCCAGCAGGCTGAGCGCGAACCTCCGGGCCCGGCGCAGCAGCTCGTGCATCGCCGCCTGCCTGCTGATCGCGACGCCGACGAGCGGCGGCTCGAGCGAGAGGGAGACGAACGACCCGACAGTCAGTCCCAGGCGCTCGTCGTCGACCGCGACCGTCAGCACGATGACCCCGGCGGGGTGGCCGCGCAGCAGGGAGCGGAGCTCGTCGCCGAGGCTCAGGTCTGTCGCTCGGGCTGGAGCGAGGACAGGAGCTCGGGCTCCTCGCGGCCGGGGGGAGAGGCCTCGGGGAGAAAGTCGTTCAGCTCGAGCACGAGGTCGCGTAGCCGGTCGAGCGCCTGCTGCCGATGGTCCTCGAGGATCCTGATCTCGTCGCGGAGCGTCTCGTGGCGCGTTCGGGCCTCGCCTTCGATCTGGCCGGCCATGTCCTGCGCCGCCTCGCGGACCGCGCGGGCATGCTCCTCCGCGTCCGCGACGATCACACGGGCTTCCTCCTCCGCCTCGCGGCGCTGCTGGGTTCCGTAGCCGTCAACCGCCGAGCGGACGTCGTGCGCGTAGTCCTCGGCGTCGGAGCGGGTCCGCTCCGCCTCGCGCGTCAGCTCCTCGATCCGGGAGGAAGCGCGGACCTGCGCCTGGTCGAGGATCACCGCCGCCTCGGCACGGGCGTCGGCGCGCATCTTCTCGGCCGCGTCCTCGGCCGCCCGGAGCACGCCGGCCACGGCCTCTCCGATGTCGGTAGAGCCTCTCGGCTCCTCTCCCACGTCCTCTCCTTCCTCGACGGCGACGCGGAGCTTAGAGCATCCCCTGGGACGGGATGCAACCAGTGAGGCAGACTACGGCCGTGCCGCACATCCGACTGACCGACGTCGACGAGGCGACCGGCCCGCTCGCGGACGAGTACGCGGCCGCGATCGGGCGGGCGGGGAAGGTGTTCAACATCGTCAAGGCGATGTGCCTGAACCCGACCGTCCTCAACCGCTCGATGGCGCTCTACGCTGCGATCATGTTCGGCCCGTCGGAGCTGTCGCGGGCCGACCGCGAGCTGCTCGCGGTCGTCGTCTCGGTCGCGAACGACTGCCACTACTGAATTCGCGCGCACGCCGACGACCTCCGTGCCGAGGGCGCCCCAGACGAGTTGGCCGAGCACGCGATGCACGACTACCGGAACGCGGATCTCGAGCCGCGCGTGCGCGCGCTCTGCGACCTCGCGGTGACGATGACGGCGGAGCCGGCGAGCGTCGGCCGCCAGCACATGGAGGCGCTCCGCTCTCACGGCTGGAGCGACGCGGCGATCCACGACGCGATCCAGGTGATCTCCTACTTCAACTACATCAACCGGATCGCCGACGCCGTCGGGATCGAGGACGAGCCCGAGTGGCGCTGACGGCCGGGCCGGCCAGCATCTAGGCTCCCGCTCGCCATGAAGATCGTCGTCCTCGGGGCCGGGCAGGTCGGCACGACCATCGTCGAGGCGCTCCACTCCGACCATGAGCTCACGGTCGTCGACCTCGACGCGGCCCGTCTCCAGGTTCTCGGCTACCGCTACGACGTCCGCTCCGTGGCCGGCAACGGGGCGACGCGCCGCGTCCTCCAGGAGGCGGGCATCGAGCAGGCCGACCTGATGATCGCGTGCACGTCGCGGGACGAGATCAACCTCGTCGCCGCCACGCTCGTGAAGAAGCTCTCGGCGGCGCTGACGATCGTCCGAACCTCCAACCCCGAGTACCTCGAGGCGTGGCACGAGCGCCAGATCGAGGTCGACTTCATGGTCTCCTCCGAGCTCGAGGCCGCGCACGCCGTCTCGCGCACGATCGGCGTCCCGGCCGCGAAGCAGACCGACATCTTCGCCGAGGGCCAGGTGCAGATCGTCGAGTTCGACGTCCCGGTCGGCGGGGACGGGTCGACCGCCCCGTACCGGGAGCTCGTGGGGCTTCCGCTCAAGGATGCGACGATCCCGAAGGACTCGAAGGTCGCGGCGATCATCCGGGCCGACAGCATGCTCGTCCCCCGCGGCGAGCAGGCGATCACCCCGGGCGACCGGATCATCGTCATCGGCTCGCCCGCTGCCGCGCGGGAGTGGGGGAGGATCATGGCCCGCGAGCAGCGCTCGGTGGACGACGTCGTTATCTTCGGCGCGGGCGCCACCGGGCTCGCGATCGCGCAGGTCCTCCTCGACGAGCAGCACATCCGTGTCCGCGTCGTCGAGCCCCGGGAGGACCGCGCCCGGGAGGTCGCCGAGCAGCTCCCCGAGGCGCGCGTCTACTGCGCGTCGGGGATCGACTCGGAGTTCATCGAGCGCGAGCGGATCGGGCACGCGCGGGCGGCCGTCTTCGCCATGCGCGAGGACGCCAAGAACCTGTACGCCGCCCTCCTGGCCAAGGTGCACGGCATCGGCTTCACGATCGGGATCGTCCACGAGCCGTTCTCCGTCGCCGTCTTCGAGCGCGCGGGGATCGACGTGGCCGTCAACCCGCGCTCGGTGACTGCCGAGGAGATCGTCCGCTTCGCGCACGACCCGCGGATCCGCCAGCTCGCGATGCTCGAGGGGGATCGCTACGAGGTGCTCGACATCACCGTGCGCGAGAGCAGCCGGCTCGTGGGCACGCCCTTCAAGGAGCTGCCGATGACCGGCTCCCTCATCGGCGCGATCGTCCGCGACGGCAGCGCGATCTTCCCGCACGGAGAGGACCAGCTCGAGCCCGGCGACCGCGCGATCATCTTCACCGAGTCGCGGCGGGTGGCCGAGGTCGAGAAGGCTCTGTGAGCGCCGCCGTGGAGCGGCTCCGGGTCAGCGTCGAGGTCGGCGCGGCGCTCAACCTCGTCGGCGCCCTCGTCAAGTACCTGTCGCTCGCCTTCCTCTTCCCGACTGCGCTCGCGCTGGGGTACTCCGAGTCGCCCTGGCCGTTCGTCGCCGCCGGCGTGATCACGGCTGCGTTCGGCTACGGGCTCGAGCGCATGACGCGCGGGAAGGAACGCGTCGGCATCCGCGAGGGCTTCCTCGTCGTCGCCCTCACCTGGGTACTGGGCGCGGCGGTCATCTCGCTCCCGTACCTCCTCTCGGACGAGGACCAGCTCTCGCACCCGGTCGATGCGTACTTCGAGGCGATGTCCGGGATGACGACGACCGGGGCGAGCGTCCTCACGGACCTCCCGGCAGTGAGCCGCTCGCTCCTCATGTGGCGGCAGTTCAGCCAGTGGCTCGGCGGCATGGGGATCATCGTGCTCGCCCTCGCCGTGCTGCCGCGCCTGCGCGTGGGCGGGCGGCAGCTGATGGAGTCCGAGCTGCCGGGCCCGGAGCTCGACGCGCTCGCGGTCTCGATCAGGGACACGGCCCGCCGGCTCTGGCTCCTCTACGTCGCGCTGACCGCCGTGCTTATCCTCATCCTCGCCGGCCTCGGCTGGTCGGGGGTGGACGACAGGATGGGCCTCTACGAGTCGGTCGCCTACGCGTTCACGACGTTGCCGACCGGCGGGTTCGGCACCGAGCCCACGTCGGCCGAGCCGTTCGCGCCCGCCTCGCAGTGGGTGCTCGCGCTCTTCATGACCATCGCGGGGGCGAACTTCGCGCTGCTCTACCGCGCGCTGCCGCGG
This sequence comes from Gaiellaceae bacterium, assembly GCA_036556565.1. Lineage (GTDB taxonomy): Bacteria > Actinomycetota > Thermoleophilia > Gaiellales > Gaiellaceae > JAIBJN01. The sequence goes on from DATBJE010000292.1 coordinate 7,732, forward strand.
CGGCGCCCGTCCGCCCTCGTGCGGGACGAGGAGTTCCGGCTCTACCTCGGCCTGCTCCTCGCCGGCTCGCTCCTGCTCGCGGTCATCCTCTGGGACGCCGGCCTCCAGACCGGCGAGAGCGCCTTCCGGACGGGCGCCTTCCAGGCGGTGTCGATCATGACGACCACCGGCTACGCCAGCACGGACTTCGCGGCCTGGGTCGCGATCGTGCCCGCGGCGGCGATGGTTCTCGTCGCGCTCATGTTTCCGGGCGGTTCCGCAGGGTCCACCGGGGGCTCGATCAAGGTCGTCCGGCACCTCGTCATCGGGAAGGTCCTCCGGCGGGAGCTCGACCAGACGCTCCATCCGGAGTACGTGGCGCCGATCCGTATCAACCGCTTCACGGTGGACGAGCGAACGGTGCGGGCCGTGATCGCCTTCGTCCTTCTGTACGTCGGCCTGTTCGTCGGCGGGTCGGTCCTCCTCCTCCTGGACGCCCACCGCGTGGGCCTCGAGCTCTCGCCCTTCGACGCGATCGCCGCCTCCGCGACCACGCTGGGGAACGTGGGGCCGGGGTTCGGCTTTGCGGGGCCGATGGGCTCGTTCGCGCCCTTCAGCGACGTCTCGAAGGTGATCATGGCCGTCCTCATGTGGGCGGGCCGGCTGGAGATCGTCCCGGTCGTCGCCCTGCTGACGCGCTCCTACTGGCGCGCCTGATCGTCGAGGAGCGCACTCGCGAGGACGTCTCGCGCCTGGCTGAGCGCGCCGGGAGCGATCTGGTGCGCGACGGGATCCTCCCGGTAGCGCACGCTCGCGCCGGCCGCCTCCAGCCGGTCACGGGCGTCATGCCCCCACTCGACGCCGATGACGGGGTCGTACGTGCCGTGCGAGATCGAGACGGGGAGGCCCGCACGGCTCTCGAGGTCGAGCTCGAAGCCGTCGACGCGCGGGATGAACCCGCTCATGGCCAGGATGGCCGCAGGCCGCGCGCGACCCGCCCCGAGCCCGAGCGCATAGGACATGACCGCGCCCTGCGAGAAGCCGCCGAACGCCGTGCGCTCCGGCTCGACTCCCGTCTCCGCCAGGGCCGCGTCGAGCCAGGCCGTCGCCTGCTCGAAGGTGGCGAGGAACGTCTCACGGTCGGGATAGCCGATCTCGCGCACGACGTACCAGTGCGCGCCGCCGGGCGGCAGCGCGAGCGGGCCCCGGGGGAGGAGACCGACCAGGCGTCGCTCGGGGTCGAGCAGGTCGAGCAGCGGCGCGAGGTCCTGCTCGTCGGCGCCGCGGCCGTGCAGGAGCACGAGCGCGCCCTCGGGCGTGCCGGCGGCGGGGCGGACGTCGTGGGAGATGGAGGCGCGCTCCACCTCGTGAGCTTAGAGGCGTCGGTGGTCCGTCAGCGCCAGTCGCGGTCGCGCTTGCCGTGCCGGTCGTGGCCCCGGTCGCGGTCGCCGCCCCGGTCGTCGCGGCCGCCCCAGCCGTGGTGGTCGCGGTCGTGGTCGTCGTCGCGATCGCCCCACCCGTGGTGATCACGATCGTCGTCGCGGTCGCCCCAGCCGTCGTGGCCCCGGTCGCGGTCGTCGTCGCGGTCGCCCCAGCCGTGGTGGCTACGGTCCTTGTCGCGACCCTTCGACTCCTCGTGGCCGCGGTCGTCGTCGCGATCGCCCCAGCCGTGGTGGTCGCGGTCGCGGTCGTCGTCGCGATCGCCCCGGCCGTGGTGGTCGGAGTCGTCGCCCTTGTCGCCCTTGTCGCCGTGGTCGTGGCGACCCTTGCAGCGGTCGTGCCGCTCGCGGTGCTGGTCGCAGCGGTCGTCGCCTCGACCCCACCACCAGCCATGGCCCTCGTCGCGGTCCCGATCGCGATCCTTGCAGGCGGCGTCGTCGTCAGGAGGCGGGGACGGCTCCCCGGCGCCGGGCCCCTCGCCCGGCTGGCCGGTCGGCGGGGGCGGGCCGTCGGGGTTCGAGCCGGAGCCGCCGGGGTGCTGGCCGGGCCGCCCGTTCCCGGAGCCGCCTGGGCTCGTCCGGCCGGTCCCCGTGGTGGGGGGTGGGGATCCGGAGGCGGACGTGCCGAGGGCTGCCGAGCCGGTGGGGGAGGTGGGGGCAGCCTGCGGTCGGGCGGCCGGCGTTGCCGGTGCCTTGTGCGGCGTGAGCGCCGAGGCGACGACCTGGGCGACCTCGGCCGTCCCGCGGAGCGGGGGCGGCAGATGGTCGAGAACCCGGTCGCCGGGCAGGATGGCGGGGGCCAGAGCAAGCAGCGTTATGACCGCGCTGAGCGCAACGGTCCATAGAACGTGCGTGCCTAGACGGCTCCCCACCACACCCCTTCCATCGGCGTTTCGTCCCTCCGACTTGAACCGTAGCCCACTCCCTACGCGGTTGGAACCCCCTCTTCATCCAGGATTCCGCGCAACGTGCGGGCGTTTTCCGGTGCCTGGGCGACGGTCGTTCCGTCGGGCCGACGGCTCCAGCGGTTGTTGTTGAAGAGGACGTATACCTCCTCGGCCTGACGGCCCAGGTCGGCCAGTGGACCGGCCCATTCGTGCAGCTCGTCGTCGGAGTAGAGGTAGTCGAAGCGGTCGCTCGCGCTGCCGCCGCGGACGTTCCAGGTGGCGGCGTTGCGCCCGTGCATGCGCACGTACGCGAGCGGGCTCGTCCGCGCGACGACCGTGGGGACGACGTTCTTCGCCTCCGTCCGCGGCGCGTCGACGACGACGTTGGCGGCTCCCAGCTCCTCGAGGAACGCGAGCGTCTGCGCCCTGTTCTCCTCGTCGAGCCAGCTCCGGTGCCGGAACTCGACGAGTGGACGGTCGCCGCGCAACTGGTCGACCGCCCAGGACAGGTACTCGCGCGAGGAGTCCTTCGCGACGATGTACGGCGGAAACTGGAGGAGGATGCCGCCGAGCTTTCCGGTCGAGCGCAGCGGCCCGAGCGCGTCGTGGAAGCGCGCGAAGACCTCGGCGCGGAGCTCCCGGGGAGGCCGGTCGACGCGGCCGCGCTCGTCGACCGGCACCGCCTCGCGGAGGTCTGGCGGGAGCTGTTCGGCCTTCACCGGGTGGCGCGTCATCACGCCGAACGCCTTCACGTGCATGACGAAGCCGTCGGGCGTCCGCTCGGCCCAGCGCGCGACCATGGGCTCGTCGGGCAGGCGGTAGTAGGTCGAGTCGACCTCGACCGTCGAGAAGTGCTCGCCGTAGTAGCGGAGCCGCTCCTCGGCCGAGCGCACGCCCTTCGGGTACCAGTGCTTCGTCAGCGCGTCGTCGGCCCAGGAGCAGGTTCCGATGCGGATCGGCGCCATGGGGCGCCAACGCTAGCGGTGTAGCCTTGTCCGGTGCCGCTGGGGGCAGGCGCACGGCATCGCGCGCGGGACCGCGGAGTTCGGTCGCGTCGCCGGGTTCAGCGACGCGATCTTCGCGATCGCGATGTCGCGTTCGTCAATCCGACGCTGGCTCTCCTCTCCTGGTTCGTGCTCGCCCCGATCGGCGCGCTCATCAACCGGCGGATGCCGCCGGACGTGCGCGAGTACTTCGGGCACTACTAGACGGCCAGGGCCAGCTGGTCCTGGCGTCTCGCGGGCAGGGGCCTCCCGCCGCCGGTCGGCGCGAGCCCGTGTCGCAGCCGGAGCCGGGCGAACCGCTCGGTCACCTGCTCCTGGTAGGCGCGCGGGGCGTAGGCGCGGCGGCCGTACAGCTCGACGTAGCGGGGGTAGAGCCACGGATACGCCTGCTTCACCCACGGCATGAAGTGCTCCCTGATCGTCGGCCGGACATGGAGGACGATGGCCGTGGCCCAGGACACGCCGGCGTCCGCGCAGGCCGCGAGCACCTCGTCGAGGTGCTGCTCGTCGTCCGTGAGGCCGGGGAGGACCGGCGCGACGAGGACGCCCGTGCGGATGCCCGCCTCGGCGAAGCGGGCGAGGATGTCGAGGCGCTTTCGGCCCGGCGGCGTGCCCGGCTCGACGACGCGGCGAACCTCCTCGTCGAGCGTCCCCACGCTCATCGAGACGGTGAGGGGCGCGACCTCGTTCAGCCGCCGGTAGACGTCGAGGTCGCGGACGACGAGGGTCGACTTCGTGAGGATCGAGAGCGGGTTCGCGAAGTCGGCGAGCGCCTCGACGACCCCGCGGGTCAGCCGGTAGCGGCCCTCGCAGTGCTGGTAGGGGTCGGTCGCCGTCCCCATGGCCACGGTCTCGCCCTCCCACCGGGATGAGGCGAGCTCCCGCCGCAGCACCTCGGCCACGTTCGTCTTGACGACGATCTTCGACGAGAAGTCGTCACCGACGCCGAGGTCGAGGTACGTGTGGAACGCGCGCGCGAAGCAGTAGTGGCAGCTGTGCGTGCACCCGCGGTAGGGGTTCACGGTCCAGCGGAAGGGGAGCGGGCTCGCGTCGGGGACGCGGTTCAGCGCCGTCTTGCAGGTGTCCTCGAGGTACTGGGCGCGGGGCACGGCGTGCGCTCAGTATAGAACATATGTTCGTGTTCGCGGTAAGGCTTACTCTGCCGCGTCGAGCAGATCGCGCACGCGCACCTGCTCCGTCAGCAGGCGACGGAAGCGCGCCGGCTCGCCGGCGACGTACGCGCGGCAGAGCTCCAGTCCGGCGGTGTAGGTGAGGATGTAGGTCCGCGTGGTCGGCTCGCCGAGGAAGCGGATCACGTGGGCCGCCCACTCCGGCGTCAGCAGGCCCCAACGCTCGAGATACCCATGCGCCTCGCCCTCGCTCGCTCCGTCCTCGTACAGCATCAGGGCCGCGTCGACCTCCGCCCAGCGGCACGGCTCCGCGGCGCGCACCACGGCGAGGGCGTGGGCGAGATCGAGCTCGATGCCGGCGTCGGCGAGGATCGCCGCAAGCGCCGCGCCGCCGTCACCTTCGAGCAGCTGGTACGGAGCGAGCCGGGCGATCCCCTCCGTGACGAGGGACTGCGGCGTCGGGGCAAGCACCAGCGTCTCCTCGAGCAGCCCGCGGCCGCGCACGAGGACGTGCTCCTTGCAGCAGCGCTCTGCGTGGTGGCCGGGATACGTCTCGTGGAGCGTGAGAACGGGAAGTTCGATGGCCGACATCGGCAGGTCGACGTTCACCGAGATCCGGCTGCGCAAGTCGCCGAGGTAGTCACAGGACGCCCACCAGGACTTGTCACGCACGATCTCGAGATCGACGTCTTCGCCGTCCGGGAGCTCGACGATACCGCGGGTCAGGGCGCGCGCCTCGTCGATGACCGCCGCGACCGTGCGCTCGATCTGGTCCGTGGGCACGCGGAGCGAGTCTTCCCAGCGCGCGTAGCGCTCGGCCACCGACCCCTCGCCCGGGAGCAGCTCCTCGAGTCGCTCGTGGGCGGCGGTGAAGACGGCCTCTTCGGTATGGGTCGGGCGCACGCCGTAGCAGCCCTCCACCTCGTCGGCGTACGAGCGGGGCTCGCCGGCCAGGACTCCGGCGTAGGTGCGCAGCCCTGCCACCTGGTCGCGGAGCCAGCCGTCCTCGAGCTCGCCGAGGAGCGCCTGCGCCTCGGCGACCAGCGAGTTCGGGTCGACGGGCGGCTCGGCCTCGACGGCGGCTGCCAGCTCCGGCGGGCCGTAGTAGGCGTCGACGATCCCGTCGACGTGTCGGCCGAGCCGGAGCCCGAGCCGGAGGTAGCGCTCCGCGGCCGGGTCGGTCATGCCGTGAGCCTATGGCGTTCGATCTCGCGTATGGTGGGTGAGAGAAGCTATGGACGCGCAGCTCCAGGCGCTCCTCGACCGCGGTGAGGAGCATTCGTGCCTCGAGTACTCCGAGGTGGACGGGCTCGTCGAGGCGCTCGAGCTCGACGACGAGGAGGTCGAGGACCTCTACGAGGAGATCGAGCGGCGCGGGATCGGGCTCCGCGACGACTGCGGACGAGCCGCTCGCTCCCCGACGTACGTGAACGGCGATCTCGCCGTGGCGACCACAGACGCGGTCCAGCTCTTCATGAGCGAGATCGGGCGCTACCCGCTCCTCACGAAGGAGGAGGAGGTCGAACTCGCCAAGCGCATCGAGCGGGGCGACCTCGAGGCCAAGGAACAGATGATCAACTCGAACCTGCGGCTGGTCGTCTCGATCGCGAAGCGCTACCAGGGCCACGGGCTCTCGCTCCTCGACCTCATCCAGGAGGGGATCATCGGGCTCATCCGCGCGGTCGAGAAGTTCGACTGGCGCAAGGGGTTCAAGTTCTCGACGTACGCCACCTGGTGGATCCGCCAGGCCGTCCAGCGCGGGGTCGCCAACAAGTCCCGGGAGATCCGGGTGCCCGTGCACATCGTCGAGCGCGAGCAGCGCATCGGCCGCGCCGAGCGGGACCTCGCGCCCGGGCTCGGCCGGATGCCCACCGACGAGGAGGTGGCGAGCGCCGCGCGGCTCTCGCCCGACCAGGTGCGCGAGGTGCGTGAGATCGCGCGGGCCGTGACGAGCCTCGACCGGCCGATCGCGGAGGAGAGCGGGACGACCTTCCAGGAGCTGATCGCCGCCGAGGACGAAGGGCCCGAGCAGGAGGTGACCATCAGCCTCGCGCAGGAGGCCCTGCGCGAGGCGCTCGACGAGCTCCCGGAGCGCGAGCGCGAGGTCATCAAGCTCCGGTACGGCCTCAACGGGGAGCGCAGCCCCGAGTCGCTCGAGGAGATCGGCCGGCGGCTCGGCATCACGCGCGAGCGCGTCCGGCAGATCGAGGCCGAGGCCCTCGGGCGGCTCGCTCTTCGCCGGGAGATCGCCGCCCTCCAGGGCGTCGTCTAGGCGCATGCCGCTGGGGGTCGGGCGGGCATTCGCCGTCCTCGTCGCCGCGCTCACGCTGGTTCCGTCTGCGGGAGCGGCCGGGTGGCCGGAGCGGAAGGTCGACGCGATCGACTACCTGGCCCGGCGCGCCGGCGTCGAGAGCTTCGCCCTCGTGGACACGAGAGGGCACATCCACCCCTACCGCGGCCGGCTTCGCGCCCCCTCGGCGAGCCTCCTCAAGGCGATGCTCCTCGTCGCGTACCTCAGCCGCGCCGACGTGCGGCACCGGGACCTGCGGTCCGCCGACCGGCGCCTGCTCGGCCCGATGATCAGGTGGTCAGACAACGTCGCCGCCGGAAGCGTCCTCGGGCTCGTCGGCTCGCGGAGCGTCTACCGGGTGGCCCGCCGCGCGGGAATGCGCGACTTCAGCCTGCGCAGCCCGTGGGGCATGTCCACGACGAGCGCCAGCGACCAGGCCCGCTTCTTCTCCCGCATCGACCGCCTCGTCCCCACTCGCCATCGCGGGTACGCCATGCGCCTGCTGGCCCGGATCGTCCCCTCGCAGCGCTGGGGCATCCCTCCGGTCGTCCCGGGCGGGTGGAGGATCCACTTCAAGGGCGGCTGGGGCTCGGGCACGGGGCGCGTGACGCACCAGTCGGCGCTCCTGCTGCGGGGCGGCGAGCGCATCGCGCTCTCGATCCTCACGCAGTGGAACCCGAGCCGCGCCTACGGGACCGCGACGATCCGCGGCATCGCCAAGCGGCTGCTGCGAGCACCGCTTCCGCCCGCGCCGACCTAGGGGCCCGCTCATGGAAACGAGGAGCCGGATCTCTCACCCCGGCGGACTGCGGCGACCGTCGGGGATGTCCGTGCTCCTCGTGTCCACTTCCGGTATCGGCCCGAAGCCGCGAGAGCTTGAGGGCCGCCAAGACTGATCGCAACCCCTCGCCCACGCGCTATCGTCGCGCGGACGACGATTGGAGCTGCAGATGAACGCTGGGCCCGACCTTGGAGCTGTCTTCGACGCGCACGTCGCGGCCGAGTTCGAGCTGAAGGACGTCGACGCGACCATGCGCACGATGACCGACGAGCCGTACGTCTGGCACGTGCCGGCGCTGACGGGGGCCGCCGGCGGCGAGGGGGTGCGGGGCTTCTACTCCACCCAGTTCGTCGGCCAGACGCCTGCCGACGCGACGCTTCACCCGATCGCGCGGACCGTCTCCGCGGATCGCGTCATCGACGAGTTCGTCCTCGAGTTCACGCACGATCGCGAGGTCCCGTTCATGCTGCCCGGGGTCGCACCGACGGGACGCAAGGTGCGCATCCCGACGGTGGTGGTGATGGGCTTCGAGGACGGCAAGGTCGCCTACGAGCACATCTACTGGGACCAGGCCTCCGTGCTCGTGCAGATCGGCCTCCTCAGCCCCGGCGGCCTTCCGGTCGCGGGCGCCGAGCAGGCCGATCGCCTCCTCGAGCTTGCCGGCGAATAGCCGCGACCTCGAGCGGCGGGGGTGGGATTCGAACCCACGGAGCCGTTCTACGGGCTCGGCGCCACCATGTGGGTTCGCTGCCGTTGCGGGCCGGCCCTCGGGCCAGTCCGGCCGGGAGCAACCATGCGTCTCCCGGCCCGTGACGGGCACGATGCGGGGAGGTCGTAGAACTTCGATCGAGTTCCCGCTCGTACCAACGCGGTGTGTACTTGTGTGCCCTCGGGAACGCGCGCATGATGGCTGCAGATATTCGTGAAGCTCCTTCGCCGCCGGAGAACGCGGGATCTCGCGATCGTGGCCGCTGTGGTCGCGCTCGGCGTGGTCGCGCTCACGGACGCGCTCCGCGGCCGGGCGACGACCGAGGAGGCGCAAGACGGTCGAGCGGCGACTGCCGCGACGACGGACGAGCGCGAGGCGTCGGCGACCACGGCCGAGGAGGGACAGGACGGTCAGACACTGACCACCACGACAGATGTGGTTGAGGCGTCGGGGCCCAGGCTGCCGGGCGATGCCGCGTCGGGTCTCCTCGTCTTCACCGCCCCCGGCGCCTGCGAGCTTCGGGCCGTCGGCCTCCGCTCGGGCCGGATGCTCGACCTCCCTCGGCTGGAGACGAACTGCGAGCTTTGGGCCCCGCGCGAAGGGACGCGCGTCGCGTACAGCGTGCACGACGACTGGGGCAGTTCCATAAAGCACTTCAGCGTTCTCGACCTCGAGCACCCGCGGGCGCGCTTCGGTGACTACCTGGGGGTCTGGACCGTCTGGAGCCCGGACGGCTCGAGGCTCGCCTGGTGCGACAGCGACGGGTCCGCGCTCGAGCTCGCGCGCGGAACGCGGCCGAAGCGTCTCCACCGGTGCCCGCTGGCCTACGACCCGAGCGGCGCGACGGTGCATGAGAACGACCGCCACCAGATCGTGGTCGGCGGGCGCCCGCTGCTGCGAGCCCGCGGACCTGTCTGGCAGCTCTCCTGGGGCGTCGACGGCTCGCTTGCCGTCCTCGTGGAGGGAGGGCAGCTCGACCGCTACGAGGACGGACGCCTGGTCAGCACGGCGAGCATGACGCCGCCTGGCAACGAGCATCCCGCCACGATCTGGCCCCCCGAGCTCGCGCCCGACAACTGCGCGGCCCTCTCGGTCAGCGGCGACGTCGTCCATCTGGACGACCTCGGCTGCTTCCAGGGCCGGGCCCCGCGGACGTTCAAGGGCCTGTACGCAGACTGGTCGCCGGACGGCAAGTGGATCGTCGTCGCTGAGCCCGACGCGGTCGTCTTCCACCGTGTCGTCGGCCCCGAGGCGTCGGTGCGCTGGAACGTGGTCGCGGGGCAGCTCGCCTGGCTCAGCAAGCCAACGGTCAACATCCCGAAGTTCCGCGCCGCGTTCAAGGAAACCTTCGGGACTCCGCCCAACGAGCGGCCGTGGTACAGCCTCATCACCGGGATGAAGATGGCTCGCCGCACGCTTGAAATCACGACGAAGCTCGACCCGGAAAGCAACCCCCTCAAGACCCCGATGACGATCTGCGGGGCGGCCATGGGCTTCGCTCTCGACTCCGAGACGGGCGAAGGAATCGAATCCGTCCAAGTGATCGGCTCCGACGGTGTGGGGCTGGGCGGGTGCGCGTGACACTGGCGCGACCCTCCGACATGTTCGCCTCGGCCGAGTAACCGTCCATGATCCGTCTGCGCTCGTCCGTGGTTTTCGGGGCTGACTGGCGCACGACTGGCGCACGAGAAGCGCACGGTTTTGTCGTCAGACGCGCCAACGCGGGCTCCACTCCGGCGCGTCTCGCGCGAGCCCGAGCCCTTACGCTCGGACCGCGTCCCCAAAACGCAGCGCGATCCCGCATGAACACACGGGATCGCCTATGGGGAGCGGCGGGGGTGGGATTCGAACCCACGGAGCCGTTTGACGGGCTCGGCGGTTTTCAAGACCGCCCCTTTCGACCGCTCGGGCACCCCGCCCAGCGGGCCAGTGTAGCCCGCCGCAAGTAACAGTCTGTTACTTGTTGCTCCCTCTGGCGTTGTCTGACTAAACTCAGAGGATGGGCTCGACCATGGTCGCGGAGGTGCGGCGCTTCAACCGCGCCGTGACCCAGCGCGTGGGCGCGCTCGACGACCGCTTCCTGGCCCGGGACCGCCCGCTCACCGAGGCCCGGGTGCTCTGGGAGATCGGCGACGAGGGGTGCGAGGTGCGGGCCCTGCGGTCGCGCCTCGGGCTCGACTCGGGTCACGCCAGCCGGCTCCTCCGCTCGCTCGAGGCCGCCGGGCTGGTCGAGGTCGTGCCGGGGGCGACCGACCGCCGTGCCCGCGCGGCCCGCCTGACCGCCGCCGGACGCGCGGAGCGCGCCGAGCTCGACCGGCGGAGCGACGCGCTCGCGCGCTCGTTCCTCGAGCCGCTGACCCCGGACCAGCGCGAGCGGCTCGTGGCGGCGATGCGCGAGGTCGAGCGCCTGTTCACGGTCGCGCTCGTCGAGCTTCGGGAGGTCGATCCCCTGCACCCCGACGCGCGGCAGTGCCTGCGCTCGTACTTCGCCGAGCTCGAGCGCCGCTCCGGCGAGCGCTTCGACCCCCACGTCGGCAGCACCGCCGAGCCGCACGAGCTCAGGCCGCCCTTCGGGATCCTCCTCGTCGCCTACGTCCACGACGCCCCGGTCGGCTGCGGCGCGCTCAAGCACCACCCCGAGGCGCCGTCCGACATCAAGCGCATGTGGGTGGCCGAGTCGACCCGCGGGCTCGGGATCGGGCGAAGGCTCCTCGCCGAGCTCGAGTCGCGCGCCGCCGAGCACGGCGACCGGACGGTCCGGCTGGAGACGAACGCGACCCTGACGGAGGCGATGGCGCTCTACCGCTCCGCCGGCTACGCGGAGGTCGCCGCCTTCAACGACGAGCCCTTCGCCGACCACTGGTTCGAGAAGGCGCTCTAGTCGCCCGGCTCGATACGCGCCGGCGCGCCGAAGCCGACGAGCACCTCGGGGACGGAGACGGCGCCGCCCTCCTCCTGGAAGTTCTCGAGCACGGCGATCATGACCCGCGCGGTGACGGCGGTGCCGTTCAGCGTGTGCACGTGCTCGAGCCCCTGCCCGCTGCGGTAGCGGATCTCGAGCCGGCGGGACTGGTAGTCGGTCGTGTTCGAGGTCGAGGTGATCTCCCGGTACCGTCGCTGGCTCGGGATCCACGCCTCGATGTCGTACTTCCTCGACGCTCCCGCGCCGAGATCGCCGGCGGCGATGTTCACGACCCGGTAGGGGACGCCGATCTCGCCGACGAGCTCCTCCTCGACGGCGAGAAGGCCTTCGTGCTCCTCGCGCGAGCGCTCGGGGAGGCAGAAGACGAACATCTCGACCTTGTCGAACTGGTGGACGCGGAACATCCCGCGGGTGTCCTTGCCCGCGGCGCCGGCCTCGCGGCGGAAGCACGTCGAGTAGCCCGCGTAGCGGAGCGGCAGCGCGTCCGCGTCGAGCACCTCGCCCCCGTGCATGGCCGCGAGCGCCACCTCCGACGTGCCCGTGAGGTAGAGGTCGTCCCGCTCGATCCGGTAGATGTTGACCTCCTCCGTCGGCAGGAAGCCCGTGCCGTACATCGCCTCCTCGCGGACGAGCACCGGCGGGAGGACGGGCGTGAAGCCCTTCCGCGTCACTCGGTCGAGCGCGAAGCGATAGAGCGCGAGCTCGAGAAGCGCGGCGGCGCCGACCCGGTACACGAAGCGCGACCCCGAGACCTTCGCGCCGCGCTCGGTGTCGATGCGCGCGAGCTCGAGGTGGTCGCGCGGCTCGAACGGGAGCTCGGGCGGCTCGCCGACGCGCCTGAGCTCCTCCGCGTCCTCGTCGGTGAAGCCGTCGGGGGCGCTCGGATCGGGCGGGGAGGGGACGAGGTCGAGGAGCTCCGCGCGCCGCTGCTCGGCCTCGGCCAGCTCCTCCTCGGCCCTCTGGAGCTCGGCCTTGACCGTCTTCAGCTCCTCGAGCTGCTCGGGCGTCGGCTTGCCCTTCAGCTTCGTCCTCGCGCGCAGCTCGTCGACCTGCGGGACGAGGGCCAGCCAGGCCCGGTCGGCCTCCATGAGCGCGTCGAAGTCTTCCGCGGCGCCCTTGCGCTCGAGCGCGGCGCGGTAGGCCTCGGGCTCGGCCCTCGCCGCCCGGATGTCGATCATGGGCGGGAGTCTAGGAGCCAGGTTCGGGTGATGCCTCGTCGCCGGGGTGTCCTGGGCGAGTGCGAGGCAAGGACGCAGGGAGGGCTCGTATTCGAGAATACGGGCCCGACCGAGGACACAGAATCGCGCCGGCCAGGGCGGCCCGGCGACTCAGCGCCTTGTCCGAATCGGACTCCTTGGGCTCTCCAGAAAGGCTTCGATCACCTGGGCGACGCCCTCCTCGGCCGCCGGCGGGCAGACCCAGTCGGCCGCCGCGAGCACCCGCGCGTGGGCGTTGGCCACCGCCACGCCGAAGCCCGCCCACTCGAGCAGCTCGACGTCGTTCTCGCCGTCCCCGAAGGCGACCGTCTCCGCCGCCGTGAACCCCAGGCGCTCGTCGACGAACGCGACGCCGGAGGCCTTCGTCACCTCGGGGCTCGCGAACTCGAGGAAGTAGGGGAGGGACTTTGAGATGTAGAGGCGGCCGGCGAAGCGCTCCTTCATGCGCGCCTCGAGCTCGTCGAGGACCTCGGGCTCGTCGATCGCGACGAGCTTGGTCGGCGGCTCGGAGAGCCAGGCGGCGAGGTCGCCGACCGCGTGGACGGAGAGGTGCTGGAAGCCGGCGTAGCGCTGCGCCGCCGGCGTGATCTCGTCGACGTAGAGCTCGTCGTCCACGTAGCAGTTGACGTGGAAGCCCTCGCCGCGCACGAGGGCGACGACCTCCCGCGCGAGCTCGAGCCGGATCGGCTCGTGGCGGAGGAACCGGCCCGTCACCGGGTCGGCGACGAGGGCGCCCTGGTAGCAGACGACGGGGTCGTCGATCCCCGCCTCCTCGAGGTAGGGGCGCACCGATCTGTACATCCGGCCCGTGGCGACGAGGACATGGATTCCGGCCGCCCGCGCCTGCCGGATCGCCTCGAGCGTGCGCCGGTGCAGGACGCCGTCCTCCCAGATGAGCGTGCGGTCGAGGTCGCACGCGACGACGGCGACCTTGCGCGGGAAGCCGGGTGGCAGGAGCAGGCTCAGCCGCTGCGCGCGCTGACGACGTACGCGGCGACGTCGGCGATCTGCTGCTCGCTGAGCGAGCCGCTGAAGGGAGGCATCCCGCCGCCGCCGTTCGTGACCTGAGTGACCACCGCCGCTTCGTCGGCCGAGGAGGTGTCGAGATCGGGGCCCACGGTCCCGGTGGCGCCCGCGTCCGAGAGCGTGTGGCAGCTGCCGCACCCTGCCGACGCGAAGACGTCCTTGCCCGCGGCCGCGTCGCCCTGCGCGCCGCCGCCCCCAGTTTCGCCGCCGGTCTCGGTCGGCTGGGCGGGGAGCGTGCCCGCTACGGTCTCGGGCGCCGGGGAGGAGCTCTCCCCTCCGCCGCAGCCGGCGGCGACGGCCAGCGCGGCGATCGTGACGAGGAGCGCGAGGACCCGGGCCATCGGGCGGGGATCATATCGGCCGCCGCGGCGACGTACCCGGTCGTGCCGACGAGGAGGATGTCGACGGGGGAGTCGTTGACGACGAGGGAGGCGACGAGCGCGGCGGCCAGGGAGAGGGGGACCGCCCGCTCCGCCGGCGGCTCCCGGCGGGCGAGCATGCGGGCGACGAGGAAGGCGAAGACGAGCAGGAGCGCGGCGGTGACGACCCCCGTCCACCACGAGGACGTCGCCCGCTCCCACGACAGCTCGACCCGGTCGGCGAGGTCGCGGGCGAGCCCGCCCGGGCCGTCTCCGAGCGCGCGCGTCACGTGGCTCGACCCGCCCGTCGCCGCGTCGAGCGCGATGAGCCCGAGCGCGAGGACGAGCGCGCCGGCGACGGCGGCGACCATGGCCCGCCGCCCGGCGCCGGCGAGCAGGACCGCGAGGACCGCGAACCCGGCCGCGAGCACGATCGCACCGCCGCCGTCGGCGCCGAAGCGGTTCCCGGCCACGGCGGCGAAGGCGATGAAGGCCGAGGCCGCGAAGCCCGCCCAGCCGAGCCGCGCCCACACGAGCGCGGCGCCGGCGAGCGCCGGGACGAGGAGCAGCGTCTCGAGCAGGTTCGAGAGCCCGTAATAGCGGGAGTTCTGCGTCGGCCCGAACGGCGAGAGCGCGACGGCGGTCCCGTCGATCCCCAGCACGAGGAGGTACGCGGCGACGACGCCGACGAGGACCAGCCCGAGGGCGAACGTGGCCCGCAGGCGCGCGAGCAGGAGGCCGCCGAGGAGAACCGAGACGACCAGGACCGCCAGCACGGCCCAGAACCCCGAGACGCCGGCGATCCCGAGGAGGAGGTTCGCGGCGAGCGCCGCCGCGAGGCCGGGGACTGCGGCCCCGGGGCGCAGCACCGCGAGCCAGAGCACGAGCGCGCAGACGAGGAGTGTCGCCGGGAGGCGCACGTCGTTGTTCGCGTCGATCCGGTCGTCGAGGTCGCGCAGCTCCGCGACAGCGTTCGCCGCGGGCTCGTGCCCGAGGGCGTCGTCGCGGCCGAGGGCGGTCGGGGCGACGTCGGCGACCGACGCGAGCCCGGGGACCCGCGTCGAGTCGGACGTCAGGAGGCCCTCGTACCCGCCGCCGACGACGAGAATCGGGTAGCGGGCGTCGTTCGCCCGGGTGCCTCCGGTCGGGAGGCCGACGTAGATCGCGGGGCCCGTCGCGCTCCCGAGCTCGCCGGTCGTCGGCCGGATGAGGACCGGCCCCTCCGCCGGGCCGCCGCGCAGGGAGTTCCGCACCGCGCCGCGGACGAGGGACGCCTCGGCGAGCGCCGCGCTCGTCTTCGGGCCGGCGCCGGGGTTCATGAGCCCGACGGCGCCCTCGTCCTCCACGGCCTCGAGGTCGTCGAGCGTGAGGCCCGGCACCACGACGACCTCGAACGACGTAGCCTGCGCCGGGCCGGCCATGAGCGCCAGGAACGCAAGAGCGAGCGCTGCCGTCCGGGCCATGCCGGGAACTCTAGGCGCGCTCGCGTCCGGGGAGGCCGTCCTCGCGGCCGGCATCTCGCTCGCGATCGGGCTGCCGCTCGTGCTCTTCGGGCCGCCGCCCGGAGACCTGCCCGCCCACCTCTACCGCACGGAGCTCGTCCGCGAAGGCGTCTTCGTCTGGGACACCTTCTGGTACGCCGGCCACTACCCGTTCGTCGGCTACAGCCTCCTCTACTACTTCCCGGCCGCGCTCCTCGGCAACGACGTCCTCGCGCTCCTCGCCGTCGTCGCCGCCTCGGCGCTCTTTGCCACGCTCACCGTCCGCGAATGGGGCGAGCGGGCGCGGTGGGCCGCGCCCGCGTTCGCGGTCGTCGCCTGCGGGCCGCTCTTCACCGGCACGTACCCGTACGCCGTCGCCGTCGCGACCGGGCTCGGGGCGCTCCTTGCGCTCCAGTCGCGCCGGCGGTGGACGGTCGTCGCGCTCTCCGCGCTCACGGTCGGGCTCTCGCCGCTCGCGTTCCTCTTCCTGTGCCTCGCCGTGCTCGCGGCGTTCCTCGCCCGCGGGCGGCGTCTCGACCGGACCGCGCTCGTCGTCGCCGGCGGCCTGGTCGTCCTCGGAGCCCTCCAGGGAGCGCTGCTCCTGCTCTACCGCGACCACTCCGAGTACCCGTTCTTCCGCTTCTCGGAGCTCGTCGCCGTGCTCGTCTTCGCCGCGGCCTGCGCGGCGCTCGCGCTGCGCGGCGAGAACGGGCGCGCCCTGGCGATCCTCTTCGGGCTCTGGGCGCTGGCGGCGGCGGTCGCCTTCGTCGTCCCGTCGCCGATCGGCGAGAACGTCACCCGCCTCCGCGGGATCGCCCTCCCGCTCGCGCTCCTCGCCGCGGCGATCGCCTCGTACCGGCCGCGCTGGCTGACGGGGATCGCGCTCGCCGGCGCCCTCGCGTTCACCCTCGTCCCGTACATCGGAGGCGCGACGCACCGGACCGACACCCGCTCCTCGAGCGCGTCGTTCTGGCAGCCGGCCCTCGACGTCCTCGCCGCCCGCTGGAGCCCCGACTACCGGGTCGAGGTCGTCCCCACCGGCGACCACTGGGAGGCGTACTACGTCCCCCGCGCCGGGTTCCCGCTCGCGCGCGGCTGGTACCGCCAGCTCGACATCGCCTCGAACCCGCTCTTCTACGAGGCCCCCCTCGAGCCGGCCGGGTACCGCGCCTGGCTCGAGAGCCTCGGCGTGCGCTACGTGCTGCTCCCGGACACCCAGCTCGGCCGCGTGGGGGAGGAACGCGAGGCCGACCTCCTCCGCTCGGGCCGGTCGGGCCTGCTCGAGATCGCCCACGCCGGGGACGTCACCGTGTACGAGCTCCCGGACCCGCGCGCGATCCTGACCGGGCCGGCGGAGGCCCGGATCTCCGCCATGGGCCACGACCGCGTCGCGGGAGAGGTGGGCGCCCCGGGCATGTACCGCCTCGCCGTCCGCTGGACGCCGACCTGGCGGGTGAACGCCGGCGACGTCTGCGTCGAGGAGGCGCCCGACGGGATGACGAGCGTCGTCGCCGATCGCGCCGGCGAGTTCGAGCTGGGGGTCTCGGCCGTGCCGTTCCGGCCCGGTTGCGGGTAGACGGGCGGCTACCATTCCACTGCGATGAGACGAAAGGCCTACGGACGCGACTTCGGGCTCTCGTCCCGGATGTTCCTGACCATGTTCCTGCTCGGGGCGCTCTACGTCGCCTTCTTCGCCTTCATGATCTCGTACTTCAACTTCGGGATCGTGCCGATGGTCGTGCTCCTGGGCGGGCTCGCCTTCCTCCAGTACTACACCTCGGACAAGATCGCCCTCGCCGCGGCGGGCGCGAAGGTCGTCGGGCCGGACGAGGCGCCGCAGCTCCACGAGATGGTCGAGCGGCTCTGCGCCATGGCCGACCTGCCCAAGCCGCGCGTCGCCATCATCCCGACCGACATCCCGAACGCCTTCGCCACCGGGCGCAGCCCGAAGCACGCGGCGGTCGCCGTCACGGAGGGGCTCTGGCGACGGCTCGAGCCGCAGGAGGTCGAGGGCGTGCTCGCGCACGAGCTCTCCCACGTCGCCAACCGCGACGTCGCCGTGATGACGATCGCGAGCTTCTTCTCGATGCTCGCCGCGTTCCTCATGCGGATGGGCATGTTTGCGGGGATGTTCGGCGGCGGCCGCAACCGGGACAACGGCGCGCCGGCCGTCGCGATCATGATCGTCGTCTCGCTCGTCACCTACGTCGTCAGCTACATGCTCATCCTCATGATCTCCCGCTACCGGGAGTTCGCCGCCGATCGCGGCGCCGCCCTCCTGACGGGCGCGCCGGAGCAGCTGATGAGCGCCCTGCAGAAGATCGCGAGCGACATGACGAAGATCCCGCAGCGCGATCTCCGGCAGGTCGAGGGCATGAACGCGTTCTTCATCATCCCCACGAACGTCAAGTCCACGCTCGGGTCGCTCTTCATGACCCACCCGCCCCTCGAGAAGCGGCTGGAGCGGCTCGCGCAGATCGCGCAGGAGATGGGCCGCCCGATCGCCGCATAGGAGCGGTCGGTTGGGGCTCGGGGACGTCCTCTTCGGGCGCAAGCGCCTGCGACGGGCGAACGTCGACCGGCTCTTCGCGCTGTCGACCGCGCAGGTGACCCTCCAGGCGGAGCTGGGCCTGACGTCGGCCGGGGTCGCGGCCGTCGTCTTCAAGCCGCTCTCCGCCGGCGAGTTCATGCGCGCGGAGCAGGAGATCGACGAGCTCCTGGGCGTCGTCGCCCAGAGCTCGGGATCCCAGGTCAAGCGGCGGCAGGACTCGCTCGGGTACCAGTGGCTCGTCGTCCGCGACCCGGACTTCGAGGACCTCGTCACCGGCGTCAACCTCGTCGCGAGCGAGCTCCAGGCGCGCGGCTTCGACGAGCAGCTCCTCGCCGCGCTCTTCTCGTTCAGGGGCGGCGAGCGCCCGACGTACCTGATCTACGGGTTCAAGACGGGGACGTTCTGGCCGTTCGTGCCCACCGGCGAGGAGCAAGAGCGCGACAACCCCGAGGAGCTCCGCCTGAAGAACGAGCTCCAGGGAGAGCTGCCGATCGAGCGCGACCTCTCCCGCTGGCTCGCGCTCTTCGACCCCCCGCTCGAGTAGCTACGCCGGCGGGTCGGGGATCAGCCCCTGCTCGGAGAAGAGGCGCGTCGTCTCCTCCAGGGTGAGGTCGCTCGGCGGGATGACGACGTCGGAGGTGCCGAGCGCGTCGTCGGGAAGCCGACGACCTTCCGCGAGGACGAGCTTCCACATGTCCTCGAGGAGCCGGCTCAGCTCGGCCTCGTCCTTCGCGTCCGCCGCGGCCGTCGCCCGGTCGTCGATCTCGTCGAGGGTCGAGAGGAGCTCGTCGCCGAGCTCGAACTGCCCCTCGCCCATCAGCCGGACGATCACGACTTCTCCTCCAGCTCCTTCTGCTTCTCGCCGCCTGCGAGCTCGCCCTTTAGCTTCGCCAGCTCGTCGTCCACCTGGCTCTGCGTCGAGATCTGCGCCAGCTCGCGGTCGAGCGACGTCTCGCCGGACGTGAAGTCCTCGAGGGTCCCCGCCGCGACGAGCTCGTCGACGGCGGCCGCTCGCGCCTGCATGTCCTCGGTCTTGTCCTGGGCGCGCTGGATGGCGAGCCCGGTGTCGGCCATCTCCTCGCCGATCCCCGTCGCAGCCTCGCCGATCCGCACCTGCGCCTCGGCGGCCGAGTACTGGGCCTTGATGACCTCCTTCTGGCTCCGGAACGCCTCGACCTTGGCGGAGAGGCGCTTCTCGCTCTCGACGAGCTTCTCCTGCTGCGCCTCCAGGCCCTCG
>DATBJE010000293.1:0-8813 GCA_036556565.1 Gaiellaceae bacterium
GCGGTCGAGTACATCGAGGCCCAGATCGAGGCCGGGGCGTTCGACGGAGGGATCGCGCGCTGCCGCGCGACGACCCGCAAGGGCAAGCCGTGCCAGCGCACGCCGCTGCCCGAGCGCGAGTACTGCCCCTCCCACCAGCACCTGGAAGCGCGACCCCAGGCCGCGTAGCAGGCCGCCGCGGATGACCCGCGTCTGCGTCGCCGGCATCACCGGCTGGACCGGAGGCCCGATCGCCCGGGCGGTCGCCGCGACCGACGATCTCGAGCTCGTCGCGGGCGTCTCGCGCTCACAGGCGGGGACGGCCCACGAAAAGCTCGGCGTCCCGATCCTCGGCACCGTCGCCGAGGCGCTGGACGACCCCGGCGCCGACGTCGTCGTCGACTACACCGATGCCGCGGCCGTGAAGGAGAACGTGCGCGCCGGGATCGCCGGCGGGGCGGCGGTCGTCATCGGCTCGAGCGGGCTCACCGCGGAGGACTTCCGAGAGATCGACGCCCGCGCGCGCGAGGCCGGCGTCGGCGTGATCGCGGCCGGCAACTTCTCGCTCCTCGCCGCCCTCCTCGCGCGCAGCGCCGCCGAGATCGCGCGCCACGTGCGCTCCTGGGAGATCATCGACTACGCGAGCGCCGGGAAGCCCGACGTCCCGAGCGGCACCGCGAGCGAGCTGGCCGAGCGGCTCGGCGGTGCGGGTGGGCCGGCGGTCGGCCGCGAGCTCGACGCGCTGCTCGGGCCGGTCGAGGCCCGCGGGACGACGGTGGCGGGTACGCAGGTCCACTCGGTCCGGCTCCCGAGCTTCGTCGTCTCGACGGAGATCGTCTTCGCCGCAGAGGGGGAGCGCCTCGTGCTCCGCCACGACGCGGGCGAGACGCCGGCGCCCTACGTCGCCGGCACCCTGCTCGCGATCCGCTCCGTGGTCGGGCGGACGGGCCTCACGCGGGGCCTGGACGCGCTGCTCGCCTGACGGCCGGCGTCAGGCCGAAGCAGGATGGCGGCCTCTCCTTCCGTCACGCCGGGGATAGCCCGTCAGGCGAGCGCGAGCTGCTCGTGGGTCTCGAGCTTCGAGACGGTCACGCCGACGAGGCGAAGTGCCCCCGGCCGGTCGGCGAGCGCGCGGTCGAGGAGCGCGCAGGCGAGCTCCCCGATCTTCTCGCCGTCGGCGACGCCTGCGGCGAGCGTCGTCGAGCGGCTGCGAATGGCGAAGTCGGGATACCGGAGCTTCGTCGTCACGGTGCGTGCGACCTGTCCCGCCTCCTCCAGGTGCTCGCCGAGACGAAGGGCCATCCTGCGGAGCTCGTCGTGGAGCTGCTTTCGATCCGAGACGTCACGCGGGAACGTCTCCTCGTTCGAGATCGAGATGTTCGCCACCGGCTCGCCGAGCTGCCGCGGGTCGATCCCGCACGCCCGGTCCCTGAGCAGGCGCCCCGTCTTCCCAGACAAGAGACGCGCGAGCTCGCCGTCGGCGAGCGCGGCCAGCTGGCCGATGCGCTCGACGCCCGCGCCGGCGAGGCGGTCCTCAGCGCGCGGGCCGACGCCGGGAAGGAGCCGCACCGGGAAGGGGGCCAGGAAGGACGCCTCGCGCCCGGCCGGGACGACGGTGATCCCGCCCGGCTTGCGCCGGTCGCTGGCCACCTTGGCCACGACCTTGCAGCTTGCGACGCCGAGCGAGCAGGAGAGGCTCGTCGCGCCACGCACGGCGGCCTGCACGGCCTCGGCGACGACCCGCGCGCGCCGGAAGTCGGCGGCGACCCCGCCCAGGTCGAGGTAGCCCTCGTCGATCCCCGTGCGCTCGACGGTCGGCACGACCTCCTGGACTGCGGCCCAGACGGAGCGCGAGTACTGCGAGTATGTCCGGCGCCGCGGCTCGAGGAAGACCGCCTCCGGGCAGCGCCGGAGCGCCTCCGCACAGCTCATCGCCGAGTGGATGCCGTACCGGCGCGCGACGTAGTTCGCGGTCGCCACGACGCCGCGCCCGCGCGGGTCGCCGCCGACCACGAGCGGACGCGAGGCGAGCTCGGGTCGCTCGAGCTCCTCCACGGCCGCGAAGAAGGCGTCGAGGTCGAGGTGCGCGACGATACGCACGGGGTTGACAGAATAGGGACGGTGTCGCACGACACGGACAAGCTGATCCGCCAGCTCTCGCTCGTCGCGTTCCTCATGGCCGAGCGCAGGCCGCTGACCGCGCGGGAGATCAAGTCGGTTGTCGAGGGCTACTCCGAGATGTCGGACGAGGCCTTCGCCCGGCGCTTCTACTCCGACCGGAGCGAGCTCGTCGCCCTGGGCGTGCCGCTGCACTCGCAGCGGGACGAGTTCACCGGCGAGGAGCTCTACACGCTCCGCGCCGAGCAGTACTTCCTCCCTCAGCTCGAGCTCGACGACGAGGAGCTCGCCGCCCTCCAGGTCGCGCTCTACCTCCTCGAGGGCCAGTTCGCGTACGCGGAGCCGCTTCGCCTCGCGCTCCAGAACCTCGCCCTCGGCCGCTCGACGCAGCTCGAGGCGGCACCCGAGAACGCGCTTCGCGTCGAGGTCCGCGACCCCGACTACTCGGACGAGATGTCCGGGCGGCTGACGAAGCTCGAGGGGGCGATCTCGAAGCAGCGCACCGTCAAGTTCACCTACTGGTCGATCTCGCGCGACCGCACCCGCGAGCGCACGGTGAACCCGTACGCGCTCCTGCCCGAGGCCGGCTCCTGGTACCTGATCGGGCGCGACCTCGACCAGGACGCCGAGCGCACGTTCCGCGTCTCCCGGATCGTGGGCGACATCCGCTTCGCGACGCGCCGCGAGCGCGACTTCCGCATGCCCGAGTACGACCCGTCCGACTTCCGCGGCCGGCAGGCGTGGCAGTACGGCGAGGAGAAGGGCGAGGCCGAGATCGAGCTCGACCCCGACACCGCCTGGTGGGTCGAGCGGATGGTCGAGCGGGGCGAGGTCGAGGACGGCGTCTTCCGCACCCCCTACTCCCGGCTCGACCTCCTGGCCGGGTGGGTCCTGCGCCAGGAGGGCCGCGCGCGGCCGCTCGCGCCCCCGGCCCTCGTCGACGAGGTCACGGCCGGCCTCGAGCGCGTCCTCGAGCGGCACGAGGGAGCGCCGACCGAGCCGCCGCGACCGCGGGCGCGCAAGGAGGCGGAGGCCCTCGACCGGCCGGTCGGGCCGCTCGCGCCCGAGCGCTTCGGCGTCCTCCAGGCGCTCCTCGCCCACCTGCTCGCTGCCTGTGGCGACGAGCCGAGCGCGACGATCCCCGCGCGCGAGCTCGTCGAGCGCTTCCACATCCCGCCGGACCAGCTCGACGAGCATCTCCAGCTGCTCAACCTCGTCAACTTCGGCGGCGGCTGCTACGCGGTCTACGCGTCGCTCGACGGCGACGAGGTCCGCGTCGACAAGGAGCTCTTCGGGGACGCCTTCCGCCGCGCGCCGCGGCTCACGCCGCTGGAGGCGCGCGCCATTCGCCTCGCTCTCGAGTTCGTCGGCCCGATGATCGCCGCCGAGGCCCAGACGCCGCTCGAACGCGTCCGCCGGAAGCTCGAGGAGACGTTCGGCGAGTTCGCGCTCTCCGAAGGCGCGGAGGGCGATCCCGGTATCCCTGCCGACGGCGACGGGTCCGAGGACGAGCAGCTCATCCGCACCTTCTCGCAGGCGATCCGCGAACAGCGGCTCGTGGAGATCGAGTACGTCGCGGTCGGCGAGGAGAAGAGCGTGCGGGTGATCGAGCCGCACGCGCTCGAGCGCGAGCTGCCCTGGTGGTACGTCCACTCGTGGGACCGCACGCGCGACGCACAGCGGAGCTTCCGCCTCGACCGCATGCGCGGGGCGACGCTCCTCGACGAGCGCTTCGAGCCCCGCCCCGGCCTCGAGCCGCGCAAGCTCAGGGACGTCCGCATCGCGCGCGTCCTCTTCGAGCCCGAGTCCGCCCGCTGGCGCATCGAGCGCGGCGCGCAGCCCCTCGCGAAGGGCTACGCCCTCGAGGAGATCGGCGTCGGCGGGACCGACTGGCTCGTCGGCGAGATCCTCTCGCACCGGGGCCACGCCGAGGTGCTCGAGCCCGCGGACCTCCGCAGCGAGGTTGCGGCGCGCGCGAAGAAGCTGAAGAGCACGCTCGCCAAGCGGCCCGCCCGCGCCCGCGGCTAGAGCGGGTCGGGTCACAAGTAACAGACTGTTACTTGGATGACGCGCGGCCGGTGACTACCGGGGTCGGAGGCCGCTAGTAACAGACTGTTACTAGCCCGCGACCGGCAGCGCGAGGGTGAAGACCGCGCCCTCGTCGACGTCGGACGCGAGGTCGAGCGTGCCGCCGTGGGCCTCGGCGATCGAGCGCGCGATGAAGAGCCCGAGCCCCGCGCCGGGCTTCGTCGCCGTGCCCTCGCTGACGCGGCCGAACTTCTCGAAGACGAGGCGGTGCTGCTCGGGCGCGATGCCCGGGCCGTGGTCGGTCACGCGCACGGCGACCGTCCCGTTCTCGGCGGCGACGCTCACCTCGATCTCGTCCCCCGAGTGCGTGTACTTGACGGCGTTCGAGAGGAGGTTGACGAGAAGCTGGCGCAGCCGCTCCCGGTCGCCGCGCACCGGCGGGAGGGTCGGCGAGACGTGCGTCGTCAGCCGGACCTCGTCCTGGCCGAGAGCGACGACGGCGGTCGTCTCGCGCACGAGCTCGTCGACGTCGACCCGCTCGAACGCGTACGGGAACGTCCCGGCCTCGATCCGGGAGGTGTCGAGCACGTCGGCGACGAGGTCGGCGAGGCGCGTCGTCTCGCCCTCGATGAGGTCCAGGAAGGCCTCGCGCTGCTCGGCCGGGAGCTCCCGCCAGCGCTGGCGGAGCGTCTGCGCGCAGCCGATCACGGAGGCCATCGGGGCACGCAGCTCGTGGGAGACCATCGAGACGAAGTCGGCGCGCAGCGCCGAGAGGCGGCGGAGCTCCTCCGCGGCGCTCCGCTCGGCCTCGTAGAGGCGGATGTTCTCGGCGGACGACGCGGCCTGCCGCGCGAGCAGCGTCAGCATCTCCATCTCCTCCGCCGTGAAGCCGTGCCCCGCCCGCGCGACCGTGAGCGTGCCGAGGGTCTGCTCGCCGACCGCCAGCGGGAACGCCATCTCCTGCGCGCCCTCGTCCGCGAGCGCCCCGGAGAACGCAACGACCTCGGAGCGGTCGCCGTCGACGAGCCGGACCTCGAGCAGGTCGCAGGCGATGATCTCCTGCATCTCCTCGACGAACTGGCTGAAGGCCCGCTCGCGGTCGAGCGAGGAGCCGAGCGCCCGCCCGGCGCGGTTCACGGCCTCGAGGAGGTCGGCCCGTCGCCCGAGCTGGTCGCGCAGGTGCTCGGCCTCGGCGGCGCGGGACTCGGCGATGGCGGTCTCGGTGCGCAGGCGATCGACGAGCCAGCCCACGACGAGGCCGACGAGCACCTGGAGCCCGAACGGGAAGAGGACGTGGTCGAGGTCGAAGGGCGGCGGCCCGAACTCCCGGGCCCGCCACCACTCCGCCATGAAGACGAGCGGCAGCACGACGACCGGCACGAGCGCGCCGCCGCGCTTGCCGTAGCGAAGCGCGCCCTCGATGACCGGGACGTAGAGGATCCCCCACGCCGGCGTGCTCGGCTCGAAGGTGTAGACGAAGACGAACGCGTAGACGATCGCCGTGTCGAACGCGAGGGCGAGGAAGCCGATCCGCGCCCGCCCGGTGCGATCGAGGTCGCGGTGCGCGAGCCAGAAGAAGCCGATCGCCCCGACGCTCAGCGCGACCGCGGTCGCCCAGCCGAGGCGCTCGTACCCGGGCGGATGCTCGTTCCCGACGACGGCGACCTCGAACGCGGCGAACGGGACCGCGAAGACGCGAACCCACGCGATCCAGATCTCCGTCCGCCGGAGCCGCTCGAGCTCGCCGTTCATCGCGACGTTCCCTCCAGCCGGTCGAGCGCCCACTCGGCGTGGTCGCGCAGGAGCTCGTCGTCGCCCTCCGCGTAGGGCCGCACCGAGGCCGCGAGCGACGCGTCGCCGGAGTTGCCGGCGGCGACGAGCGCGTTGCGGCGGAGGAAGCGCGCGTCGTTCCGCGGGAAGTAGAGACGGTCGTACCGCTCGCCGAGGTCGTCGTCGGACGCGGTGAGCCAGTCGACGAGCGACACGACCGGCTCCGACCCCTCGGCCGGCTCCTCGTGCGCGCGCCGCTTCTCGACCCCGCGGTTCCAGGGACAGACGTCCTGGCAGATGTCGCAGCCGTACACCTGTGCTCCGAGCTCCTTCCGGTACCGCTCAGGTATCGGCCGCGGAGCCTGTGTCCAATAGGACAAGCACCGGGTGGAATCGACGACCCCGGGCTCGTCGAGAGCGCCGGTCGGGCAGGCGTCGATGCAGAGCGTGCACGTCCCGCAGTCGAGGTCGAGCGGCGCGCTCGGCTCGATCTCGGCGTCGGTGACGAGCGTGCCGAGCACGACCCAGGAGCCGTGCTTCCGGGTGATGAGGAGCGTGTTCTTCCCGTAGAAGCCGACGCCCGCCCGGGCGGCGCCCTCGCGGTCGACGTGCTGGTTCTGGTCGACGAGCACGCGGTAGGAGCCCCCGAGCCGCTCGCCGAGCGCCGTCAGCTTCTCGCGCAGCGCGGCGTAGGAGTCGGCCCAGGTGTAGCGGGGCAGGCGCCCCTCCCCGGGCCCGGGCTCCGGCCCGGGCGCGTAGTAGCAGAGGGCGGCGGAGACGACCGTGCGCGCGCCCGGAAGCAGAGACTCCGGGTGGCAGGAGACGTCCGGGCGGGCCATCGTGAACCGCATCTCCGCGAACAGGCCGCGCGCGCGGCGCTCCCGGATGTGGCGCTCGGTCTCGTCGTAGGGTCGGGCGCGGGCGGCCCCGACGACGTCGATCCCGAGCTCCGCCGCCGCGCTGGCGAGCTCGTCGCTCGTCATCTCCGTCTCAAAGTAGCACCGGGCTCGCCACGATACGATCGCGCCGTGAAGGCGGTCAGGATCCACGAGGACGGCGGGCCGGAGGTCCTTCGCTACGAGGACGCGCCCGACCCGGTCGCAGGCCCGGGCGAGGTCCTCATCGAGCTTCGGGCCGCCTCGCTGAACCGCCTCGACATCTGGCTCCGGCGCGGTCTCCCCTCCGCTCCCAAGCCGCGGATCCTCGGCGCGGACGGCGCCGGCGTGGTCGTCGGGCTCGGCGAGGGCGTCGACCGCTTCGCCGAGGGCGACGAGATCGTCATTAACCCGGGCCTCGAGGACGGCGCCAGGATCGTCGGCGAGCACATGGACGGGACGCACGCGGAGCTCATCGCGCTCCCCGCGGAGAACATCTACCCCCTCCCCGCCGGCCTTTCCTTCGAGGAGGCGGCGTCGTTCCCACTCGTCTTCGAGACGGCCTACCGGATGCTCGTCACCCGCGCCGGACTGCGCGCGGGCGAGTGGGTGTTCGTGTGGGGGATCGGGAGCGGCGTCGCAACCGGCTCGCTCCAGGTGGCGAAGGCGCTCGGCGCGCGCGTGATCGTGACGTCGTCGAGCGACGAGAAGCTCACGCGGGCGAAGGAACTCGGCGCGGACGCGACGGTCAACCACACGGAAGCCGACGTCGCCGAGGCCGTGCGGGAGGCGACCGACGGCCACGGCGCGGACATCGTCGTCGAGCACGTCGGCGAGGCGACCTGGAAGACCTCGCTCCAGGTGGCGGCGGCGGGAGGCCGCGTCGCCGTCTGCGGGGCGACGAGCGGGCCCAACCCGCCGGCCAACCTCCACCGGATCTGGTGGAAGCAGCTCACGATCCTGGGCTCGACGATGGGGACGCGCGACGACTTCGAGGCCGTCTACGCGCTCGTCGCCGACGGGAAGGCGAAGCCGGTCGTGGACACGGTGTTCCCGCTCGCGGAGGCGGCCGCCGCCCACGAGCACCTCGAGGCGGGGCGCCAGCTCGGCAAGGTCGTGCTCCGGATCCCCGGGTAAGAACTCAGAGGACGATGCGGCAGGCCGTCTCGGGCGGGCAGCCGGCGTCGATCAGCTTCCGCACCTGGGCGACGTCCACGGAGGCCCGCATGAGCGCCGAGGCCTCACGCGGCGAGAACCCGAGCGAGACGAACTGAGCGCGCCGCCAGCGCAGGACGAGCACCGTCTCCGGAAGCCCGTCCCGCGCCGGCTCGACGCGATACCCCATGACTCAGTCTGCCCCGGCCGGGCGAGAGATACGACCACCGAAGGACCGGAACGACCCCTCCGAAGGTCGAGTTTCGCGCTCGCCGCCGGCTAGCCGAAGCCGAGGATGAACTTCGCGTCGTCGGACATCTTCTCCGGCGACCAGGGAGGCTCCCACGTGAGCTCGGCGTCGACGGTCTCGACGCCCTCCATGCCCTCGACGACCTCGCGGATCTGCTGCTCGATGAACGGCCCGACCGGGCAGCCCATCGAGGTCAGGCTGTACGTGACGTGGACGGCCGACCCGTCGACCTCGGCGTCGTAGAGGAGCCCGAGCTCGACGATGTCCATGCCGAGCTCCGGGTCCTCGACGACCCTGAGCGCATCGAACACCTCGTCGCGGCTGGGCATGGGTCCACTCTAGCCCAGCAGGCGCACTTCCTCGCGCCGCTCGCGGGCGAAGAAGTGGATCCCGTCCACGAAGCGGACCCAGTTGTGGCGGGTGCACATGACGATCGAGTGCGTGCGGGCGCTGTCGGCGAGGTAGCGGACGCCGCGGAGAAGGTCGCTGTTCGTGACCCCGGTCGCGGCGACGACCACCTCGCCGGGGGCGAGCTCGTCGGTCGTGAAGACCCTGTACACGTCGTCGATGCCGTACTCGGCCGCCTGCTCGATCTCCGTCCTCGACGTCGGCCAGAGCTGCGCCTGGAGCTCGCCGCC
>DATBJE010000294.1:0-7887 GCA_036556565.1 Gaiellaceae bacterium
CGGCTCGAGCGCGCGATGGCGGAGGGCGCCGCCGACGAGGCGACGCTCGCCGAGTACGCGCGGGCACAGGCCCGTCTCGAGCACGCGGGCGGGTACGCCTGGCGCGACCGGGCGGCGGGCGCGGTGCGCGGCCTCGGCTTCCGCGACGTCGACCTCGACCGTCGGCTCTCGACGTTCTCCGGCGGTGAGCTCACCCGCGCGTCGCTGGCGCGCGCGCTTGCGGGCGACCCCGACCTCCTCCTGCTCGACGAGCCCACGAACCACCTCGACGTCGCGAGCCTCGAGTGGCTCGAGCGCGAGCTCGCCTCCCTCGACGCGGCGATCATCGTCGTCGCCCACGACCGCTGGTTCCTCGAGGCGGTGACGAACGCGACGCTCGAGCTCGAGGCCGGCCGCTCCACCTACTTCCCCGGGCCCTGGCACGTCTGGCGGCTCGAGAAGGCGCAGCGCGCCCAGCACGCGCAGAAGACGGCCGACCGCGTCGGCGCCGACATCGAGCGCCTCGAGCGCTTCGTGGCGCGGTTCCGGTACAAGAAGGCGAAGGCCAAGCAGGCCCAGGCGAAGCTCACGCAGATCGGCCGCCTCGAGAAGGAGAAGGCCCAGGCCGAGGGCGAGGCTGGCCTCCTGACCCGGCGCACCCGCGGACTCGGCTTCGAGTTCGGCGAGCCGAAGCGCAGCGGGCGCGACGTGCTCGTCCTCGAGCACGAGGACGTGTCGATCGGCGACCTGACCCTCCTCCACGACGCGAGCCTGGCGATCGAGCGCGGCGAGCATGTCGCTCTCGTCGGCCCGAACGGCAGCGGCAAGACGACCCTCCTCGAGCGGGCGGTGGCCGGCGAGTACAAGCTCGGGTACGGCGTCGAGGTCGGCTACTTCTCGCAGCACGGCACCGAGCTCGACGAGCGTGGAAGCGTGCTCGACTGCGTGCAGGTGATGACGGGGCTGCCGCGCCCGAAGGCCCAGACCCTCCTCGGCCGCTTCCTCTTCTCCGGCTGGGAGGCGCACATGAAGCAGGTGCGTGAGCTCTCCGGGGGCGAGCGGCGACGGCTCGGGCTGGCGGTCCTCGTCGCCTCGGGGTCGAACTTCCTCGTCCTCGACGAGCCGACGAACCATCTCGACCTCGCCTCGCGCGAGGCGCTCGAGGAGGCGCTCGAGGCCTTCCCCGGCACCGTGCTCCTCGTCTCGCACGACCGGGCGCTCCTCGACGCCGTCGCGCAGCGGACGGCGGCGATCGAGGACCGCACGATCCGGGTCTACGACGGCGGCTGGGCGGACCTCGTCCGCGCCCGCGCCGAGCGGGCGGACGAGTCGCCGGGCGACGCGCCGCCTCCGCGGGCGGCGAAGCCGCGGCCCATGTCCGCCGCTGCCCCCGCTCGAAGGCACGGGCCCGACCCCGTCGCCGCCGTCGAGGCGGAGATCGAGCGGAAGGAGAAGGAGATCGCCGAGCTCGAGACACGGCTCGCCGTCGACTGGGCCGACGCGGACGCCCTCGCCGAGCACCGCCGCGCCCGCGACGAGCTCCAGGGCCTGTTCGCGCGCTGGGAGGCGCTCCTCGAGGAGGTGCCCGAGCCCTCGTCCTAGCTGTCCTAGCTCAAGCGCGCGCAGGAGGCTGCCGACCTCGTCGAGATGACGACGTCGCGCGTCCTCCTCGCCGTTGTCCTGCTCGCGGCCCTCGGCCTGTACCTCGGGCCCTATCGCGACCGCAAGGGGGACGAGGCCGAGCTGGCGAGCATCGCCGGCGTGATCGCCGGCCGTGAGGTCAGGATCTCCTGCCCCGGAACGCTGGCGGCGATCACGGCGATCGGCGCCGAGGACGGCAGCGTCGCGTTCGACGCGGACGGCCGCCCCGCCGACGTGGCGAAGCTCTCGAACGGCACGTGCGAGCACCTGCGCGGCCTCATGCACGGCAAGGCGGGCGACCTCGACTGCCTGCGGGTTGCGCCGCGCTGCGCGCAGGAGGTCGAGGAGGCGGCGATCGCCGTCAACGTGCTCTCCCACGAGGCCTGGCACCTCGCCGGCGTGCGCGAGGAGGCGATCGCGCAGTGCTACGCCCTCCAGACGAATGCCGCGACGGCCGTTCGCCTCGGTGCGACGCCCGCGGACGCGGAGGCGGTCGCCTCGTTCGTCCTCCGGGACGTCCAGCCGGCCCTCCCCGCCGACTATCGCTCCTCGGACTGCCACGACGGCGGCCCGCTCGACCTCCATCCCGATCGGGGCAACTGGCCTTGAGAACCGCGGGCGCTAGTCGCCGAAGGTGGCGATGAGCGCCTCGGCGACGACCTTCATCGGCCGGCCCGAGACCTGGCTGGCGCGCCGGAGGCGCGCGAAGGCGTCCTGCTCGGACAACCCCTCGCGCTCCATGAGGAGGCCCTTCGCCCGCTCGACGACCTTGCGCGTCTCGAGCGCCTCGGCGAGTGACTCCGCCTCGTCGCGGAGCGCCTGGAGCTCATCGTGCCGGGCACGCGCGGCGTGGATTGCCGGGAGGAGGTCGGACTCGCGGAACGGCTTGACGAGGTAGCCGAAGACGCCCGCCTCGACCGCGCGCGAGACGAGCTCCTCCTGCCCGTAGGCCGTGAGCATGACGATGGGGATCGGCCGCTCGGCGAGGATCCGCCGCGCGGCCTCGATCCCGTCCAGGCGCGGCATCTTCACGTCGAGGATCGCCAGGTCGGGCTTCTCGCGGGCGGCGAGCTCGACCGCCTCCTCGCCGTCGCGCGCCTCGGCGCACACGTCGAAGCCGCCGCGCTCGAGGATCTCCCTGAGGTCGAGCCGGATGATCGTCTCGTCCTCGGCGACGAGGATCCGCATCGGGGTGCTCACGCGGCCGGGAACGCGACCTCGGCGCGCAGGCCGCCGTCCGAGACGAGCGAGAGCTCGCCCTTGAGTTCGTCGCGGACGAGCGCGCGGACGATCGAGAGGCCGGTGCCGTCGCGCGCGTCGTCCTGCCACGCGCCGTTGTCGGCGACGGTCAGGAGCACGCGCCCGTTCGTCCGGGCGAGATGCACGCTCACCTCGTCGCCGCCGTGCTCGAGCGCGTTGACGAAGAGCTCGCTGAAGACGAGGGCGAGCGCAGTCGCGCGCTCGCCGTGAAGGGCGACGGGCTCGACGCTCGAGGTCACGAGCTTGCCGGCGCCGAGACCCTGGACGAGCATCGCGCGCAGCCGCTCGACGAGCTCGCCGAGATCGACGTCGTCGTCGCGCTGCTCCGTGAGGACCTCGTGGACGGCCGCTATCGCGAGGATGCGGTTGACCGAGTCGTCGAGCGCCTTCCGCGGGTCGATCTGGTCCGCCGTCGAGGCCTGGAGCCGGAGGAGCGAGGCGACGGTCTGGAGGTTGTTCTTGACCCGGTGGTGGATCTCCTGGGCGAGGACGCCGCGCATGACCGCGCGGCCGTGCTCGAGCGCGACCGCGGCCTGCCGCGCGATGGAGGCGAGCAGCCGGCGCTCCTCCTCCGTGAAGGGCGTGTCGCGGTCGCAGACGAGCTCGCCCACCTGCCGTCCCTTCCAGCGAAGCGGGAACCGCACCGCGTGCGCTCCGGGCCTTCCCTCCGGCCAGGCAATCCTCCCGTCCTCGAGGACGAGCGCGGCACCGGTCGCCTCGACGGCCGCCATCGTCGTCTTCACGATCGCCTCGAGGGACTCCTCGAGGTAGAGGGACTCCGAGACGGCCTCGGAGATGGCCGCGAGCGCCTCGAGCTCGGCGACGCGCCGCTGCGCGTGGTCGTAGAGCTTCGCGTTCTCGATCGCCTGCGCGACCTGCCCGGCGATGGCCATGAGGAGGTCGACCTCCTCCCGGCCGAACTCCCGCGGCGTCTCGGTGCGCACGTTGAGGGCGCCCTCGAGGCGGTCGCGGGCGAGGATGGGGACCGCGAGGATCGACTGGTACTGCTCCTCGCGGAGGTTCGGGAAGCGCTTGAAGCGGGGGTCGAGGTGCGCGTCGCTGGCGATCATCACGGGCGCGCGCTCGGCGGCGGCCGTGCCGGTGATGCCCTCGCCCGGGCGCATCTTCGGAACGCGCGTCATGTCCTCGACCCGGGTGCCGAAGGACGCGCGCAGCACGAGCTCGTCGGCCGCCTCGTCGTAGAGGTAGACGAAGCAGGCGTCCGTCTCGAGCGCCTCGGAGACCTTGCGGGCGATCAGGTCGAAGACCTCGTCCAGGTCGAGGGTCGAGTTGACCGCGGCGATCGTCTCCGTGAGCAGGCGTAGATGGCGCGCCGACCTGTCCATGAGGACATTCAAGCAAGCCTCTCGCCGCTCCGATAACGAGATTCGTGACCTCTCCGTCCCCGACTGCCGCGGGGTCGCCTCGCCTCGTCCTTCGGTTCGCCGTCTACAGCGCGATCGCGCTGACGCTGGCCTGGCTCTCCGTCTTCTGGGTCGTCCAGGGCAAGGGCGAGGAGCGCGCGCGCAAGGAGATCGCCGTGCGCGCGACCGAGGTCGCGGCTCGCCTCGCCCCGTCGCTCGAGGACGAGGACTTCGCGAGGCCGGTGGAGCTCCAGCGCCGGCGGGGGCTCGACGCGGTGTTCACGCCGGAGCTCGTCGGCAACCTCATGCGCATGAAGCTCTGGAGTCCCGAGGGCGTCGTCACGTACTCGAACGACCCGTCGATCATCGGCCAGCGCGCGGCCGACCGGCAGGAGCTCGCCGGCGTCCTCTCGGGGAAGACCGTCCAGCGGGTCACGAGCCTCAACGACCAGGGAGGCACGGGCGAGGACGTCAAGGCGATCGAGTCCTACGTCCCCATCTTCGTCGGCGACGCGACCAGCCCGGCCGGCGTCCTCGAGGTCTACGAGGACTACGCGCCGGTCGCCGACGAGGTGAGGGCGACGGTCACCCCGATCGCGATCGCGTTCGGGCTCGCGCTCCTGCTCCTGTACGCGGCGCTGTTCCCCATCCTCCGCCAGGTGACGAAGGTTCTCGAGAGCCGGCACAAGCGCCTCGAGGAGCACGCGGACGCCCTCGCCCTGGCGCTCGAGGAACGCCGGGCGGCGGAGGCGCGGCTCGACACCGCCCAGCGCAACTACCGCAACCTCGTCGAGCAGCTACCTCTTGTCACCTACATCGACCGGCTCGAGGAGCTGAGCCCGTCCGTCTACATGAGCCCGCAGATCGAGGGCCTGCTCGGGTACTCGCCGCTCGCCTGGATGAGCGACCGCGACCTCTTCGGGCGCATCCTCCATCCCGAGGACCGTGACCGTATCCTCGAGCTCCACCGGACCAGCTACCAGGAGGGGAAGCCCTTCGTCGCCGAGTACCGCCTCGTGGCGAAGGACGGCAGCGTCGTCTGGGTCCACGACGAGGTCGTGATCGTCGAGGACGGCGAGGGCAACGCCCATGCCCAGGGCTTCATGATGGACATCACCGAGCGCCGCGCGGCAGAGAGGGCGATGCGCGAGAGCGAGGCGAAGTTCCGCGCCTTCGTCGAGACGACCGACGAGTGGGTGTGGGCGATGGACGTGGACGGCGTCAGGACCTACTCGAACCCGGCAGTCGAGCGGATCGTCGGCTACACCCCCGAGCAGATGGTCGGGCGTCCGTGGCTCGACCTGGTCGTCGCGGAGGACCGGCACGAGCTGCGCCACCAGATCACGCGGCGGTCGAAGGAGGGCCGGGGCTGGACGGGGATCGTCTGGCGGTGCCGGGCGGCCGACGGGACGATCCATCACCTCGAGAGCACGGCCACCCCCGTCGTCGACGACGCCGGCGAGCTCGTGGGCTGGCGCGGGACCGACCGTGACGTCACCGATCGCATCCAGGCGGAGGCCGAGCGCGAGCGGCTGCTCGCGGCCGAGAAGGACGCGCGCGCGGCGGCCGAGGCCGCGCAGCACGACCTCGCGGCGCAGAACGAGCGTCTGCGCGAGCTCGACCGGCTCAAGGACGAGTTCCTCGCGCTCGTCTCGCACGAGCTCCGCACGCCGCTCACGTCCATCCGCGGCTACACCGAGCTGCTCCTCGACGGGGAGGCGGGCGAGCTGACCGACGACCAGCTCCAGTTCCTCGGCGTCGTCGAGCGCAACACGAACCGCCTCCTCCACCTCGTCGGCGACCTCCTCTTCCTCGCGCAGGTGAAGGCAGGGAAGCTGACGCTGGAGCTCGGGCCGCTCGACCTCGGGGCCGTCGCCTCGGAGAGCGTCGAGACGGCGCGGCCGCAGGCCGAGGCCAAGGACATCACCCTCACCCTCGCCACGGGCCCGGTGCAGCCGATCAACGGCGACTACGCGCGGATCGCGCAGCTGCTCGACAACCTCGTCTCGAACGCGATCAAGTTCACGGGGGACGGAGGACGCGTCGACGTCCGCGTGCACCAGATGCAGGGGCGCGTCGTCGTCGAGGTGCGCGACAGCGGGATCGGCATCCCCGCCGACGAGCAGGAGTTCCTCTTCCAGCGCTTCTTCCGGACGTCGACGGCGACGGAGCAGGCGATCCAGGGCACCGGGCTCGGGCTCGCGATCTCGAAGGCGATCGTGGACGCGCACGCGGGCCGCATCGGCGTCGCCAGCGAGGAGGGCGCAGGCACCACGTTCCGCGTCGAGCTCCCGGTGCGCGACGAGGCCGAGCTCGCCGAGCCGGCGCAGGTCGCGCTCTAGGCCAGCGTCGGCCGGTAGCGGTAGCCGAAGCCCCGCACCGTCTCGATCGGCTCCGCGCTCTCGTCCGCGGCCTTGAGCTTGCGGCGGAGGTAGCCGACGTAGAGCTTCACCTGGTCGCGGGAGGACGCGAACGAGTCGCCCCAGACGAGGTCGAGCAGCTGGTCGTGCGAGAGAAGCTGCCCGGGGTGGCGGACGAACGCCGCCAGCAGCCGGAACTCGAGCGGCGTCAGCTGGACGTCGCTTCCCCTGACCTCGACGCGTCGCTGGGCGAAGTCGACGGTCAGGAGCTCGTCGGCGTACGTGTCCTGCGAGGGCCCGCGATCGCCGCCCCGGCGGAGCATCGCCTCGATGCGCGCGAGGACCTCCTGGCGGCCGAACGGCTTCGTGATGTAGTCGTCGGCGCCGGCCTTGAGGCCGCGCACCTTCTCCAGCTCGGCGGCGCGGGCGGTCAGCATCGCCACCGGCACCTCCGAGACGTCCCGGATGCGCTCCAACGTCTCCCACCCGTCCAGCTCGGGCATCGAGACGTCGAGCAGGACCACGTCCGGCGGGGAGGCGTACAGCGCCCGCAGTCCCTCCCGCCCGTTCGCGGCCTCCGTGACCTGATAGCCCTGGCGCTCGAGCAGCTCGCGCAGCAGCCCCCGGATGTCGGCGTCGTCGTCGACGACGAGCACGTGGCCCCGACTCATGCTCTCTGCTTACCAGATCCCGCCGGGATCCGCGGGCTCCGAAACGACCACGAGCTGCTCAGAGAAGCAGCTCGCGGTCGGCCGTCAGTCAGTCCCCCGCTTCTCGGAGAAGCGGCGACACCGCCAGCCATCTTACGCCTCCCCGCCCGAAGCCACAAGGCGGAACCGTCTCGAGAACTCGAGTCGGAATGACGCTTCGTCGACGCGGCGTCAGGGGCGAGTGCGAGGCAAGGACGCAGGGAGCGCTCGTATTCGAGAATACGGGCGCGACCGACGCCGCCGCATCGCGCCGCCCAGGGCGCCGGGGCGGCACAAGGCTTCCATTTCGATTCGAGTTCTAAAGCACCGAGAGGTACTTCTCGAGCTCCCAGGGCGTCAGCTGGACGCGGTAGTCGTCCCACTCCTGCCGCTTGAGCTTGACGTAGTTCGTGAAGATGTGGTCGCCGAAGGCTCGGCGCACGAGGTCGGAGTCGGCGAGCTCGTCGATCGCCTCGCCGAGCGTCTCCGGGAGCGCGACGATGCCCCGCTCCTTCCGCTCCTCCGCCGTCAGCTTGTAGAGGTTGCTCTCCATCGGAGGCGGCAGCTCGTAGCCCTTCTCGATCCCCTCGAGGC
>DATBJE010000295.1:0-16916 GCA_036556565.1 Gaiellaceae bacterium
CTTCGGGCCTCTCGGGGTCACGAACATCCGGACCTTCGTCGACCCGCAGAACCCGACCCGGGTCGGCGTGCTCCTGGACGTCCCGGACATGGACGCCCTCGTGGCCGCGATGGAGACGGAAGCGGCCGCCGAGGCGATGGCCTACGACGGGGTCATCCCCGAGACGCTCGTGATCCTGGTCGAGGCCTGACCGACCGCCCGCGAACCGGAGGAAACACGATGGACCACACGGTCACGATGAGGCGCTTGTACGAGCTGATCAGTGCCGGGGAAATCGACGGGTTCGGCGAGTGCCTCGCGGACGACTTCGTCGAGCATGAGGAAACGCCCGGCCTCGAGCCGACGAAGGAAGGTGTCCAGCAGCTGTTCCACATGTACCGGGCCGCGTTCCCCGATATGCACATGGAGGCGCAGGACATCCTCGCGAGCGGTGACAAGGTGGTCGCGCGCGTTCGCGCGACAGGAACGCACCAGGGCGAGTTCATGGGCATGCCCGCCTCCGGCAAGAGCGTCGACGTCCAGCTGATCGACATCATCCGGTTCGGCGACGACGGCCTTGCCCACGAGCACTGGGGCGTCTTCGACGCGCTCGCGCTGATGCAGCAACTCGGGGCCGTCCCCGGAGCTCCTTCAGCCTGAGGCGCCCCACTCGAACGGGACACGCGGCGCGAAGAGTCTCATGCTCCGGCGAGCATCCGCCGGAGCAGGGTGAGCGCGCCGTCCTTATCGAGGAACTCGTTGAGGTTCCCGCACTTCGGCGACTGGACGCAGGAGGGGCACCCGTCGGCGCACGGGCACCCGGCCAGCAGCGCCTCCGTGTCGCCCACCCAGCCTGCGAGCTCGTCGTACCCGCGCCGGGCGATGCCGACCCCGCCCGCATGCCCGTCGTAGACGAACACGGTCGGGCGCCCCGTCTGGAAGTGGAGGTTGGTGGACAGGCCGCCGATGTCCCAGCGGTCGCACATGGCCCAGAGCGGGAGCACCGCGATCATGGCGTGCTCGGCGGCGTGGAGGGAGCCGAGCAGGCGCGGCAGGGGCTCGAGGCCCTCCAGCTGGCCCGGGTCGGGGAGGTACCAGATCGCCTCGGTCTCGAATGTGGACGGCGGCAGCTCGAGGGCGACGAGGTCGAGGACCGCCTGGTCGCGGATCGACCGCTTCTGGTAGGCGACGACCTGCTCCGTGACGCTCACACGCCCGAAGCAGGCGTCCATGCCCAGCCGGCGGCCCGCGAGCTCCTCCTCCTCGATCGCCGTGGTCGTCTCCTTCTTCGCCTGCGTGTAGTAGTCGCCCGCGAACGGCTCCACGAGGGCGGTCCGCGCGGGGAGGTCGAGCTCGAGGACGCGGAACGACTCGCCGAGGTGGAGGTAGACGGCGCCCTCGTGGACCGTCGACGGAGCCCGCTCGCTCTCGACGACGCCGAGGATCGAGCCGCTCGCGGCGTCCACGACCGCGACGGACTCCGGGCTCGCCGAGCGGAGGCCGACCCTGGCGGCGGGATAGTCCCGGCCCGCCCAGACGATGCCCGCCTTCGTGCGCCTGAGATCGCCGCCCTCGACGAGCGCCTCGGCGCGGGCGAGCGCGGCGTCGCCGAGGGTCTCGCGGTCGCGCTCGTCGATCGGCGCCTCGAAGGCTGCCGCGAGCACGTGGCCGTCGAGGATGCGCGGATTCGCGTGGTCGAGGATCGCCGCCTCGACCCTGCGGCCGAGGAGCGCCTCCGGCTCGCGCATGAAGAACTGGTCGAGCGCGTCCTCGCTGGCCACGAGCACGGCGAGCCCGTGCTGGCGCCGCCCGGCGCGGCCCCACTGCTGGCGCAGGCTCGCGACCGTCCCCGGAAACCCGACGGAGATCGCGCAGTCGAGGAGCCCGATGTCGATCCCCAGCTCGAGCGCGTCGGTCGCGGTCACGCCGAGGAGGTCGCCCTCGACCAGCCGCCGCTCGATGGCCCGTCGCTGCGCCGGGGTGTAGCCGGCGCGGTACGGGGAGAGCCGCGCCGCGGTCTCCGCGTCGAGTCGGTCGCTTGCGAACCGGTGGATGAGCTCGGCGGCCTTGCGGCTCTTCGCGAAGCAGATCGTGCGCAGGTTCCGCGAGACGAGCTCGGCCAGCAGCCGGGCGCCTTCCCCCAGCGCGCTCGCGCGCAGCTGGAGCGGCTCGTCCAGGAGCGGTGGGTTCCAGAAGGCGATCGTCCTCGCGGCCCGGGGCGCTCCGTCCTCGGCGATCACCGTCGTGTCGACGCCGAGGAGGGAATG
Organism: Gaiellaceae bacterium; assembly: GCA_036556565.1. GTDB lineage: Bacteria > Actinomycetota > Thermoleophilia > Gaiellales > Gaiellaceae > JAIBJN01. The sequence goes on from DATBJE010000295.1 coordinate 2,247, forward strand.
CGCGAGCTCGCCCGGGTTGGCGATCGTCGCGGAGGCGAGGAGGAACTGCGGCTCGGCCCCGTAGATCGCGGCGGCCCTGCGCAGGCGCCGCAGGACGTTCCCGACGTGCGAGCCGAACACGCCGCGGTAGACGTGCGCCTCGTCGACGACGACGTAGCGGAGGTTCGCGAGGACGTCCGCCCAGCGGTCGTGGTGGGGGAGGACGCCGACGTGGAGCATGTCGGGGTTCGTGAGGATGAGGTTCGCCGACCGCCGGATGTCCCGCCGGCGCTCGGGCTCCGTGTCGCCGTCGTAGATCGCGGCGCGCAGCCGCGGCAGCCGCAGCTCGCCGAGCGCGCGGGCCTGGTCCTGCGCCAGCGCCTTCGTCGGGTAGAGGTAGAGGGCCCGCACCTTCGGGTCGGCGGCGATGGCGTCGAGCACCGGGAGGTTGAAGGCCAGCGTCTTGCCGCTCGCCGTCCCGGTGGCGACGACGAGGTGCTCGCCCCGGCGCGCCGCCGCGAGGGAGTCGGCCTGGTGCGTGTAGAGGCCGTCGACTCCGCGCGCCGCGAGCGCGGCCTCGAGGCGCGGGTGCAGCCGTGGAAGGTCGGCGGTCCGCGCCTCTCGCTCGGGCACCTCCGCGACGTGCGCGAGCTCCTCGCCCTCGAGGAGCCCTTCCCAGGTGACGGTGGTCACGTGCCCGATGCTAGCGTTGGCTCCCCGTGGTTCCCCGCTGCCTGACGATCGCCACCTCGGACTCCGGCGGCGGCGCCGGGATCCAGGCCGACCTGAAGGCGTTCGCGGCTCTCGGCTGCCACGGCATGAGCGCCGTCGTGGCCCTCACCGCGCAGTCCACGACGGCCGTCACCGCCGTCCACGAGGCGCCGCCGGAGTTCGTGCGCGCCGAGCTCGAGGCGGTCTTCGACGACATCGGCGTCGACGCGGCGAAGACGGGGATGCTCTTCAGCGCGCGGATCATCGAGGTCGTCGCCGGGTTCCTCTCGGAACGGCCGGTGCCGCTGGTCGTCGATCCGGTGATGGTGGCCGCCTCCGGAGCGCAGCTCCTCCAGGACGACGCCGTCGGCGTCCTCGTCTCGGAGCTCGTGCCGCTCGCGACCGTCGTCACGCCCAACCTGCACGAGGCGTGCGTCCTCGCCGGCGTCCCGTACGCGGACGACGCCGACCGGCGTGGGCTCGCCGAGGCGATCCACGGGCTGGGGGCGCCGGCGGTGATCGTCACCGGCGGGCACGGCGAGGAGCCGGTCGACTGGCTCTTCGACGGCGAGCAGCACGTCCCGATCCCGGTGGAGCGCTACGGCGACGAGGCGACCCACGGCGCCGGCTGCACCCATTCGGCCGGCCTGGCGGCGCTCCTGGCGCGCGGCGAGAGCCTCGAGGAGGCCGCCCGCGGAGCGGCCGCCGTCGCCTCCGAGGCGGTCAGGAACGGGCTCGCCGGCCTCGGCGCCGGCTCGGGCCCCGTCGACGTCTTCCATCTTGAGGCTCGGGCAGTCGGGAGAGTTCGGGCTCCTCGCTGAGCTCGAGCGGCGCGGGCTCGCGCGCGGCCTGGACGCCGAGGGGGCCGTCCTCGCCGGCGGGGTCGTGCTCACGCATGACCTGCTCGTCGAGCGCGTCCACTTCCGGCTCGACTGGACCTCGTTCCGCGATCTCGGCTACAAGGCCGCCGCGGTCAACCTCAGCGACCTCGCCGCGATGGGAGCCGAGCCCGACGCCCTGCTGGTCGGACTGGCCCTACCGGCCGAGACCGAGCTGGACGACGTCATCGAGCTGTACGAGGGGCTCGCCGAGCCCGGCGTCCCCGTCGCCGGCGGCGACACGACGGCCTCGCCGTCCCTCGTCCTCTCGGTCGCCGCCGTCGGCAGGAGCGAGCGCGTGCCGGGACGGGCCGGCGCGCTCCCGGGGGACAGGCTCGTGGTCACCGGCCCGCTCGGAGGCTCCGCGGCCGGCCTCCACGCGCTGAAGGAGGGCCTCGGCGGCTTCGACGAGCTCGTCGAGCGCCACCGCAGGCCGCCCCTCCGTCTCGACGAGGGACGGCGCCTCGCGCGCGTGGCGCACGCGCTGGTCGATCTCTCGGACGGGATCGCGGGCGACGCGGCCCGCATCGCCGAGCGCTCCGGCTGCCGGATCGTGCTCGAGGCTGAGCGAATCCCGCGCGCGGCGCGGATCGACGAGGTCGCCAACCTTCCCTTCTGGACGATGGGCGAGGACTACGAGCTTCTCGCCGCCGTTGCCCCCGAGGACGCCCACGAGCTCGGCCTTCCTGTCGTCGGGCGCTGCGAAGAAGGCTCCGGGGTCGAGGTCCGCCTCGACGGGCGGCCGCTCGCCGTGTCCGGCTGGGACGCCCTCCGTCGCTACGACGCCGCGGGGGAGAGCCAGGGCTCCAGCGCGCCCTCGTAGGCGCTCCGGGGCCTGGCGCCCAGCACGGTCTCCCTCGGCTCCCCGCCGTCGAACACGATCACGGTGGGAATCGAGAGCACGCCGTAGCGGGTTTGCGTCACGGGGTTCTCGTCGACGTTCAGCGCGACGAACCGCACGCGATCGCCGTGCTCCGCGGCCATGTCCTTGAGGATGGGGCCGATGACGCGGCAGGGGCCGCACCAGGGCGCCCAGAAGTCGACGACGACGGGGCGCTCCGACCGGAGCACCTCCTGCTCGAAGTCGGCGTCCCCGACGTGCGCGAGCTCGGCCACGGGGTCACTATAGCCACGGTCACAGACGCCCCCGCGCCGCTGCGAGCCGGAGGCGCGGCACGCTCACGGCCGCCTCGAGCACGATCCCGGGCCCCATCTTCGAGCCGCCCTCGACGCGGTCGCTGAAGCGGATCGGCACCTCCTCGACCGCGAACCCGGCCCGCAGCGCGCGGTAGGCCATCTCGATCTGAAACGCGTAGCCGCGCGCGACGACGCGCGCCGGGTCGATCGCCTCGAGCGCCTCCCGCCGGTACACGCGGAAGCCCGACGTCGCGTCGCGGACGGGGATCCCGAGCCAGAGGCGGGCATAGAGGGAGCCGCCGCGGCTCACGGCCCGACGCACGGCCCCCCAGTCGGCGACCTCCCCGCCCTCGACGTAGCGGGAGCCGAGCGTGACGCCGGCGCGGGCGGTCGCCTCCACGAGGCGCGGCAGGTCGGCGGGATCGTGGGAGAAGTCGCAGTCGATCGTGGCCACGAGGTCGGCTCCGGCGCCGAGCGCCCGCTCGAAGCCGGCCACGTACGCCGGCCCGAGGCCGTCCTTCCGCTCGCGGTGGAGCACGTCGAGGAAGGCGAGCTCGGCCGCGAGCCGGTCGGCCAGCTCGCCCGTGCGGTCGGGCGAGGCGTCGTCGATGACGAGGACGCGCCCCTCGATCCCCATCCCGTCGAGGACGGCGCCGAGCGCCCGGGCCATCGGCTCGAGGTTCGAGATCTCGTCGTAGGTCGGGAGGCAGACGACCAGCCGCACGCGCGTATCATCGCCGCGTGCCTGGCACGCTGCCCTCGAACGCCCAGCTCGCCGAGCAGTTCGACCTGCTCGCCGACATGCTCGAGCTCGACGGCGCCGACGCGTTCCGCCTCGCGGCGTACCGGCGGGCGGCCGCCCGCATCCGCGAGTCGGCCGTTCCGGTCGCCCAGCTTGCCCTCGACCAGAAGGCGACGAGGCTCTCGGGCATCGGCTCGACGATCGAGGGCAAGATCGTCGAGTTCACGGAGACGGGAGACCTGAAGGCGCTCGCGAAGCTGCGCGCGAAGCTTCCGCCCGGGCTCGTCGACGTGATGCACGTCCCCGGTCTCGGCCCGAAGACGGCGCGCAAGCTCTGGGCCGAGCTGGGCGTCGAGTCGCTCGACGATCTGCGCGCGGCGGCCGAGCAGGAGCGCCTGCGCGCGCTGCCCGGCCTCGGCGCGAAGACCGAGGAGAAGATCCTCAAGGAGCTGACCGCTCCGGCCCGCGCCTCGGCGGCTACGGGGCGCGTCCTGCTCGGGCGGGTGCTGCCCGCGGTCCGGCGGGCCGTGGCCGAGATCGAGGCCAGCGGGCTGGCCGAGCGCGTCTCGGAGGCCGGGAGCGCCAGGCGGCGCGCCGAGACCGTGCGCGACCTCGACATCATCGCGACCGCCGAGGACCCGCCGGCGCTGACGGCGTTCTTCGTCGAGCGGCCCTGGGTCGCCGAGATCGCCGCGCACGGCTCGACGAAGGCGACGGTCGTCTCCCACGACGGCCTCCGCTTCGACCTGCGCGTCGTGCCACCGGAGGACTACGGGAGCCTGCTCCAGCACTTCACGGGCTCGAAGGACCACAACGTCGCGCTGCGGGAGGAGGCGCTCAAGCGGGGGCTCTCCGTCTCCGAGTACGGCGTGCTCGACGTCGAGACCGACGAGACCTTCCACGCCGACGACGAGAAGGCCGTCTACGGCCACCTCGGCTACGCCTGGATCCCGCCCGAGCTGCGCGAGAACCGGGGCGAGCTCGAGGCCGCGCGCGACGACGCGCTGCCGCGGCTGGTCGAGCTCGGGGACATCGCCGGCGACCTGCACATGCACACCGACTGGTCCGACGGCCGCGCGACGCTCGAGGAGATGGTCGCGGCGGCCCGCGACCTCGGCCACCGCTACGTGGCCATCTGCGACCACGCGCGCCGCCTCCGGGACGGGCGCATGGAGCGGCAGACCGAGGCGATCGCCGAGCTGAACGGGCGCGTGTCCGGGATCAAGGTCCTCGCCGGCGTCGAGGTGGACATCCGCGCCGACGGGAGCCTCGACCTGCCCGACGAGGCCCTGGCCCGGCGCGACTGGGTCATGGCGTCGATCCACTCCGGCTTCGACCAGCCGAGCGAGCGCCTGACCGGCCGGCTGCTCGCGGCGATGGCCAACCCGCACGTGGACTGCATCGGGCACCCGACGGGGCGGAAGATCAACCGCCGCGTCCCCTACGAGCTTGACTTCGAGCGCGTCCTCGAGGCGGCCGTCGAGACGGGCACCTTCCTGGAGATCAACGCGCAGCCGGACCGGCTCGACCTCTCGGACACGCACGCGCGGGCGGCTGCGGAGGCGGGCGTGCTGCTCGTCGTCTCGACCGACGCGCACCGCCTGCACGAGCTCGAGAACCTCGAGCTCGGCGTCGCCCAGGCCCGTCGCGGCTGGGTCCGGCCCGAGCAGGTCGTGAACACGCGCACGTGGGCGCAGGCGCGGAAGCTGATGAAGTCGTGACCGACCGGTTCCGCGAGGACGCCGCCGCCGCGGCCGAGTGGGTCGCGGGCTACCTGGAGGGAGTGCGCGAGCTGCCCGTCCTCTCCCGGGTCGAGCCCGGGGAGGTCAGGTCGGCCCTTCCCGTCTCGCCGCCGGAGGCGCCCGAGCCCTTCTCCGCCGTCCTCCGCGATCTCGACGAGATCCTCCTGCCCGGCATCACGCACTGGAACCACCCGCGCTTCTTCGCGTACTTCTCCATCACCGGCAGCGAGCCGGGGATCCTCGCCGAGCTCCTCATCGCCGCTCTCAACGTGAACGCGATGCTCTGGCGGACGTCCCCCGCGGCGACCGAGCTCGAGGAGCTGGCCGTCGACTGGCTGCGCCAGCTGATCGGGCTCCCCGCGGAGCTGCACGGGCACATCGAGGACACCGCATCGACGTCGACGCTCGCCGCCCTCGCCGCGGCCCGTCACCTGAGGCCCGGCGGGACCGTCGTCTGCTCCGAGCACGCGCACTCGTCGGTCGACAAGGCGGCGCGCCTCCTCGAGCTGCCGCTGCGCAAGGTGGCGGCCGACGGCGAGTTCCGGATGCGGCCGGACGCGCTCGCCGAGGCGCTCGAGGGGGGCGAAGTGGCCGCGGTGGTCGCGACCGTGGGGACGACGTCGAGCACATCCGTGGATCCTGTCCCGGCGATCGCCGACCTCTGCGCCGAGGCGGGCGCGTGGCTCCACGTGGACGCCGCGTACGCCGGTCCGGCCGCCGTCTGCGAGGAGCACCGCTGGGCGCTCGCGGGGGTCGAGCGCGCGGACTCCCTCGTCGTCAACCCGCACAAATGGCTCTTCACCCCGGTCGACTGCTCGGTGCTCTACACGCGCCGGCCCGACGTGCTCCGCGCGGCGTTCAGCCTCGTGCCCGAGTACCTGCGGACGAGCGACGAGGACGTCACGAACCTCATGGACTACGGCCCGGCGCTCGGCCGCCGGTTCCGCGCGCTCAAGCTGTGGGCGGTCCTCCGCTGCTTCGGTCGCGAGGGGCTGCAGGAGCGCATCCGCGAGCACGTCCGCCTCGCGCAGCTCTTCGCGTCCTGGGTGGAGGAGAGCTCGGGCTGGGAGATCGTCGCCCCGGTGCCGTTCTCGGTCGTCTGCTTCCGGCGCGAGGGATCCGACGAGGAGAACGAGGCGCTCCTCGAGCGCGTGAACAGAAGCGGCGAGATCTACATCTCCCACACGATCCTCGACGGGCGCTACGTGCTCCGCCTCGCGATCGGGAACGCGCGCACGACCGAGGACGACGTCCGGCTCGCCTGGGACGTGCTCCGGCGCGAAGCCGAAGCCGCCTAGAGCAGACGGAGCAGGTCGGCGAGCGCTGCCGGGCCCGGGACGACGAGGTCCGCGGCAGCGGCGAGCTCGGAGGGCCCCTCGTCGGAAGCGACCGCGACCCGGACGGCGTGGTCGAGGCCCGCGGCCACGAGGCCGGCGAAGGCATCCAGGTCGGTCGTGTCGTCCCCGGCGTAGAGGCCGAGGCTCGCCCCGGCGCGCTCGAGGAGGACGCGGACGGCGGTTCCCTTGTCCGCCTCGACCGGCGGCCGGATCTCCAGCACCTTGCGGCCCCAGCGGGCATCGAGGCCCTCCGCGCGGGCCCGCTCGGCGATGCCTTCGAGCCCCGCGAGGGCCGCGGCCTCGTCCGGTGCCTCTCGATAGTGGTAGGAGAGCGACAGGCCCTTGTCCTCGACGGGCAGGGCGGTCACGTCGCGAAACGCCGCCATCTGCGCCGCGTAGGCCTGCGCCCGCGGGTCGAGCTCGAGGCCGTGGTTGCCGACGATTGTGATCCCCGGGACGCCGACGAGGCGCTCGGCGTCCCCGCCCACCCGGCCGCTCACGCAGCCTACGAGCAGGTACCGGGCCACGAGCCGGCGCAGCTCGGCCCGGGTCGCCTCGGGAACCTCGGCGAGCTCGGGCCGGGCGACGATCGGGGCGAGCGTGCCGTCGACGTCGAGGACGATCGCGCTCCGCCCGGGCTCGCGGGCGAGCGGGGCGAGCAGGTCGGCGGCCTCGGGCACGGCTCTTAAGATACGACCGTGCCGATGCCCAAACCGTCGTTCTGGGTTCTCGGGGGCATCGGCGTCGCGTCGGGGTTCATGAGCGCCCTCTTCGGCGTCGGCGGGGGGATCGTGGTCGTGCCGCTGCTCGTCCTCCTCGCCGGCTTCGACTCTCGCGCCGCCACCGGGACGTCGCTCGTCGCCATCTTCATCACGGCGCTCTCCGGGGCGACGTCGTTCTCGCTCCTCGATCACGTCCACTGGCGCGACGCGGCGCTGGTCGGGCTCCCCGCCGTCGCCGGGACGTTCGCGGGCGTTCGGCTGCAGAGCCGGGTGACATCGGGGTCGCTCACCCTCCTCTTCGCGGTGTTCCTCGTCGTCGTGGCCGTCGTCCTCTTCGTCGAGTGAGCGTCGAGACGCTTCTGCTCGCGATCGCGCTCGGCTTCGCCGCCGGGGCGCTGTCCGGGATGTTCGGCGTCGGCGGCGGCGTGCTCTTCGTGCCGACGCTCGCGTTCGTCGTCGGCCTCGGCCAGCTTGCCGCGCAGGCGACGTCGCTCGCCGCGATCATCCCCGTCGTCGCCGTCGGCGCCTGGCAGCAGCACCGCGCGGGCAACGTGCGCCTGCGCGAGGGCATCGCCATCGGCGTGACGGCGATCGTCGGAGTGCTCGGAGGCGCGAAGTTGGCGACAGCCCTCCCCGAGGATCTCCTGCGAGACCTCTTCGCCGGGCTCCTGCTCGTCGTCGCCGCGCAGCTGGGCTGGTCGGCGAGAGGCTCGCTGCGCAGCCAGGGCTCACCGTCGGGCCCTCCCGGCCGATAATGTCCGGGATGGTGGCCAACCGCGTCGTTTCCGGGACGCTCGTCGCGCTCGTGGTCCTCGCGCTCGGGGCATCCGCCCAGGCTGCAAGCTCGCCGGCGTCGTCCGCTCGCGCGACCGGGGTCAGCGTCAGCGTTCCCGGCGGGCCCTCGGCGTCGGCGGCCGGCGTCTCGGCGCCTCCACGCCGGAGCGCGAGCTCGGGCGGCTGGTCGTACGCGGACGGCGCCGTCGCGATCGGCTCCGCGACCTCGGCGGCGAGCACCGCGGGCGGGGAGTCGACGGCGAGCGCGTCGATCCAGTCGGTGTCGCTCTTCGGGGGCGAGATCACCGCCGACGCCGTCTTCTCGAAGGCGAGCGCTCACGCCTCGGGGAAGGCCGCGGACGGCTCGCTCGGCGCGTCGTCGGTGTCCAACCTCGCGATCCTGGGCCAGGCCGTCTCCGCCTCCCCGAACAAGCGCGTCGTCCTCGCCGACTGGGGCTACGTCGTTCTCCTCGAGCAGGCGGTCGTGCGCCAGAAGAGCTCGCGGCTCGGCTACCGCGGCTTCGTCTCCGGCCTCCACGTCGTCCTCACGTCAGCCCACGGCGGCCTCCCGGCCGGCACCGAGATCGTCGTCGGCTACGCGGAGGCGGCCGCGAGCGCGCCCAAGGCCGCGCCGCCGCCCCTCGCGCCTCCACCGCCCACCTCGAAGCCTCCGCAGGAGCCCGTCGCGCCGCCCTCCGGCATGCCCCACCCCCAGCCCGAGGTGAGAACCCCGCCCGACGTCGACGCGAAGCTCACCGAGGGCGGCTACGTCTTCCCCGTGTACGGCCCCTCGTCGTTCTCGGACGACTTCGGCGCCCCGCGGGCGACGACGGGCTGGCACCACGGCAACGACATCTTCGCCACGCTCGGGGCGCCCGTCCTTGCCGTCGCCGACGGGACGCTCTTCAGCGTCGGCTGGAACGACGTCGGCGGGAACCGGCTGTGGGTCCGCGACGCGGCCGGGAACGAGTTCTACTACGCGCATCTCTCCGCCTACTCGTCGCTCGCCCGCGAGGGCGCGCAGGTGAAGGCCGGCGACGTCGTCGGCTTCGTCGGGACGACGGGCGACGCGGCGGGGACGCCGCCGCATCTCCACTTCGAGGTCCACCCGCGCCCGCTGCTCTGGATGGGCTACGACGGCGCCGTCGACCCTTATCCGTACCTCCTCGCGTGGCAGCGGTTGGACGACCTCGCCTTCGGCGGCTGGCAGCCGAGCCCGGGCAAGGCGCCTCAGGCCGGCGCCGTCCTGCTCGAGGCCGACGACATCTCGACGCTCTCCGGCCTCGGCGACGAGACGTTCTCCTCGTACCTCGTCATGCCCGAGCTGTTCGGCGAGGGCGCCTCGCAGCCGGTCATCGTCGGCGCCGACCCCGGCTTCGGCGACTAGCTCGCCGTCGCGATCGCGCAGCCCTCGGCGGGCCGGACGTTGATCGTGACCTCCAGCGGGGTGCCCGGCTCGACCGTGATCTCGCGGGCGCAACGGTCGGCCGGCGGGTCGAGGTAGCCGCAGTTGCCGTCGCACGGTCTCTGGTAGCTGACGAGACGGTACGTCCCCGGGTCGAGGCTCAGCGTCGTCGTCGAGACCAGCGTGACGTCGTCGCCCCCATCCGAGTCGTCGAGCCGCTTCTCGACCAGCTCGTTCCCGTTCGTGTCCTCGATCCGGACGTACGAGTACGCACCCTCGACGTACATCCCGTCGGACGTGTCGTAGAGCTGCTCGACGCGGACGGTCGCCGGTCCCTGCGGCCGCGTGTCGGCGGGGCCGGTCGTCTCGGTTCCACCGCAAGCCGCGACGACGATGCTCACGAGCGCGATGACGAAAAACGTCCTCATGCCCCCTAGACGGGCTGCGCACACCGGTTGTTCCCGGGTGTGTCCCCCTTTCGAGGGACGAGACGCGCGGACGCCGTGCCGATTCCGACGTCATCGAGGGGTAGCGACCGGGGAGGCTGCTGGTGCGCGTTCGTGGAATCGCTCTGGGTGTGGCGCTCGCCACGCTCGTGCTCGTCCCCGGAGCATCGGCGGCGGTCCGAGCTCCGACCCACGTCCACGTCGTCTCGGCGACCCCGGGCTCGATCTCCTACGCTTGGAGCGGGCCGCGCGGTGCGCGGTTCGTGACGTTCCGGGACGGCGTCAGGACAGGGTCGACGACGGCCCGCAGCCGGACCTACGGCGGCCTCTTCTGCAGCACGAGCTACCGGCTCGGCGTCGAGGCGCGCACGCGCCACGCTACGTCACGCCGGCGGGTCGTCGTCGGGTCGACCGCGACGTGCCCGCCGCCGGTCTTCGGCGGGTCAGGCGACCTGTTCGTCGCCCCGGGTGGGAGCAACGCGAGCCCGTGCACGCAGGCGGCGCCGTGCAGGAGCTTCGACCGCGCCTACCGGCTCGCCGACCCCGGCGACGTCGTCGAGGTGGCCGGCGGCCGCTACCGCTCGCAGATCTTCGGGCCCAAGGCGGGCGCCGCCGCTCCCGACGTCCGGATCGTCGCATCGGCCGGGCAGCGCGTCGTCGTCGGCGATCTCGGCGCCCGGGTCGGCTGCCTCGGCTTCGAGGGCGCGACGTACGTGAGCGTCGAGGGCGTGGAGACGAGCTACGCGAAGGTCGGCGGCCAACTCCATCAGTGCGGCGTCTCCGTCGGGCGCGAGCACTCCCACCACGTGACCCTGAAGGACATCGACGCGGGGATGATCTGGTTCGGCGCCGACGACGTCACCGTGCTCGGCGGCGACTTCGGCCCCGGGATCGACGAGAACACGAAGATCGAGTGGGGCAGCGGCCACGCGCCGCGGAACATCCTCATCGACGGCGCCGTCATCCACGACGCCCGGATGTACCGCCAGCACCAGGAGTGCCTGGCCCTCTGGGGCGGGCTCGACATCACGATCCGCAACACGCACTTCTACAACTGCGCCGTCTTCCACGTCTGGATCAACGGCGAGGCCGGCGACGTCATCGAGAACGTCACGCTGGAGAACAACCTCTTCACCCAGCCGGGCCCGAACCCGCCGCCGATCTCCTCGACGATCAAGGTGGGCGACCACGGCGAGACGCTGAAGAACATCGTCATCCGCGGCAACCGCGTGCTCGTCGATGACATCTACGTCCCCATCGGTTACGGCGGCGGCAAGGGCGACGTGCACCTCTTCGACAACGAGGTCACGCACGGGATCTCGCTCGGGAGCGGTCAGAACTGCATGCGCGACGCCATGTACACGCCCAAGCCGGGCGTGCTCTACGAGTGCAGCGGCAACCACTTCGGGTAGCCGCCGGGAGCTCGTAGGACGGTCGCTACGCGGCTTCGGGCTCGACGCGGCAGACGAGCCGGGCGAGGAACGGCTCTGGCTCGGGCTCGGTCCGCTCGATGTACCAGACGACCGCGTGCCGGTCGTCCTGGAAGGTGTCGCCCTCCTCGAGGAGGTCTTCGCCGGAGTCGTAGTCGGCAGTGGTCGTCTGGCTCTCGGGCCAGTGGAGCTCCAGCCGGTAGCGCGGCACGGGCGCGAGTCTACTGTCGCGCCTACCGGCGAGCGCGTAGGGGGATTCGCGCCCTAGTTCTCGTTCGACTGGTACTCGATCAGGGGCCATGCTGCTCCGTGTCGCGTGGTGCGGGAGCGTGGCGTCCGGAGCGGACTCGCGGCCACCCATTCGGCCCCTCCGTGCCGCTGCGTGTCGCCCGTGGTTCCCCGTGTATTAGCAGCGTATTTGCGCGGGTGGCGTCTGCCCCTCGTTGCAGATGCCTGTTATCTCGGCGTGGGGGATTGCGGCGGACGCGGCCAGGGAACTAATGCTCTCCTTCGTATGAATACGCCGAACGCGAGTGGTACGCCGCACCACGCGATCCACCATCGCCAGCCATCTAATGGAGGAGTGGGCTCGTGGAAGGGCTCTATGTAGCCCGTCCACTGGAGCAAGCCAAGTACGACCACTGGGGTCGCCGCCAGACCGAGGACGGACCAGCGGCCCACATAGACGCCGACCACGAACGCGAGGCAGAGGGCGATCACCATCGCCGCGTCGGCCACGTCTCCACGCGGCGCGGCCTCGAACACTCCCTGGGCGTGCAGCAGGAACAGCGCCCAATACACGACCAATCCAATGCAGGCTGCGACCTTTCCTCTGCTCACGGAGAAAGCGTACTGCCCCGTCGCCCGTCAAGAAGCCTCCGCGTCCTGTCCTGACCACCGGACGCGCGGGAGGGCTCGTGGCCGTCCGCCGGTTCCGGAGAGGTGCCGTCTCCGACCGAGAGGAGCCAGGTGCGGCCCCTGGGCCTCCTGGGGCAGCAGCGGTCACGGGAGAGCCTCGCGTGTGGCTCAGCACGGATCTGCGACGCCAGCCCCCGCCGGGGAAGGCGTGGGAGGTCTGGATGGTGTGCTGGCCGCCGCCTATCCGAAGTCTACGAAGTCCTTGAACTGGTCTTTGATCGGGGGAGCATTCGCCTTACCTGCCACGCGGATACGGACGAGATCGCTGTCGATACCACCCGCGCGGAAGACAGCGACCTAGACGAGATTGGCGGAGACGATTCCCTAGGAGACCTCCTCGGGAAGACCATCGAGGAAGCTTGGACCATGGCGAACAACCGTGGCTACAGGGATGCCTTCCAACTCCGATGCATCGACCTCGCTACCCGGTCGGAGGCCTGTCGCCAGTTCGAGGCCGCGGCGGCGGCAATCTGGGTTCGGGAGGTCAGCACCTAAGGCGGAGCGGGAAGGCTTCCCGGCGGGCTGAGAAGGAAGCGGGCGCGACCGATTCGGAGCAAGTGGCTTCCTGCGCCCTGCCGCTCTTGGGGTCGCTACGCGGCGAACGGCGACGCCTCCGCGTATTAGCACCGTAGTAGCAAGCGACCCCCTAGAGGGGCCGCCCACCCGCGTTCGCAGGGCTTCGCGCCTAGTTCTCGTTCGACTGGTACTCGAACGGCTGCTCGGGGCCGAGGACCTTGTCCTTCAGCCACTTGCGGGTCTCGGGGCCCGTCTTCGGGTTGAAGAGGACGCCGAGCGTGATGCCCGTGAGCAGAAGCAGGACGTTCCGCTTCGTGTGGGAGCTGCCGCCGCTCTGGACGCGGCCGCCGGCCTTGCGGAGCTCTTCCACGGCGCTCCGAAGCTCGTCCTGGATGTCCTTGTCGTGCGCCACGCGCATCGCCGCGCCCGTCGCGCCGCGGCCGCCGAGCAGCTGGTCGTACACGGTCCTCGCGGACGCGTAGGCGTTCTTGACGTGGTCGTGGAGCTCCTCGTCCTGCGCGATCCGCTCCACGTAGGGCCGGGCGGTGTCCACGGCGTAGGTGACCTTCTCTCGCATCTCGTCGTCCTTTCGTCGGCGTCGTCCGGCGTAATCTACCCGCCCGCGGCCCGCGAAAACTCCAGCACCGTCCCGCCCGGGAACGCGGCCTCGAGGACCTCGGTCACGACGTCGGCCAGGACGAACGTCATCGAGTCGCGGACATCGTCCGGGAGATCGTCGAGATCGGGCTCGTTCTCACGCGGCAGGATGACCGTGGAAATGCCCGCGCGCTGGGCGGCGAGCGCCTTCTCCTTGACGCCGCCGATCGGCAGCACCTGGCCGGTGAGCGTGATCTCGCCGGTCATCGCGACGTTCTCGGAGACGGGGTTCCCCGTGGCGAGCGAGGCCAGCGCGGTCGCCATGGCGACGCCGGCCGACGGGCCGTCCTTGGGCACGGCGCCGGCGGGCACGTGGATGTGGACGTCGCGCTCCTCGAACCAGTCGGACCCGAGCCCGAGCTCGGCGGAGTGCCCGCGTACCCAGGAGAGCGCGGCCTGCGCGGACTCCTTCATGACGTCGCCGATCTGGCCGGTGACGGTGAGGCGGCCCTGGCCCGGCATCGCCGTCGCCTCGACGAAGAGGACGTCCCCGCCGACAGGGGTGACGGCCAGGCCGGTGGCCACGCCGGGCTCCGACGTGCGCTTTCGCACCTCGCCCGAGAAACGGCGCTTGCCGAGCCACGTGCGCACGCGCTTCTCGTCGATGCGGGCGCCGGTGCGCTTCCCCTCGGCGACCTCGCGCGCGGCCTTCCGGCAGAGCGAGGCGATCTCGCGATCGAGGTTGCGCACGCCCGCCTCGCGCGTGTACTCGCGCACGACAAGGCGCAGTGCCTTCTCGGTGAACGTGACCTTCTTGGGATCGAGCCCGTGCGCCTCGACCTGCTTCGGGACGAGGTAGCGCCGGGCGATGGCGACCTTCTCGTCCTCGGTGTAGCCCGACAGCGGGATGATCTCCATGCGGTCGCGGAGCGGCGCCGGGATCGTCTCGAGCTGGTTCCCCGTGCAGATGAAGAGGATCTGCGAGAGGTCGAACGGGAGGTCGAGGTAGTGGTCGCGGAACGACGAGTTCTGCGCCGGGTCGAGCACCTCGAGCATCGCGCTCGAGGGATCGCCGCGCCAGTCCGAGCCCATCTTGTCGATCTCGTCGATCATGAAGACCGGGTTCTTCGACTCGGCGTCGCGGAGCGCGCGGATGATCGTGCCGGGCAGCGCGCCGATGTAGGTGCGCCGGTGGCCGCGGATCTCGGCCTCGTCGCGCACGCCTCCGACGGAGATGCGCACGAACTTGCGGCCCAGCGCGCGCGCGATGGACTGCCCGAGCGACGTCTTGCCGACGCCGGGCGGGCCGACGAAGCAGAGGATCGGGCCGGCGAGG
>DATBJE010000296.1:0-28126 GCA_036556565.1 Gaiellaceae bacterium
CTGCTCGACGACCATTGGGATCAACGGGCTCATGTGCCTCCCTCGCTTCCTGGCGTCCATATCTTCATCCCGGTAGGGGCGTTCTCCTTCTCGGGCGTCCAGAGCTGCTCGCGCGCCCGGGCCACCTCGATGGGTATGCGCTTCACGCTCGACACGATCTCATCCAGCGCCTTGCGCATGCGTAGGTCCTCGCGGAGCTGCTCGAAGCCGGAGTTCTCGCGCACCGCGGCGAGGACCTCGTCGGGAGGCTCGCCGGCCTCCTCTGCCTGCTCGCGCACGAGCTCCTCGATCTCCTGGTCGGCCACCTCGATGCCGAGCTGGTCGGCGGCCGCGTCGAGGACGAGCTCCCGCTTGAGCGACTGCTCGGCCTCGCCGCGCAGCATCGCGATCACCTGGTCCTGCGTCTGGCCGGTCATGGCCAGGTAGGTCTCGAAGCTCAGCCCGCGCCGCTCGATCGAGCGCACGAAGCCGGTGGCGAGCTCGGCGACGCGGCGCTCGACCAGCGGCTCGAGCGCGTCGAACGTCGAGGCGGCGACGAGAGCGTCGACGGCGTCCTGTCTCAGCCTGCCGTCGATCTCGGCCTCGAGCTGCTCGCCCAGGCGCGCCTCGATGTCGGCGCGCAGGTCGGCGAGCGTGTCGAACTCGCTGGCCGCGCGGGCGAGGTCGTCGTCCAGCGGCGGCAGAACCTTCTCCTTGATCTCCTTCACGGTCACGTCGACCTTCGCGCTGCGGTCGTCGGCGAGCTCGAACTCGACCTCCTTCGTCTCGCCCGTGGACATCCCGACGAGCGCGGCCTCGATCTCGTCGACCAGCGTGCTCGTCCCGACCTGGACGACGTAGTCGCGCTGCGTCGTCGTCAGCTCGTCGCCGGCCAGGTCGACGAGGGCGACGTCACCCGGCTGGACGGGGCGGTCGTCGACGGGCGCGAGCTCGGCGACCGTCTCGCGCAGCTGGTCGAGCTCGGCGCTCACGATCGCCTCCGGAACCTCGGAGTCGGGGACCCCGACCTCGAGCTCGGTCCAGTCGGCGAGCTCGGGCTTCGGGACGACGGCCACGGTCGCCGTGAAGCGGAAGGTCTCGCCCTCGTCGGGCGGGCCCTCGTCGGCCTCGACCTCGGGCCGCGACACCGGCCGGATCCCCGACGTCGTGGCGGCGGTCCAGAACCAGCCGTCGAGGTGGCTGCGGACGGCCTCCTCCCAGAGCGCCTCGCGGCCGACCCGCGCCGCCACGACCTGGGTCGGCGCCTTCCCCTTGCGGAAACCGGGGATGCGCAGGGAGCCGGCGAGGTCCGAGGCGGCGTGCTCCAGCGCGTGCTGGACGTCCTCCTCGGGCACCTCGATCTCGAGGCGCACCCGGCTCTCGGGCAGCTCTTCGACCTTCGTCCTCACTCCGAGCCATTCTGTCAGAACTGTGTCAGCCTCCCGGGCGTGGCCAAGGTCGAGGTAACGGTCTCCCCGGGGGCGGCGCGGAGCGAGCTCGTCGGCCGCCACGGGAACGGGTGGCGGGCCCGGGTCGCCGCCCCGCCGGAGCGCGGCCGGGCCAACGACGCACTCGTCGAGCTGCTCGCGCAGGCTCTCGGCGTTCGCGCGGACCAGGTCAGCGTCGTCGCCGGCCGCCGGACCCGGCGGAAGCTCGTCGAGGTGCGCGGCCTCGCCGCGGCGGAGGTCGACCGCCGCCTCGCCGCGTCCCGTTAGGCCACGTCCGGGGTCAGACCCCGGACATGGCCCCTCGGTCGGGTGCGCGAGCACTCGGGAGGCGGCGGCGCGCCGCGAGGCCCCGAGCTGCCTGAGCCAGGCGCTTTCATCGCGAACGTGGCTCCACACCCTCGACGCGTCGTCGACCCGGCTCCACGGGACACGGCTGGGGTCAGACCCCGGCCGTGTCCCTAAGGGCCGCTACGAGCGTTGGCCGGCGAGCCGGGTGAGGGCGTCCGGCCAGTGGTCGAAGAGCATGTGGCCGGCGCCGGGCACGAGCTCGAAGGTTGCGCGCGGGAGCTTGTCCGCGAGGTACTCGCAGTGTGCCCGCGGGACGAGGACGTCGAGCTCGCCCTGGAGGAGGCGCACCTCCCCGCGAACGTCGGCCAGGTCGAACCCCCACGGGGAGGCGAAGGCGAGGTCGTCGTCGATCCAGCCGCGGGCGCCCTGGCGGACGGACTCCCCGAACGACGCGAGGATCTCCGCCCTGATCTCCGGCCGCGAGACCACCTCGCGGTCGTAGTCGGGCAGCGCCTCGGCGAGCCGGTCGAGCATCCCCTCCGGATCCTCGGCGACCTGCTCCACCCAGGGAGCGAGCACGACGGCGAGGGCCTCCTCCCCCTCGAGGGCGGCGCCGAACTCGGTGACGTTCACGTCGGCCATCCCCGCCACGAAGTCGAACTCCGGATCGTCGGAGGGCGCGGCGCCGACCATGACGAGCGCGCGATCGACCCGGTCGGAGAGGAGCGCCGCGCAGGCGAGCGCATGCGGCCCGCCGCCCGAGGCGCCGAAGACGGCGAACCGCTCGAGGCCGAGGTGGTCGGCGAGCTCGGAAACGTCGGCGGCGACGTCGGCGACCCTCCTGCCGGGGAGCGGGTCGGAGAGCCCGTAGCCCGGCCGGTCGACCGTGAAGAAGCGGATGCCGCGGTAGACGTCCGGGTCAGGATGGTGGCCGTGCCGGCTCCCCGGCGTCCCGTGGTGGAAGACGACCGGGTACCCGTCCGGCTCGCCGCGCTCGACGTACGCGAGCGTCCGTCCGTCGGCGAGCGTCACCCGGCCTTCCTGCATCACCCCCGTAGGTTCGCATTTGACAGGCGGTCCGGAGGCTGTGGTATGACTTCCCCACTCTTGTTGTAGAAAAAGTGGGGTTCAGACGGATGACGCACGCTCGCGCACGGATCGCATTGCCCAGCGCCCTCGTGGCGGTCGCCGCCCTCGTCCTCCTCGCCGCGACCGCCTGCGGCGGAGGCGGGTCGGCCTCGGCGTCCGGCGGCGACGGAGGCGAGCTCGCCCTCGTCGCCTACTCGACGCCGAGGGAGGCCTACGAGGAGATCATCCCCGCCTTCCAGAAGACGGCGGCCGGCGAGGGCGTCGACTTCGGCCAGTCGTACGCAGCCTCGGGCGAGCAGAGCCGCGCCGTCGAGGCCGGCCTGCCGGCCGACGTCGTCGCCTTCTCGCTCGAGCCCGACATCACGCGCCTGATCGACGCGGGCCTCGTCGACGGCGACTGGAACACGAACGAGCACAAGGGCATGGTCACCGACTCGGTCGTCGTCTTCGCGGTCCGCAAGGGCAACCCCGAGAACGTCCATACCTGGGACGACCTCCTGCGCGACGGGATCGAGGTGATCACGCCCAACCCGTTCACCTCGGGCGGCGCCCAGTGGAACATCATGGCCGCCTACGGCGCCCAGCTCGAGCAGGGGCGCTCCGACGAGGAGGCGATCGACTACCTCGAGGAGCTCTTCCTCCACCACGTCCCCGTGCAGGACAAGAGCGCGCGCGAGGCCCTCGCGACGTTCATGGGCGGCAAGGGCGACGTCATGCTCGCCTACGAGAACGAGGCGATCTTCGCCCAGAACGCGGGCCAGGAGCTCGACTACGTCGTCCCCGACCAGACGATCCTGATCGAGAACCCGGTCGCGGTCGTGAACACGACCACGAGCCCGCGGAAGGCGCAGGCGTTCGTCGACTACCTCTACACGCCCGAGGCGCAGACGATCTTCGGGGAGAACGGCTACCGGCCGGTCGTCCCGGACGCCCTCTCGCAGTTCGACTACCCGCAGCCGCCGGGGCTCTTCACCATCGCCGACGTCGGCGGCTGGCCCGACGTCCGCAAGCGCTTCTTCGACCGCGAGCAGAGCGTCTTCCTCGACATCGAGAACGAGCTGGGGGTCCCGACTGACGACTAGCCCCGAAGCGATCGGCCTGCCGGCGCGCGCTGGACGTTCCAGGCGCGCCGGCAGTCTCGTCCTCGGGCTCTCGACGGCGTACCTCGGCCTCATCGTCCTGATCCCGATCGCGGCCGTCGTCGCGTCGTCGCTCGACGGCGGCCTCGCCGCGTTCTGGCAGGAGGTCACGGCCCCTGCTGCGGTGGCGGCCCTGAAGCTCACCTTCGCCGTCTCGTTCCTCGTCGTCCTCGTCAACGCCGTCACGGGAACCCTCATCGCCTGGGTGCTCGTCCGGGACGACTTCCGGGGCAAGAGCGCCGTCAACGCGATCATCGACCTGCCGTTCGCGCTCCCGACGATCGTCGCCGGCCTGACGCTCCTCGCCGTCTACGGGCCGAAGAGCCCCATCGGCGTGAACGTCGCCTACACCCGCACGGCGATCGCGCTGGCGCTGCTCTTCGTCACGCTCCCGTTCGTCGTGCGGGCGGTCCAGCCGGTCCTCCTCGAGCTCGACCGCGAGATGGAGGAGGCGGCCTCGTCCCTGGGCGCGCGCCCGCTCACGACCTTCCGCCGCATCATCGTCCCCAACCTCATGCCAGCGATCCTCTCGGGCGCGGCGCTCTCGTTCGGGAAGGCGGTCGGCGAGTTCGGCTCGGTCGTCCTCATCTCCGGGAACATCCCCTTCGACACCGAGGTCGCCTCGGTCAACATCTTCAAGTCGATCGAGAGCGACGACCCGGAGGCGGCCGCCGCGGTCTCGGTGGTGCTCCTCGTCTTCGCGTTCGTGGTCCTCGCCGGCGCCGACATCCTCGAGCGGAGGAGTCGGAGGCACGATGCGTAGCTCGCGCACGTCGCGCTACGGCCTGCGCTTCGCCGCGCTCGGCTACCTCTTCCTGATCCTCGCCTTCCCGTGCTCGATGATCCTCTACAACGCGTTCCAGGACGGGCTCGCGCCCGTGTGGGACGCGCTCACCGACCCGTTCTTCGTCTCGGCCCTCGAGCTCACCCTGCTCGCCGTCGCGATCGCCGTCCCCGTCAACACGATCTTCGGGATCCTGTGCGCGATCGCAGTCGTGCGGCACCCGCCGCGGCACGGAGGCTGGATCCTGAACGCCGCCATCGGCCTCCCGCTGGCGCTCTCGCCGGTCGTCGTGGGCCTCGCGCTGATCCTCGTCTACGGGCAGGACGGGTGGTTCGGCACCTGGCTCGTCGAGAACGGCGTCCAGGTCATCTTCTCGACGCCGGGAATCGTCCTCGCGACGATCTTCGTGACGCTCCCCTTCGTCGTCCGGGAGGTGATCCCCGTCCTGCGCGAGGTGGGGACCGACCAGGAAGAGGCCGCCTGGACGCTCGGCGCCACGCGGTCGCAGACGTTCTGGCGCATCACGCTGCCCGCGATCCGCTGGGGCGTCGCCTACGGCATCGTGCTCACCACGGCCCGCGCCCTCGGCGAGTACGGGGCGGTCGCGGTCGTCTCCGGACGGATCGCCGGCGAGACCGAGACGCTGACCCTGCACGTGGACGAGGCCTACCTGCGGTTCGACGAGGTCGCGGCATATACGACGTCGCTCGTCCTCGCAGCGCTCGCGGTGCTCACGCTCCTGGCCATGAACCTGTTCCGACCGAAGGAGAACCCGGATGTCGATAGCCGTCCAGCGGGTGACGAAGCGCTTCGGTAGCCACGTCGCCCTCGACAACGTCTCGCTCGCGATCGCCAGCGGCTCCCTGACGGCGCTGCTCGGCCCGAGCGGGAGCGGGAAGTCGACGCTGCTGCGCGTCATCGCCGGCCTCGAGACCCCCGACGAGGGGCGCGTCTCGATCCTCGGCAAGGACGTCTCGGCGATGGCGCCGCAGAAGCGCGGTGTCGGCTTCGTCTTCCAGCACTACGCGGCCTTCAAGCACATGACCGTCCGCGACAACGTCGGCTTCGGCCTCAAGATCCGCAGGCGCCGGAAGGCGGAGATCCGCGAGCGCGTCGACGAGCTCCTCGGGCTCGTGCAGCTCGGCGGCTTCGCCGAGCGCTACCCGGCGCAGCTCTCGGGCGGACAGCGCCAGCGCATGGCGCTCGCGCGCGCGCTCGCCGTCGAGCCGAAGGTCCTGTTGCTGGACGAGCCGTTCGGCGCCCTCGACGCGCGCGTCCGGAAGGAGCTGCGGGCCTGGCTCCGGCGGCTGCACGAGGAGGTGCACGTCACCACGGTCCTCGTCACCCACGACCAGGAGGAGGCGATGGACGTCGCCGACCGGGTCGCGGTCATGAACGAGGGCGTCATCGAGCAAACGGGGAAGCCGCGCGACCTCTACGAGCACCCGGCGAACGAGTTCGTCATGACCTTCGTCGGGCCCGTCAACCGCCTCGGCGAGGCGTACATCCGCCCGCACGACCTCGAGCTGCGGCTCGAGCCGAACGGGACGACCGACGAGGCGATGGTCGAGCGGATCGTCCACCTCGGCTTCGAGGTGCGCGTCGAGCTCGTGCTCGAGGACGGGCGCCACGCGACGGCACAGGTGACACGGGACGAGGCCGACGACCTCGACCTGCACGACGGTCAGATCGTGTTCGTCCGGCCGAGCCGGACGACCGTATTCAGTGAGGCTCCCACGCCGCAGGGTCGCGGGTAATCGCGACCACCTCGTCGGGGAGCTCACCGGCGGCGACGTCGGCGAGGGTGACCGACTCGAGCACCGCCCGCAGGTTCGCGCGCACCGCGACCCAGACGTCCCGGAGCGGCTCGGCGTTGCCCTCGTACGCGAGCGTCTCGGGCCGCGCGCCGCGCACGTTCGCGAGCGGCCCCTCGACGGCGCGGATGACCTCGGCGATCGTGATCTCCTCGGCCGGGCGCGCGAGCCAGTAGCCGCCGTCCGAGCCCCGCTGGCTCTGCACGAGCCCGTGGTGGCGGAGCTCGAGGAGGATGTTCTCGAGGAACTTGAGCGGGATCCCCTGCGCCTGCGAGATGCGCTCGCCCTTGACGGGGCCGTCGCCCGCGGCGGCCAGCTCCGCTGCCGCCCGGAGTGCGTAGTCCACCTTCGCCGAGACACGCATGCCCCCATTGTCGCCGGGGCGGCCCGGGTCGTGCGGACAAGAGCCGCGCGGGCGGGGCCGCGCCCGCCCGCGCGGCGTCGTGCCTAGGCCGCCGCGGCGCGCCGGCGCTGCGTTCCCAGCAGCGCGCCGAACGCGAGCAGCGCGATCCCGAGCGCGGCGAGCGCGCTCACGAGCCCGTCGCGCCGGTGGAAGCCGTTCGGCTCGGCGGCCGCCTGGATCGGGCCGCCGCCCGTGACCGAGCCGTGGACGTACTGGCCGGCCTGGCGGACGCTCGACGGCGCCCAGTACCGCTTGTAGTCCGCGGCCCGCACGACCGCGACCGGCTCGTCGGCGGTCGCCTGGACCGACCGCGCCTTGCCGGAGCCCGACCACCCGCTGCTGCCGTCGACACGTGCCTGGACGGCGGCGGGAACGACCATCGCGACCACGGCGAGCCCGAGAACCAGACGCCTGAGGACACGAGTCCTTCTCCGGTTCCGCATCTCACCCTCCTTGCTTCACGCCGGCTGATGCCGACGGTCACAAGACGGCAGGCGGATGCGCCTCCTTCCCCTCACGGCCGAGCGCGACGAGAGCGAATACCCTGCAGGTCGAGGCCGATGCGGGCGAGAGGACTCGAACCTCCAAGGGGTTTTCGGGCGCTCTGGCGGCTGAGGGACCGACGTGGCGCGAGGTGGCTTCGCACCTAGGATCGCGACGCCTCCGCGACCCTCGGACCCGTACCGCTCCGAGAGCGGATTCTCGGACGTTTGGGCACGGATCGGCCACCGGCACGTTGATGCCGTAGACGAATTCCCCCTCGGTTTCGGCGTAGCCGGCGAACGAGCTCGTCAGGAGCGGGCGGCGCGCACGGAAGCTCGAGCCAGCCAAGGATGATGCTGATCACAGCGGCGGTCGCCCCGATCACGATCACGACTGTCAGGTTCGGCGAGCGCAGCGTCACCCTGCGCTGGAGTCAGAACCAACGACAGGCGCCAAGCAGAAGCGGGACCCTTGATTTCGTCGACGCCGGGGCTTTAGGGTCGGGCTAGGCTCGGGCCTCTCTCAGGTCGTTCACCCGAGTCTCGGGAGGGAGCGGTAGTCCGTTCCCCATCCAGGAGCATCCCCGACCGCTCCCTCCCCGCCCGCTCGCCGGCCCGCGCCAGGAGGCGGAGATTGGAGGACGTGACAGCTGTGGCCGCCTACATCGCGATCCTCCTGTGGGTCGTCGCCATCGTCGTAACGGTGGCCCTCGAGGGGGTGGCTTGGTGAAGCCGAAACGCGACGCTTCACGCTCGAAGACATCCTTGATGGCGACACTCGAAGACTTCCGTTCCGAGGTCGAGAGGCTCCTGGACCGGGCGGAGGGGCATTTCGTCTTGCAGGAGAACGGTCGGCTGCGCGAGGCGATCGACAACCGCCACGGTGACTGGCTCGCGATCGTCGGCGGCCTGCCGATACAGGGGCTCGCAGCTGAGTTCGTCGACCTCCTGGCGCGAGCTGACCGGGCGTTGTCTCTCGGAGAGGTTCGGGAGCTCGAGAAGGTGATCAGGAAGCGGCTTCCGTACTTCCCGCCGCGCAAGTAGCGGCCGCGACAACCGATCCGCGTTTCAGTTCCAAAGCGCGAGGGCGGCGCCCTATTGAAGATCCTCGCCGCCTGGCTATTGGCGGGCGCCCTTGCGGTCTTCGCAGGCCAGGTTTGGTGGGATCTCACTTGGTCGGACACCTGGAACTTCGCCCTGATCGCCATTGGTTTCATGTGGCTCGGAATGATTGGCGCGATGGCCCAGGCCGCGTTCCTCGGCACAGACGATCGTGACGAGAAGGGGAGGTCAGCCGGCGAGCGGCTAAACGAGAAGAGCCCGATCCTCTTCCTCGCGCCCTGGGTGATGGTGAGCGTGTTGGCGGCCGCTCTCGTCGTCGATATCCGTTACCTCGATTGATGCGTTTGGGCAGCCATCGGACGCCGACACGGGCGGGGACTGAGCGAATAACCTGCTTAGGAGGCCGATGCGGGCGAGAGGACTCGAACCTCCAAGGGCTTGCGCCCAACGGGACCTAAACCCGTCGCGTCTTCCAGTTCCGCCACGCCCGCGTTGCACAACGATAGCCCCGGCGGGCGCGAGCGCTCGATGAGCAGGCTGCGCCGGTGGAAGGACGTGATCGTCCGCGCCGCCAGGAAGGCGAAGGCGGACGCCGTTACCGACATTGCCGCCGCGCTCGCCTACTACGCGTTCCTCGCCATCCCGGCCGTCCTCCTCGTCGCGGTCGGCGTCTTCAGTCAGCTGGCCGGGCCGGACACGATCGAGTCGCTGCTCGAGCGCCTGGACGGAGTCGTGCCCGACGAGGTCATCACGCTCCTGAGCGACAGCCTCACCCGGGTGACCCAGAACCGAAACGGCGGCATCGCCCTCATCGTCGTCGGCTTCCTGCTCGCGCTCTGGACGGCCGTCGGCGCCATGAACGCCCTCATGCGGGGCCTCAACAAGGTGTACGGGACCGAGGAGACCCGGGGATTCGTCGCCCAGAAGCTCACGGCTCTCGGGATGCTCCTGTGCCTCCTCGTCGCGTTCGCGCTCTCGTTCGGCGTCCTCGTCCTCGGGCCCGCGATCGCGAGCTGGATCGGCGGCGCCGTCGACGAGGAAGGCCTCGTCGACTCGCTCTGGTTCTCGCTCGAGGGGCCGCTCATCGTCCTGGGGCTCCTCCTCGCCTGCGCGGGGATCCTCTACCTCGGGCCGAACCGCGAGACCCGGAGCTGGAAGGTGCTGAGCCTCGGCTCCGTCGTCGCCGTCGCGATCTGGCTCGTCGCGTCGGGCGCGTTCGCCTTCTACGTGAGCGCCTTCGCCTCGTACAACAAGGCGTGGGGCTCGCTCGCCGCGGTGATCATCATGCTCACCTGGCTCTGGCTCTCGGCCGTCGCGCTGCTCCTCGGCGCCGAGGTCGACGTCGAGGGCGCCCGCGGCGACGGCGCCCCCGGCCGCGGCCGAGAGCTGACGGCGGACGCCGATACACTCATCCGCAGGGCCCCGTAGCTCAGCGGATAGAGCGGCGGACTTCGAATCCGCGTGCGGAGGTTCGACTCCTCCCGGGGCCATGCAGACTTCTCCTGCAAATAACCATCTTCTTCATGCGCAGCGGCTAGTGCCCCGTTGGGCCCTAGCGGGAGGAGCGAGGCGCCGCCTGAAGCTCGGAGAGCTGAGCGCGTGCCTTGCCGGCCGTGACCACGTTGCCCTTACGCTCGTTGACGCCGGCTGCCTCTTCCAGGACGGGCACGACATCGTCAGGGTGGCCGGCGACGCGAAGAACCTCGGCAAGGCCCATGAGAAGCTGACCTTGCATGAACAGGGAGTCCGTGTTTCTCGCGAGCTCGACCGCTTCACGCGCGAGGCGCTCAGCCGCCTCGTGCTCCCCGCGCGCGGCCAGGGACTTCGCTTTCGCGGCACGACCACGCGACTGCGAGGCGATGTCGTCGCTCGCCGTCAGCTCGAGCGAGATGTCCGCAAATCGCTCGGCCTCCTCGTGGCGCCCTAACGCGTACAGCGCCTCGGCCAGCTGCGCCGCCACGGTCGAACGAAGGCCGCGCTCGCCCATTTCCTCGAGGATGTCGTACCCGCGCCCCAACTCGTCCCTCGCAAACGCCGCGTCGCCGAAGATCAGACCGACCTCCTCGGAGAACATCGTCACGACCGCTTCCCCCGTCCTCAGCCCCAGCTCGGCCGCGATCGCCTTCGCTTGCCGATAGAGCGTCTGCGCTTCTCCCTGAGCGCCCGCCATCGCGCGCAGCCCGGCCAGGAACTGGAGACCTCGCACGTCGGACGGGTGTGCCCGTGCCCGAAATGCCTCGGCCTGCGGCTGAACGTCGCTCACGTGGGCGCTTCCGTAGTACATCGCGGAGATGATGCTCAGGAGCGCCGAGAGCTCCTCGCGCTCGTCACCGGTTCGGCGGGCGTGGACCAACGCCCGGCCGAAGCGCCTCGAGGCCTCGTCGTACTTGCACCGTGTAAAGAGGTCTTCGCCTGCGAGGGTCAAGGCGCGGGCGAGGCCGAGATCGTCGCCCAACTGCTCGAACACGCGATGTGCCAGGTCGGCCGTGACCTCGACCTGCTCGTCCTGCTCCGGTGTGAGCAACATCGTCATGTGGGCGTCGGCGATCCGTGCGAGCCATTCGGTTTGCCGGCTCTTGCTGGTCTGGGCCGCAGCGATCGTCTCGTCGAGAAGCCTCTGAGCGTTCTCGAGGCGGCCGGTGTACTCGAGCGCTTCGGCGAGCGGAAGGGCCAGCGCGAGTTGCTTGTCGGGATCGCTCAGGAGCTGCCGTGCGCGTTCGATCAGATTGACCGCCGCCTGAGCGTCACCTCGAGCCAAGGCGGCTGTGCCTGCGCGCTCGAGACGGTCGCCGGCTCTATCTCCCAGCGCCCGCAACGCGTCGTCAACCGGGCCGAGCTCGGCCCGGTATCGATAGGCATGCTCGAGGTGATAACCGACGATCTCCAGGTACGGGCTCCCCTCGGTCTCGAGCCAGTCGGCGAACCGTCCGTGCAGCTCGGCGCGCGACTCTTTCGGGATTGCGCCATAGGTCGCGTCGCGGATGAGGATGTGGCCGAAACGAAAACCGTCTTCGCCGGGCAGAGTCGAGCGGGTCGGTTGGATCAGCCGCCTGCGCACGAGCCGTTGTAGCAGGGCGCTCACCTCGGCACGTTGTTCACAAAGGTGGAGAAGAGCGCCGCGCGAGAACTCCTTGCCGACCACGGCCGCCGCCTCGAGGACAGACCGTTCCTCTGAGTCGAGGCGGTCGAGACGGGCGGCGAGCAGCGCCTGGATCGTGTACGGCACGGTCAGCTCTCCGCCGCCTTCCCCGGCCAGGGCAAGCAGCTGCTCGAGAAAGAGCGGGTTCCCCTCGGCGACCGCGGCTGCGCGCGCCTGCACCGCCGAGTCGACTTCGGGGGCCAGGGTGGCAATCAGCGTCGCTGCCGCTTCGGTCGGAAGCGGCTCGAGCTCGATGCGCTCGCCCGGCCAGCCCGCTCGCTCGTCGAGCAGCTCGTGGCGAGCGAGGCAGACGATCAGCATCGGCACATCCTGCGTCCACTCGACGACGTGCTCGATCAGGTCGAGCAGGGTGGGCTCGGCCCAGTGGATGTCCTCGAAAAGAAGCGTGAGTGGCCGCTCCTCGGCGAGGGCCCCGAAGAGCTTGCGGTACGCCCAAAAGGTCTCCTCAGTGCTTCGGGCGAGGTTCGGATCA
Organism: Gaiellaceae bacterium; assembly: GCA_036556565.1. Classification (GTDB taxonomy): domain Bacteria; phylum Actinomycetota; class Thermoleophilia; order Gaiellales; family Gaiellaceae; genus JAIBJN01. The sequence continues at coordinate 12,121 of DATBJE010000296.1, forward strand.
GGAACGCCCGGCGGCCGCTCCGGGAGGCTGAGAAGAATCTCTTGAAGAGGCCAGAAGGTAATCCCCTCGCCGTAAGGGAGGCAGCGGCCGTGGAGGACGGTCGAACGTCCACGCACCTCCGCGACCAACTCGCCGGCGAGTCGCGTCTTACCGATTCCCGCAGGCCCGAGCACGGTCGCCAAGACCGGAGTTCGCTCTGAGACCGCGCGCTCGAACGCAGCGACCAACGACGCGAGCTGGGCCCCCCGTCCCACGAAGGGCGTGTCGTAGCGGCGGGCGAGCCCGGGCACGTCTTCGATCAGCTTGATCAGGCGGTAGGCGGCGACGGCCTCGGCCTTGCCCTTGAGCCGAAGTGGCTGCAACGACTCCACTTCGACCGCGGTCTGGACGAGGCGGCGCGTCTGCTGTCCGAGCAGGATCTCGCCCGCCTCGGCGGCCTGCTCGAGGCGCGCGGCGACATTGACCGCATCGCCGGTCGCGTAGAACTGGCCGCCGCCCGGATCGCCGGCGACGACCTCGCCGGTGTTGACCCCGGTGCGGGCGGCGAGGGTAACCCCGCGTTCGCGCTCCAGCTCGGCGTTGAGACCCGTAAGGCGTTCTCGCATCTCAACCGCCGCCCGAACGGCCCGGTGGGCGTCGTCCTCGTGCGCGGTCGGGATCCCGAACACGGCCATGATCGCATCGCCGATGAACTTCTCCACGGTGCCGCCGTGCCGCTCGAGTATCGGCTGCATCTCGGCGAAGTAGCGCTCCATCACGCGGCGAAGCGCTTCCGGGTCGAGTCGCTCGCCCAGGCTCGTCGATCCGGCCACGTCCGAGAAGACGACCGTGACCGTCTTTCTGGCCTCGGCCATGAAGCGAGTGTACGACTCGCACGGCTCGCCGCCTAACCCGCCCGCGCTTGTGCTGATGTTGACGTGCTCGCTGCCGTTCCTTACGGTCGCACCCAAGAACTCATTTCGGAATGAGGCCTCGGGCGACCCGGCGACTCAGTGCTTCATTTCGAGAGGGGTTCCAAGCGTCCGGGAGGAAGGAGAAGTCATGGCAGAACTACAGGGCGCGATCGAAGGCGAGGACTTCGCCTGGACCCGGCTCAGGCCGGCCGAGGGCGGTCTGTACGAGGACACCTTCTCGGTGTTCCTGGTGCAGGTGAAGAGCGAGTCCGACATCGGGACACGGCTCCTCTACGATCCCCTGGCCGTCTTGCGGGAGAAGATCCCCGAGATGGGGATCGGCGAGGACGTCCAAGCGATAGTTCACCGCGTCAACGCGGACATCGCTGTCAGACGAGTGCACCGGACCGAGGTCTGGTTCGTCTACCCGCCGCAACCCTCCGTGGCCTCGAGCAGGCAGACCGCAGTCGGGGTCCAGTACAAGTATTCCGAGCCTCAGGGCTGAGCGCTCGTCCGGAGAGAGTCCTCGCGCGCCCGCCAGGGGCGGCGAAGAGCTCCGGAAACCATAGGCAAAGGAGTCCGGATGATCGTCACGACCGGCCCCGTGGTCGAGGGACGCCCGGTGCGGGAGTACCTCGACGTCGTCTCCGCCCAGGCGATCATGGGCGTCAACATCGGGAAGGACCTCACGGCGGGGCTCAGGAACATCGTCGGCGGGCGCTCGAAGTCGTACGAGGGCGAGATCGCGCAGGCGGTCTCGGAGGTGATGGAGGAGCTGAAAGCGGGCGCGGAGAGCCTGAACGCCGACGCCATCCTCAGCATCGACATCGACTACGAGACGGTGGGCAACAACATGCTCATGGTCGCTGCGAGCGGGACCGCCGTGAAGCTCGGCTGACCCCGGGTCGGAATCACAGCCCCCGCTCGAGCGCGACGATCCGCTCGTAGGAGGCGCGGAGCCGCGCCGTAGGGATGCGGCCGGCCGATGCCGCGTCCACGAGCGACCGGTACACGCTGCGCGAGGTCGCCTCCGACCCGCTGAGCAGGATCATGTCCGTCCCCGCCGCGGCGGCGCGCACCGCCAACCCGCTCGGCGCGATCCCGCGCGCGGCGGCGGCCCCGTCGAGCGCGTCGGTGATCGTCACGCCCCTGAAGCCGAGCGTGCCGCGCAGGAGCCCGGTGCCGATCGCGCGCGACCACGCGGCGGCGTTGTGCCGGTCGTAGGCCTTGTAGACGGCGTTCGAGAGCATCACGAGCGGAACGCTGTCGGCCACGGCCCGGCGGTACGGCCGAAGCCCGGGCGCGAGCTGAGCCCTCGTCGCCGCGATGCGGACGACCGAGGTGTCCGTGTTTCGCTTCGCGAAGCCGAGCCCGGGGAAGTGCTTCATCGTCGCCAGCGCGTTCCGGTCGGCGAGCCCGAGGGCGAAGGCGTTCGCGAGCCGTGCCGTCTTCGCAGCGCTGAACGACCAGGTCCGATCCTGCAGGTACATGAACGACGACGGCGAGGACGGGACGTCTGCGACCGGTGCGAAGTCCGTGTTGACGCCGACGTCGCGGAGCGCCGACCCCGTCCGCCGCCCCTGCCGCCGCGCGGTATGACTCGACCCGCGCGCGCCCATCTGCGGAGGTGACAGCGTCGGCGGGATCCAAGGAACCGTCTTGACGGATCCGCCCTCCTGGTCGACGGCGATGAGGAGCCGCGGCCGACCGCCCGCGGCCGCCGCCCGCCTGAGGCTGCGCGTCACCGCCCGCAGGTGCGCGGCCGAGCCGAAGTTGGAGCGGTGGATGAGGACGCCTCCGATCCTCCCCCGGCGCGCCCGTCTGAGCAGCGACGCGGAGGGTGTCGTGCCGTCCATGCTGACCACGAGCTTCTGCCCGATCATCCGCTGGACGGTGGGCGCGGCGAAGGTGGCCGACGACGACGGCGCCGGCGCCGAGAGCCCGGCCACGGCGAGACCGAAGCAGGCCGCCGCTAGCAGGCGCCAGAGGCGCCAGCGCATCGATCGCCGTTCGTCGTCCCCGGCCAGGGAGCCCACACCCGGAACGCTACCGAGCCGCAGCTTTCAGCCCGGCTTCCTCGACGCGTCGAGGCGCGCGCCGTGCGGCCAGCCGATCGGCCAGCCCGTTGACCACCCAGAAGCCGATCACGGCGTAGGCCCAGCCGAGAAGGATGTCGACGAAGTAGTGCTCGGCCGTGTAGACGAGGGCGAACGCCATCGCCAACGGATACGCGGCGAGGAGCACACGCCCCCACCGGGGGGCCAGGCGCCAGAGGGAGAGGGTGATCAGCAGCGTGTAGGCCGCGTGGAGCGAGGGGACCGCGGCGACGGGGTTTGCGTACTGCGAGCCCTTCTCGAAGAGCGCGTCGAAGTGGGCGATCGGGATGTGCCCCCAGATGATCCCGATCAGCCGCGTCGTCGGGCCGAGCTCGCCGTACCTGCTCGCGAGCCACGGGGGTGCGGCCGGGAAGAGCGCGTACGTCGCAAAGCCCATGAGGGCCAGGAGCGAGACCGTGACCACGAAGCGACGGAAGAGCCCGCGTGCGGAGAACCAGAGGAAGACGGCCGTCAGGTAGGTGGCCACGAAGTAGCTGACGTAGACGAGCCAGGTGGCGTAGTCGTACCAGCGGAGGTCTCCCGAGCCGTACCAGAGATGCTCCTGGAGCCAGACCGTGGGGACGGTGCCGCCGAAGAGGAGCTCCTCCGCGTGCAGCTGGGGGCGCACGTGCGTGGAGAAGAGCAGCATGTCGGCCTGGCCTCGCAGGAGGTCGTAGGCCCAGAGCACGAAGGCGAAGGGGAGCCACTCGAGCACGACGCTGCGGAGCCAGCCGCGGACGTCGGTCAGCGAGAACGCGAGGAGGCCGAGCAGGATCCACATGAGCAGGCGGTCCCGCGAGAGCGGTATTCCGTCGCGCAGGAGGACGACCGTGAGCGCGATCCCGTACACCACGGGGCCCGCCCACCGCAGCGCGTGACGGAGACGGTCGCGCTCCCGCAGACGCTCGGCGACCCAGGAGCCACTCACGAGCCGAGGCTAGCGTCCGCTCCGGGACGCGCCACCGAGGGATTCGCCGCGCCCGGCTGGACCGTCGGAATTCGCTGGGCGAGGAAGAGCGCAACGATCGACACGGCGGCGAGGATCGCGAGCGCGGCCTCGAGGCCGTCGATCCGGGCGCTGCGATAGGCGTCGAGCGCGACGTCCGACGCCTCTCCGCTGACCTGCGCGCGATCGAGAGCCGCCTCGAGGTCCGCATCGGAGACGAACGGGACGCCGCCGGCGAGCTCGACCTGCGCCTTCGACTTGACCTCCTGGGGGATCGCCGGGCTCGCGACGACGTTCGCCACGAAGGACGTCGTCACGGCGGCGATCATGATCGAGCCGGCGAGCGCGGTGCCCAGGGATGCGCCGAGGTTCGTCATCGTGTTCTGGACGCCGCCCACCTCGGGGCTCGCCTCGTCGGGGACGGCCGAGACGGTGACGCTCCCGAGCTGGGAGGCGAGTGCGCCGATGCCCAGGCCGACGAGGAGCATCGGAACGAACACGATCTCGGCGCCGGCCTCGGCGTCGAGCGTCCAGAGCAGGACGACCGTTCCGGCGAGCAGGGCGAGAAGGCCGCCGCGGACGACGAGCCGCGGCGAGACGTCCGGGAAGAGCTTGGGGATCCCGATCGCGGCCGCGAGGAGGGTGAGCGAGAGCGGGAGCAGGCGGGCGCCCGTCTCGAGCGCGGAGAGACCGAGGCAGACCGAGAGGAAGAGCGGTACGACAAAGAAGACGCCCGCCTGGACGAGGTACTGGAAGAAGAACATGAGCAGCCCGCCGGTCAGCTGCCTGTTCTTCAACAGCCCCGGACGCACGAGGGGCTCTTCGCCCCGGGCCGCGCGCCGCGCCTCCCAGCGCGAGAAGACCCAGATCACGAAGAGCCCGGCCAGGATGAGCCACACCGTGGGCGAGAGGCCTGCCCAGGCCGGCCCGTCGGGCTTGGGCTGGATCCAGCCCCACTCGCTCGACCGCAGCACGCCGAAGACGAGCGCTCCGAGCCCGACCGCGGAGAGTAGCGTCCCGACGAGATCGAGTCGCGGACGCCGCTCCGACGGCGCGTCCGCGATCCGGCGCGTAAGGAGGAGGATGACGAGGACGATCAGGACCTCCCCGGCGAATACCCAGCGCCAGGAGAAGTAGGTCGTGAAGAAGCCCCCGATCAGTGGGCCCACCGCCACCGCGACCGCGCCCGCGGCCGCGACGAGGCCGTAGGCGGCCGGACGGCGCTCGACCGGGAAGTTCCCCGCGACGAGGGCGACGATCGCGGGCAGGATGAGCGCGGCGCCCACGCCCTCGAGGAACGACCAGCCGAAGAGCAGCACCGGCAGGGTCGGCGCGAGGGCCGTCGTGAACGACCCGCAGCCGTAGACGACGCAGCCGATCGCGAAGGCGCGCTTCCGCCCCAGGATCGCTCCGATCTTCGCCCCGGTGATCATCAGCGCCGCCATCACGAGCGTGTAGGCGGTAATCGCTCCCTGGATGCCGGTCACGGTCGTGCCCACGTCCTTCGCCACCGTCGCGATCGAGACGTTCATGACCGAGCTGTCGAGCGTCATGAGGAACTGGCCGGACGCGAGCGTCAGGAGCACGAGCGTCGCGCCGGCGGGTGCCGAAGAAGACGACGGCTTCGAGCTCACGCGGGCACCGGGCTCGTCTCCGCAGTCACGGCGCGATCGTACGGAACGGGTCGCCGGAGCGGCTGACCACCCGCCGAGAGATCACCCATACCTGATTCATGCCGATCTCAGACCGGCTCGCTCGGTCGGCGGCCGATGGAAGCACCAACTGCTCGAAGAGCTCCACTGTGTGAAAGGAGAAGTTCAGATGCGCAACGCCATTACCGGTCGCCGTGGACGGAAGCGGACGATCATCGTCGCTGCTGCGGCCGTCCTCGTGGTGGCCGCCGGCGTCGCCTATGCGGCCTGGACGGCAAGCGGAGGCGGGAGCGGCTACGCGAAGGCCACGACAGCGCAGTCGCTCGGCACCGTCGACGTCTCCGCGACGACCTCCGCAACGCTCTACCCCGGTGCCACCGGAAGCCTCAAGCTCGAGATCGACAACCCGAACCCCTACCCCGTCCGGGTCACGAGCGTGAGCGGCGCGGGCACGATCACGTCCGACAAGGGCGCCGCCTGCGACGCCTCGACCGGCGTCATGTTCACGAACCAGTCCGGGCTCACCCTGGACGTCCCGGCCTCGACCTCGGCGACCTTCACGCTCGCAAGCTCCGTCGCCATGAGCAACGCCTCGGACAATAGCTGCCAGGGCGCGGTCTTCACCGTCCCGGTCACGCTGTCCGGCGCGAGCAACGCCTAAGGGAAGAACGACACAGGGGGCGGGCGTCGCGCCCGCCCCCGTCTCGACTCAACGGTCATGCGGCGATTTCTGATCGACAGGGCAGGCGCTCTCGGCACACCGCTTCTCGCGGTCGCGCTGGTCGCCGCCCTCGCCCTCGCCACCGCCCATTCCCGGGCGCACGACTCGGTCCTGACGAGCTCGCGCAAGGGCTCGTTCACCATCAAGGGCAACGTGCTCGGCCTCTACCCCGGCCGCACGGCTCCCCTCAGGCTGACGATCAGGAACAAGAACGGCTTCGCCATCAAGGTGAAGTCGATTCGCGTCAAGGTCGCGAACGCCCCCGCCTGCCCGCGCTCGAACCTCGTCGTCAAGAGCTTTCGCGGCTCGTTCAGGGTCGCCGCCAAGAAGAAGCGCCGGATCGCGCTTCCGGTCTCCATGCGCAGCACCGCGCCCGACGGCTGCATGGGCGCGCGCTTCGCGCTTCGCTACACCGGCAAGGCGGTGAAGGGATGAGGCGCGCCCTCGTCCTCGCCTCGCTCGTCATCGTCGCGGTCGCGGCCGTGGCGCCCGGCGCGGCCTGGGCCGGCTGGAGCTCGAGCGGCTCGGGCTCCGCCTACGCGAAGGCGCAGGTCATGCCGACGGGGAACACCCCGACGGTCAGCGTCTCGAACCGGGACGTGACGGTCAGCTGGACGGCCAGCACGCTTCCCGGCGGGGCCGCGGTGAGCGGGTACACGGTCGAGCGCTACGACGCGTCGACCGACGCGCTGCAGTCGATCGGGGCGAGCTGCACCGGGACGATCGCCGGCCTCACCTGCACCGAGACGTCGGTGGCCCCGGGAAGCTGGCGCTACACCGTCACCCCCGTCAAGCAGAGCTGGGTCGGGGGCGAGAGCGCCAAGAGCTCCACCGCGACCGTCGACGCCCCGTCGCTCACGTTCTCGTCCTCGACGACGATCAACTCGCTCCCGAGGACGCTCTCCGGGTCGGTCGCGAGCTACCTCCCCGGCGAGACGATCACGTTCCGGCTCGACGACCCGACGAGCGGCACGGTGCTGACCGGCTCCACCACGCCCAGCCCGATCGGAGGCAGCGGGAGCGCGACTCTCTCGGTGACGATCCCGGCCGGCACCGCCAACGGCACCCACACGGTCTACCCGGTGGGGAGCGGCGGCTCGACCGCGAGCGCGTCGATCCTCGTCGACAGCGTGGCTCCGTCGGTCACCGCCGCGGCGATCGCGAAGACGCAGGGCGGCACCGCCGGCTTCGTCAAGCAGGGCGGCACCTACTACGTCTACGCGAACGTCACCGACGGCGGCAGCGGCGTCGCTACGGTCACCGCGAACGTCACCACGGTCACGACCGGCCAGACAACGGTCGCCCTCTCCGCCGGCTCGTTCACCGCCGGCGGCGTCTCCTACAACTACCGCAGCGCCCAGCTCACGGCCGCCAACCCCCTGACGGCCGGCGCCAAGGCCTTCTCGATCACGGCGGCCGACGCCGCCGGGAACAGCGGCACGCAGAGCGGCTTCTCGGTCACGGTCGACAACACCGCGCCTGCTGCGTCGGACGTCCAGACGACGAACGTCGGCGGCAGCCAGACGGGCAGGGCCGACACGGGCGACACGATCACGTTCACCTACGGCGAGACCATGGACCCGAGCTCGATCCTGAGCGGCTGGACGGGGAGCGCGACGTCGGTCACCCTCCGCCTGATCAACGGCGGCGCCGGCAACGACAGCGTCCAGATCTGGGATTCCGCGAACACGACGCAGCTCCCGCTCGGGAGCGTCAACCTCGGCGGCACCGGATACACGACCGCATCGGTGAACTTCACGAGCTCGACGATGACGCAGAGCGGCGCGGCCATCACGATCACGCTCGGGACCCCGTCCGGCACGACGACGCGCGGGGCCGCTGCGACGATGACCTGGACGCCGTCGACCACCGCGACCGACCGCGCGGCCAACGCCTGCTCCGCGACCGCGGTGAACGAGTCGGGCGGGAACGACCGCAACTTCTAGCGGCTACCGTTCGCCCACGTGGCGGGCGAGCACGAGCTCGAGATCGCCGGGCACGCGGTCACGGTCACGAGCCCGGACAAGGTCTTCTTCGGCGAGCGCGGGGAGACGAAGCTCGACCTCGTCCGCTTCTACCTCGCGGTCGCGGAGCCGTTCCTGCGCGCCTCGGGCGGGCGCCCGGCCCTGATGCAGCGCTTCCCCCACGGCGCGGAGGGGACGTCGTTCTTCCAGAAGCGCGTGCCGAAGGGCGCGCCCGACTGGCTCGAGACGACCATCGTCGAGACGCCCAACGGCACCACCGCCAACGCGCTCGTCCTCGCTGACATGGCGCACGTGGCGTGGGCCGTCAACCTCGCCTGCCTCGGCTTCCACGTCTGGCCGTACCTCGCGGAGCGCCTCGAGTTCACCGACGAGCTCCGGCTCGATCTGGACCCCCAGCCCGGCGTCGGGTTCGAGGAGGCGCGGGCCGCGGCGCGGGAGGTGCGCGGCCTGCTCGACGAGCTCGGGATCGCGGGCTTCCCGAAGACGACCGGGAACCGCGGCATCCACGTCTACGTCCGGCTCGAGCCCCGCTGGAGCTCCTACGAGGTGCGCGCCGCGGCGGTCGCGGCCGCGCGGGAGCTCGAGCGCCGCAACCCCGAGCTGATCACCGCCGCCTGGTGGAAGGAGGAGCGCGGCGAGCGCATCTTCGTCGACTACAACCAGAACGCCCCGCACAAGACCGTCTTCGGCGCCTGGTCCGTGCGCGCGCGCCCCGGCGCCCAGGTCTCGACGCCGTTCGGCTGGGACGAGATCGACACCGTGCACCCCGACGAGCTGACGATCGCGAGCGTCCCGGACCGCCTCGCCGCCCAGGGCGACCCGTGGCAGGAGATGAACGAGAGCCCCCAGTCCCTCGAGCCGCTCCTGGCCCTCCACGAGCGCGACCGGAAGGCCGGGCTCATGGACGCGCCGTGGCCGCCCGTCTACCCGAAGCAGCCGGACGAGCCGCCGCGCGTCGCGCCGAGCCGAGCGCGCAAGGACGCCGGCTAGCTCAGGCGACGCAGGCCGAGGCGAGCTCGGCGGTCTTGCCGCAGCACCTGCGGAGCGTCTCGACGAACCCGCGCTCGCTGGGGCCCGGCGGCCGGCGGGCGAGCCGCGCGACGTGGAGGCCGCGCTCGATCCGTGGGCGTCCGGCGAGCCGGAAGCTCTCGAGCTCGCCCCGCGCGACCTCCTCGGCCACGGCCAGGCGAGAGAGGAAGGCGACCCCCAGCCCCTCGCGCGCGGCGCGCTTGATCGCCTCGCTCGAGTCGAGCTCCCAGAGCCTGGCGGGCTCGATGCCGGCGGAGCGGAGGGCGCGGGCCGCGACCTGGCGCGTGCTCGAGCTCGCCTCGCGGACGAGGAGCGTCTCGGCGGCGACGCGCGCCGGCGTCACCTTGCCGTTGCGGACGGGCAGCAGCCCCGGCCTGGCGATGCCGAGAATCTCGTCGGAGAGGAACGGCTCGAGGGCGACCCGGTCGTCCACCGCGGCCTCGCCGACGAGGGCGAGCTGGAGCCGGCCGGCGAGAAGCCGCTCGACGATCTCGCCGGTCGATGCGATCTCGACCTCCACGACGACGTTGGGGTGGTCGCGGCGAAAGCAGCCGAGCGTGTCCGGCAGCAGGTAGACGCCGGGCGTCGTCGAGGCGCCGATGTGGATCGTCCCCGACTCGAGCCCCGCGAGGGCATGGAGCTCCTCCTCGCCGGCGGCGAGGGTGGCGAGCGCCTGGCTCGCGTGTGAGGCGAGGACCCTCCCCGCGTCGGTGAGCCGGCTCCCGCGGCCGTTGCGCTCGACGAGGCGCTGGCCGGCGGCCGCCTCGAGCAGGCGGAGGTGCTCGCTCGCGCTCGGCTGGCCGATCCCGACCGCGCGGGCCGCGGCCGACACGCTTCCGTTGCGCTCCAGCTCGACGAGCAGCCGGAGGCGGGTGGAATCCCACAGGAGCGAGAGTGTTCTATCGGTCTGGGCGATGCTCGCCATCGGGAGTTTCGTCTAGCGCGATGCCCAGAGTACCGCGTAGCGTGGGCTCGAGCAATGATCCTGCGCCCCTTCCTGTACGAGGAGACCGCGTGCGCGAGCTACCTCTTCGGCTGCCTCTCGCACTCGCAGCTCGCCGTCGTCGACCCGCACGTCGAGCTCGTCGAGCACTACCTCGACGCGGCCGGGCGCGCCGGTGCCCCCATCGCCGCGGTCTTCGAGACGCACGTCCAGGCCGACCACGTCTCCGGGCTGCCCGCGCTCGTCGAGGCGACCGGAGCCGTCGGCTACCTCCCGGCCGGAGCCGGGGTGGAGTTCCCGCACACCGCGCTCGCCGACGGAGAGACCGTCGGGCTCGGAAACACCGTCGTCCGCGTGCTCGCGACACCCGGGCACGCGCCGTTCCACCACGCCTACGTCGTCGCCGACCGGCGGCGCGACACCGAGGAGCCGTGGCTCGTCTTCACCGGCGACTCGCTCCTCGTCGGCGACGTCGGCCGGCCGGACCTGCACGCCCGCGGCGCGCCCGAGCCCCTCGCGCGCCAGCTCTTCTCCTCGATCGGGCGCCTCCTCGAGCTCCCCGACCACGTCCTCGTGTACCCGAGCCACTTCGGCGGCTCGGTCTGCGGGCGCGGCCTCTCGTCGAACCCGTTCTCCTCGATCGGCTTCGAGCGGCGCCACAACCGCGCGCTCGCGTTCGCCGACGAGGAAAGCTTCGCGCGCGCGCTCCTCGTCGACGTGCCCGCGCCGCCGGCGGATCAGGCGGCGATCGTCGCGGCCAACAGGCGCGGCCTCTCACCGACCCGCCCGTGACGAGCGTCGCGCCCGTTCGCCTGGGCCTCCGGGCGAACGCCGGCCAGTTCACTCTGCTCGTCGCGCTGAACGCCTTCGTCGGCGCGATGGTCGGCCTGGAGCGCAGCGTCCTGCCGCTCGTCGGCGAGGACGACTTCGGCCTCACCTCGACGAGCGCCATCCTCACGTTCATCGTCGCCTTCGGCGTCGCCAAGGCGCTCGCGAACCTCACCGCGGGCAACCTCGCCGAGCGGCGTAGCCGAAGGCACGTGCTCGTGCTGGGCTGGCTGCTCGCGCTTCCCGTGCCGCTCCTGATCGCCTTCGCACCCGCCTGGTGGGTCGTCGTCGCCGCCAACGTCTTCCTCGGGCTGAATCAGGGGCTCGCGTGGTCGATGACGGTCGTGATGAAGATCGACCTGGTCGGACCCGTCCGCCGCGGGCTCGCGCTGGGCCTGAACGAGTCGGCCGGCTACCTCGGCGTGGCGATCACCGCCTTCGCAACGGGCGCCCTCGCGGCGACCTATGCGCCGAGGACGGTCGTCTGGGTCGGCGCGGCCCTCATTGCCGTCACCGGGACCCTCCTCTCGGTCCTCTTTGTCCGCGACACCGGCGACCACGTCCACGCCGAGCAGAGGGCCCACGGGGCGGCGATCGCCGGAAGCCTCCGACACGCTTTCGCCCGCGGGACCGTCGGCGATCCCGTCCTCCGCGCCTGCTCGCAGGCCGGGCTCGTGAACAACCTGAACGACGCCCTCGCGTGGGGCCTCGCTCCCCTCTACCTGGCCGCGAACGGCGCCGACGTGACCGAGGTCGGGATCGTCGCCGGCGTCTATCCGGCCGTCTGGGGCGCCGGCCAGCTCGTCACGGGATGGCTCTCCGACCACGTGGGACGGAAGCCGCTGATCGTCGTCGGCATGCTCGTCCAGGCGGCCGCGCTCGCCCTCCTCGCGGCCGGGGGCGGGGCGTTCGGCCCCGCGCTGGCCGCTGCGGCCCTGCTCGGCATCGGGACGGCGCTCGTCTACCCGACGCTGATCGCCGCCGTCTCGGACGTCGCCCAGCCCGTGGAGCGGGCCCAGCTCGTCGGCGTCTACCGCTTCTGGCGCGACTTCGGCTTCGTCGCCGGCGCGATCCTGGCGGGCGTCGCCGCGGACACCCTCGGCTCCGGGCCGGCGATCGTGATCGTGGCCGGCCTCACCGGCGCGAGCGGCGTCTGGGTCGCGCTCACCCGCTGGGTGCCCCGGCGGCGCACGGCCGCCGAGATGCTCACGACGGCTCAGCGCCGGATCGCCCCCCGCCTCGAGCCCGAGGCCGCCCGAGCGGCGGCGGCCGAGGGCGCGCTCCTCGTCGATCTCCGCTCGCAGGACGAGCGCCGGCGGGAAGGGGTCATCCCCGGGTCGATTCACATCCCCCGCTCCGTCCTCGAGTGGCGCGTCGATCCCGACTCGGGCTACACCAACCCTCACATCGGCGGCCTCGAGCGTCGCCTCGTCGTCTTCTGCGCGGACGGCTACTCGTCGAGCCTCGCGGCGGCGAGCCTCCGCGAGCTCGGCTGCCGACGGGCGACGGACCTCGTCGGCGGCTTCAGGGGCTGGAAGGCGGCAGGGCTTCCCGTCGTCCCGCTCCCCGGGGACGAGCCCGCGCTTCCGGGCATGGGCCCGCCGGAGGAGGCGGCGCCGGGGCCGGACGCTGCACCGGCGATCCTTTAGGTTCTTAGCCGAGCGGCGCCAGCAGGGCCTTCTTTCCCTCGAACGCGAAGAACAGCAGGTCGGCCATCCGGAACGTCGAGCTGTTGGGGCCGAGGGTCGGCGTCCAGGTCGGGTCGCGGACGATCGAGACCTGGCTGCCCTCCATGGCCCGGTGGAACGTCTCGGCAACGATCCGCGCGCCCACGCCCTTCAGCTTCCCCCCGTTGAACTCGGCCTCGCGCAGGATGTAGAACCAGAGCGGCGTGTCCTTCAAGACGGCCGCGCGCTGGGCCTGGGTGAGCGAGTCGAGCTTCGCGCCGTTTCGGCCGTCGCGGATCTGCGCCTTCGTCAGCTTCGTGACGTTGACGCCCTTGCTCTTCAGGAACGCGGCCATCTGCTGGCCGGTCGCGAGGCGCACCATCTTCGCCCGCGTGAGGTTGCGGAACGCGAGGTTGGACTCGTCGGCCGGGAAGCCCGGAAGGGTCCGAAGCGGCGGGACGAGCAGCGTGTCGATCCGCATCGCCCGGTTGAACTTCGCGGCCGGGACGACGAGCGCGGGCCGCTTGGGCGTCCCCTCCCCGAAGTCGTAGAGCCGCCGGAAGTCCGCGATCCAGCTGCTGGGAAGCCGCGGTCCGCCGCCGAGGTTCCCGCTCAGGCCGGTGAACGTGAACAGCAGGTCGAGCGTGCCGAAGCCGTCGTCGAAGACCGCGTTCCAGTCGTAGGCGCGCCGGATCATCGAGTGCCCGAGCCTGAAGGCGGCCACGGAGAACTCGATCGGCATCGTCGGGACGTCCGTCGGGGTCGCCCCGACCTCGAACGCCTTCCGCCCGTTTGCGAAGACGTTCGAGACGACGCCCGCCGCGCAGACGCGCGGCAGGTAGTCCGTCCGGATCATCCACTGGTAGTGCTTGGTGACGATCTCCCGCGCGGTGGCGAAGCGCATGCCCACCGGGACCGACGAGGGGAGCGTGTCGACCACGCGGTTGTGGAAGCGGATCATCGCCAGGTGCGTCTGGGCGACCGCGAGGTTCTCGTCGTTCCTCGGGTCGGGGATGATCGCCTTCCGCTTGGCCGCGACCGTCGTCCCCGCGCCGCGCAGGAGGTCGAACCCCTGCTTCACCCCGATGACCTCCGCGATGGTCTTCCCCGTCTTCAGGTGGACGCCGTCCGCCTCGTAGAACTTCGCCGACCCGGGATCGGTCGGCCCCGCCCCGTAGAGCGAGTCGAGGTCGAGGCTCGGCGAGCGCCCCTGGAGGAGCTGAGTCGCCGAGACGTTCTGCCCGAGCATGACCGTCGTCTTGTCGAAGGTGAGGTCGTGGTCGACGAACTGGCCGAGGTAGGTGAACCCGGACGGGATCGGCCCTGGGTTCCCGCCCCCGCCCGAGGTCATCGCGACGCCGAGCTTCCTCCGGATCGCGTCGGAGAGCTGGTGGCCGATGCCGGTCGGCCCCATGCGCGAGAAGCGGAAGGGCGGCACGGCGGCCTCGACCGTGGCCGCGAGGGGACGCTCCCGACCGCCGACGCTCTCGCCGAGGAGCCCCTCTCCGATGACGAAGTAGCTCTCGGAGCCATGGTGTTCCATGCCGCCTCCTGTCGTCGGGTGCCCGCGACATTGTGGTCCCCCGGCGGGACGCGTGCGGCAGCGGGCTCCGAGGGGTCGAGGCCGTTCCCGGCCCCGGCGGCGGAGTGCCTAGAGCAGCGCCGTGATCGCGTTGATGGCGGCCTCGATCCCGCCCGAGAGGGCGCCGATGGCCGCGATGATCCCCAGCGTGATCACGCCCAGCACCACGCCGTACTCGGCCATGGTCTGCCCGTCCTCGCGCCGGCCGAGATCGAGGGCCGACCTGAACGTGCTCTGCATCTTCACCTCCCGGGGCGGTCTCTGCGGCTGAATACATCGCCTAGAGCGCTTCGCCGTGGCCGCCGCGCCGTAGAGCTCCTGCTCGTCGCAGCATCCCCGGAGGTCGAAAGCGCTGTCTATCCCCCGAGACGGTGATTCGCGACCTCGCGACACCGGCGACAATCCCTTGACGCGTGCGTCCCGATCTGGGAGAAATCGAGCCGACTTTCGCTCCACAGCGGCACGTCGCGGAGGGCCCAGGACGCGACGTGGCGAGGGTCCATGGGAGGCCCGGCGCTCGGGCCGCAGAGCGTCGGGCCTCCCCTTAACGGACCGGAAGGCTCCTCGTGCGGGACCAGTCAAAAGGGGGAGGCGCAGACCTGGCCGCCGACCCCCGCCTCCCCCTGCGCGGTCCTCAACGGACGGCACCTGCAACCTAACCGCATCGACCGCCGAGGGCAAGGGACGCATCGGCGCTAGGCTCCTTGCCGCCGGATCCGACGAAGGAGCGAAGTCATGGCGTACGCGGTCCCCCCTCTCCCCTACGACTACGGCGCGCTCGAGCCGCACATCGACGAGCAGACGATGAGGATCCACCACGACAAGCACCACCAGGCCTACGTGGACAAGGTCAACACGGCGCTCGAGGCGACCGACTGGGCGGAGAACCCGATCGAGGAGGTCCTCACGAGCCTCGACCGGATCCCGGACGGGATCCGCGCAACCGTCCGCAACAACGGCGGCGGGCACCTCAACCACACGCTCTTCTGGGAGAGCATGAGCCCGAACGGCGGGGGCGAGCCGGAGGGTGACCTGGCCGCCGCGATCGACGAGGCGTTCGGCTCCTTCGCCGACTTCCAGGCGGCTCTCAAGGAGGCCGGGGTCAACCGGTTCGGCTCCGGCTGGGCCTGGCTCGTCGTCGGCGACGACGGGCTCGCGGTCGTCTCCACGGCGAACCAGGACAACCCCATCTCGGACGGCAAGACGCCCCTCCTCGGCGTCGACGTCTGGGAGCACGCCTACTACCTGCGCTACCAGAACCGCAGGCCCGATTACATCGACGCCTGGTGGAACACGGTCGGCTGGGCGACGGTGGCCGACCGGCTCTCGACCGCCTGACCGCCTTCCGGGCGCGTACTCTTCGAGAGACCATGCCCGCCCTCAAGGTCATGCTGATCGCGATGAAGGTGCACCGGACGTGGCGCCGCATCCCGCCCGCCCAGCGCCGCGCCATGCTCGCGGCGGCCCAGAACAAGGCGCGAGCCCAGGGGCCCGCGGCGCTCGAGGCGGTGCGAAAGCACGGGCCGACGGTGTCGAAGCGCGTCGCCGAGGCCGTGCGCAACTCGCGCAAGCGGCCGTAGCGTCGAATGCGCGATAGCTTCACCATCGGCCGCTTCGGCGGCATCAGCGTCGGGATCAACTGGAGCTGGCTGATCGTCTTCGCG
>DATBJE010000297.1:0-8298 GCA_036556565.1 Gaiellaceae bacterium
CTCCAGGGCGTGGTCGAGGACCTCTCCCTGCGCCGCACGCGCCTGCGCTCGCTCAACGGCGAGGTGGTGCACGTCAACAACTCGCAGATCCAGGCCGTGCGGGTGCTGCCCCGGGGCGTGAAGGAGCTCGCGATCGAGCTCTTCGTGAGCAAGCGCGACGAGGGCGAGCAGCTGGTCACCGCGGTGGCCGCGATCCTCCCCGAGGGGCCGACGACCTTCGTGCGCCGCCCGTGGATCGAGCACGTCGACGAGCTGTCCGTCAGCCTCACGCGCATCCGCCTCCGCACGACGGTCGCCCCCGGCCGCGAGTGGCTCGCCGAGGGCTTCTTCGCCGACCTCCTGAAGGAGCAGGCGGGCGACGCCCTCATCGTCCACGGGCCGGTCACGCTCGCCGTCGACGAGCGCGCCGCCTGGAGCTTCGCCCGCGCGAGCGCGGCCACGCGCGGCACCTTCGCGCGCGGCCGCCGCCGGCCCGTCGGCGTCCAGTAGCGCAGCGCGACCGCGATCGCCTGCAGGATGAGGGCGAACCGCATGCCCCGCCTCCTCGCCTGCACGCTCCTCGTATTCTTGTCGCTCCTCGTCGCGTGCTCGACGGGGAGCCCGGGTGCCGACCTCGAGCAGCTCCGCACGGCAGCTCACTCGCTCGTCCCCGCGTCGGCCCGGGTCATCGAGACCGACGAGGGCTCCTGCGTGCAGTTCGAGGGCAACCCGGACTGCGCGCGGCTCTTCCTCGTCTCGTCGCTGCCGCAGAGCGGCCGCGCCGACGCGCTCCAGGAAAAGGCCGCGTCCGCCGGCTGGGAGGTCGTGACTCGCCAGCCGACGAGGGACGGGACGCTGCTCGAGCTCCGCAGCCAGAACTACCACGTCTACGTCGCCGTCTGGAACGACGAGCGCTCGGCGCCCTGCCGGACGGGCACACCGGAGCAGTCCTGCGCCGACGAGCTTCAGATCATCGAGGACCGCAACTAGAGCAGCCGGCCGAGCCGGCGGACGCCCTCGTCGATCTCGTCCTCGCCCGCCCGGCTGTACGAGAGCCGCACGTGGTGCTCGCCGCCCGCGGCGGGGAAGAACGGCGGCCCAGGCACGACGGCGACCCCGGCCGCGAGGGCCTGCTCCGCGACCACGACGGCGTCGAGGTCGGACGAGAGCTCGACCCAGGTGAAGAAGCCGCCCTCCGGACGGGTCCAGGTCGCCCGGTCGCCGAGGTGGCGCTCGAAGGCGGCCATGGTGGCGTCCCGCCTCGAGTGGTACAGGCCGCGCGCCCGCTCGATCTGCTCGTCGAGCAGGCCGCGGCGCGCGTACTCCTCGAGCAGGCGCTGCCCGAGGGCGCCGGCGCACTGGTCCGTGTTCTGCTTCGCCCAGACAAGCTTGGCGACGACGTCGGGCGGCCCGACGGCCCACCCCAGACGCACGCCCGGGAAGAACGTCTTCGAGAACGTGCCTGCCTGGACGACGACGTCGGGCGCGAGGCTCCAGAGCGTCGGCGGCCTATCCTCGGCGAAGGCGAGCTCGCGGTAGGCGACGTCCTCGACCACCAGGAACCCATGCCGACGCGCCAGCTCGATCAGCGCCTCCCGCCGCTCGGCGGAGAGGCTCACGCCTGCCGGGTTCTGGAAGTCGGGAATCGTGTAGACGAGCTTCGGCGTGGGCCCTGCGGCGACCAGGCGCTCGAGCTCGTCCACCGCGAGCCCGTCCGCGTCAAGCGGGACGCCGGCGACCTCGGCCTCGAAGCTCTGGAACGCCATGATCGCGCCCAGGTACGTGGGCGCCTCGACGACCGCGGGGTCGCTCCTGTCGACGAGCGCCTTCCCGAGGAGCTCGAGGGCCTCGATCGCCCCGCTCGTGAGCATGAGCTCGTCGTCTCGCGGACGCCGTCCCTGGATCCGCTCGAGCCGGTCGGCGACGAGCTCGCGCGGGCCGGGAAGGCCGGCGACCGGCGAGTACTGGAACGGCGAGGCGTCCCCGCGCTCGGCCAGCTCGCGCAGGATCTCCGCGATCGCGGGCCCCGGGAACGTCGCCGGGTCGGGGAAGCCGCCGGTGAAGGAGATGACGTCTTCGGCGGCGGCCAGCGAGAGGATCTGGAGCAGCCCCTCGCCCGCGCCCCCGCGCGTCCGGGCCGCGAAGAGCGCGTCCCACCGGCGAACGTCCGGCTCGACCGCCACGGCCGCATTCTTGCCGAACGGCGGCCGGCAGGGGGAGGGAGGCCACCGGCGTCCGTGGTAGGGTGCCGCCTTCCATGCCCGCAGTGACGTCGTGATGCTGCGATTTCTCGTTCTCCTCACCGCCGGCCTCGGGCTGTTCGGCGCTCTCGCGCAACCCTCGCACGCAGCGGGACACAGGTGCGCAGGGGCACCCCCGGACTACCCGCACGCGCGCTATCCGGAGCCGCGCGTCTTCGTCGAGTCGCAGGTCTGGTGGACGAGGGGAAGGGCGAACGCCGAGACGTCGGGTCGCGCCCACCACGCCCATCTCGGGCTCTGTTTCCCCCAGGGTCGCGTCGCCCACTTCCCCAACGGCCGGATCCGCTGGGACATCAGGGTCATCTTCCACAACATGCGGGGCTTCCGCGCCGGCCAGCTCAAGGGCGGCTGGTTCGAGAAGAAGCTCGACGGCAAGCGCTGCCGGCACATGCACTGCCAGTGGTACTTCACGGTGTTCGGCAAGACGCGGGCGTCGGACTTCCCCACGACGGACGGGCGGAAGGAGCTCCGTCCGAAGGTCCGCATCAAGACGCCCGACGGCTTCGAGATGTTCCAGTCCTCAGGCTGGCAGCTGATCCTCAGGCGAGGGCGCCAGATCGAGAACGACCGTCCGTCGAACGCCGCGATCGGCCGAGGCTGGTACACGGACTTCGGCTACGCGAACGTCGGCATCCGCGACTATCGCGCGCCCGGGCCGAGAATCAGGGACCGTTTCTGGCGGCCGCGCGTCAGCGCGAAGGCGGGTGCCGACGGGCTGGCGGTCACCTCGTATCTCTTCACGATCGACGCCGATTTCCACATGCATCCCGCCGACAGGGGCAGGGTCATCAAGCGGGGTCGCGGCTCCTTCGACGGCCGGCTCAAGATCGACACGCGGGGCCTGAGCCGGGGCATGCACAAGCTCGTCATGATCGCCCACTCACGACATATCGGCGGTCCGAAGCCGAACGGCACGAACACGGGCGTCGAGGTTCTGCCGTTCTGGGTGAACTGAGCCGGGGCCCTAGCCTCGGGTGAGCGACGGAGCTGGCGCGGGCTTCTCGAGGATCGCGCGGCGGCGACGGGCGCGCACCTGCTCGGCGGCGACGTAGCTCCCGACGACGACGGCGATCGCCGCGCCCTGGGCGACGAGTCCTTCCCACGTGGGATAGACGCCGAGCCAGAGCCCCGCCCAGTACGGGAGGCGCAGCCCCTCGACCGGCGTCACCGGCACCCAGCCGACCACCTGGAGGTTCTGCACGGTGGTGCCCACCATGACCACGAGCACCCAGAGGATGAGGATCCCAGTGCCGATCAGCATCTTCTTGTGCGGGAGCTTCCGCTGGAGCTTGATCGTGAGCACGCCGACGGCCAGGGTCGCTGCGAGGCCGACGGCCACGCCGGCGAGGACGGTCGGCACGCCCGCCTCGAGGACGAGCGCCTGGAGGAAGAGGACGGTCTCGAAGCCCTCGCGGTAGACGCTCGAGAACCCGAGCGCCGCGAGCCCGATCACCTGTGCCGTCGCGGCGCCGATCCCGAACGCGAGGAGCCGCTTCTTCTTCCCGTGCAGCTCCGCGAGGTGCTCGTTCCAGTAGACGCGGTGGTAGAACCAGTTGAGGACGAGCAGGAGGACGCCGATCGCCACGAGCGAGACGATCGCCTCGAGCTTCTCCCCGTGATGGCTGAGGCTCCCGAGGACGGTCTGGGCGACCGCCCAGGTCGCGGCGCTCGCCACGAGGGCGCCGAGCGCGCCGTAGAGGAGCGGCCGGCGGTAGCGGGACTGGGCGCCGACCATCCCCGCCATGAGCGCCGCGAGGATGAGGACGGCCTCGAGCCCCTCGCGGAAGACGATGATCGCGGTGTTCGTCACCACCGAGAACGTCGAGGTCGGCCCGGCCCCCACCGCGCTCTCGGCGTCGCCGAGCGCGACGTCGAGGGCCTTCCGGGTCTCGGCGACCTCCGCGGCATCGGCCTTCTGCTTCACGAGCTGCGCCAGCCCCGGGTGGTCGTCGGCGCCGTACCAGAAAAGCCCCTCGGCCTTGACGAAGAGGTCGGGCGCGAGGCCGCGCAGGCGCTGCTCCGGCCCGAACTCGAAGAACGCGTAGGCCTCGAGGCGCGCCTGCTCGGCCGTCGAGAACTGGCCGGCGGCGATGGCGCCCTCCAGGCGGTCGAGCGTCGCCGAGATGACGTCGAAGTCGGCCGTCGCGCCCGCGTCCTTCCACTGGTCGGGGTAGAGCGAGCCGGTGAGGTCGAGCGCCTCGTCGGTCGCCGCCTGGACGGCCGCGGGGTCGGCAACCGTGTCTCCGCGGGCGGCGGCCGCGAGGTCGGTGCCGAGCCGGGCGAGGAGCGTGCCCAGCTTGCGCGTCTCCGCCTGGTTGCGCTCCGCGAGCAGGTTCTCGAGGTCGCCGAAGGCCTGCGCCGCCCCGTCCCGGAACGTGATCGCCTCCTGCACCTCGAAGTCGAGCGTCACGCGGCCGCCCTCGACACCCCGGTCGTACTCGATCGGGACGAGCGCGAGGAACCGTTGGAGCTGACCTGCACGCCGCAGCTCCTCCTCCGGCGCGAGCGGCGCAGCCCGAAAGCCCTCCAGGGCACGGTCCACGTCGGCGCGGGCCTCGGCGAGCCCCGCGCGGTCCCCGGCCGCGGCGGCAGGCACGAGCCGGTCGAAGGCGGCGGCGACCGAATCGGCGGCCGGCTTGCCCCGCTGCCCCTCGTAGGCGCCCGAGAGGAGCGCGAAGTAGCCGCGTGCCAGCGCCGCCTCGCCGGCGCTGCGGACGGCGAAGCCCTCCTCCGCGACGCCGTCGAGGGTCTCCAGCGACGCACGCAGGCGGGCCTGGTACGTGTCGAGGAGTTCGGCGCGCACCGCCGCCGCCGCGTCCGCGGCGGTCATGCGCCCGCGCTCGAGCGCCTGGAGCGCGAGGGTCGCGTCGGCGCCTGGGCGCGTGAACCTCGTCGGCCGGCGGAACTCGCGCACGAGGAGCCAGGCACGGGCGCTCTCCACGTCGCCGGCCGCCGCGGCGGCCGTCGCCTGCCGCAGCCCCTCGGCGAGGATCGCGGCCCACGTGCCGGCGCGGGCGATCTCGAGCGCGACGGGGTCGCCGGCCGCCACCGCCTTCCGCGCGGCGGCGAGGCCCGGCCGCGCGGGACCGGCGATCGGCCCGAGCGGCTGCGCCTCCGCCTTCGCCACGAGCTTCACCGCCAGCGGGCGCTCGTCGAGGACGAGCGCCCGCTGGGCCTGAGCGAGCGTGTCGCGGACGTCGGCGGCTCCCTGCCACGGCTCGGGGGCAGCTGCTGCCGCCCCCTGGGCCGTGACGAGAGCGGCCGCCGTGGCCGCGATGAGCGCCGTCGGTCGCACGCTACTGCTCGATCGTCACCCCGAGCGCCGCGGCTGCCTGGGAGACCTGGCCCGCGATCGCGGTCGCCCGCTCCTGCGCCTCGGTCCCGAGCACGTCCGCCTGCTCCGGCGTGAAGCGGTTGCCCTTCTGCTCGCGCGCGTAGAGGTCCTCGACGAAGGCCTGGAGGTCGTTCAGCTCCCGGCCGGTCTGCCGGGACTGCGCGGGATCGGCGTCGGCGAGCGTGGGCCGGAGGTCGCCGTAGATGACCGAGAGCCCGGTGAGGATGTCGTTGATGTCGGAGAGGCGGGACACGACGTTGAACGACTCGGCGCTCGACCGGTCGCCGAGGACGAAGCGGGACTCCTTCCACTGCCCGAAGTACTCGCTCATGGTGGGCACCATCACGACGAGCGCGGTGAACGCGTCCGAGCCGCTCGGCTGCCACGCGTCGCCGGCGTCGGCGAGCTCGTTGGCGTAGCGATCGAACGCCTCGGCGGAGGCGAGCAGGAAGCGGGCGTCCGGCAGCACCTCGCCGAACTCCTCCTGCCCGTCGCCGTCCAGATCGGCCGGCGTGCTCTCGGGCAGGCCGTCGGGGACCGTGCCCCAGAGGGCCCCCTCGGTGAGGTTGTAGAGGTTTCCGGGCTGCTTCAGCACGGTGCCGTCGCCGAGCTCGAGATCGAAGGGGACCGCGCTCTCGGGATCCTCGGCGGCGCTCGAGCCGGCGTCGAGGATGACGTCGTACCGCGCGAGGGAGGGCGTCCCGGCCACGATCCCCTCCATCCGCTCGTAGTACGGGTTTCCCACGATCCACGTCGCCTTCAGCTTCTCGACGAGCGGGCCCACCTGGTCCGCGCTCTCGCTCCAGAGGCGCTCGTTGTCGTACCCGGCGGCCTCGGCGAGGGCCGCGTAGCGCTCGGCGTCGGCCTCGAGCTCGGAGGTGAAGCCCGTCAGGAGCGACGTGTGCTCGCCCAGGTAGTCCTTGACGCCGGCGAGCTTCGCCGTCGGTGTCGTCGCGGTCGCCTCGGTCGTCCCCGGATCGGCCGCGGACGAGTCGTCGTCCCCGCCGCACGCGGCGAGGCTCGCCACGAGCACCGTCGCCACCAGCAGTGAAAGACCCCGTCCTCGAGCCGTCAAGCCCGCTCCTCCGTCGTCGTGAGCGATGTAAGGGGAGCCTTACAATGTCGGTCAGGAAAAGCAAACGGGAAGGTCCCGGCGGCCGGCCCCGTCAAGCGAGAAGGCTGCGGGAAGCAGGCTCGCAGCGTAGACTCGTGGGCAGCCTGGCAGACACACCACACGCACCCGTCCGCACGTTCCTCATCGCGGACATCCGCGGGTACAGCGGCTTCACCGCGGAGAACGGCGATGAGGCCGCCGCCGTGCTCGTCGCGAGGTTCAGCGACATCGTCCGGGAGGGCGTCCAGCTTCGCGGCGGGCAGCTGATCGAGATCCGCGGCGACGAGGCCCTCGCGGTCTTCGAGTCGGCGCGGCAGGCGATCCGCGCGGCGATGGACCTCCAGACGCGGTTCGCGGAGGAGGCGGACGACAATCCGGACCTGCCGATGCGCGTCGGCATCGGCATCGACTCCGGTGAGGCGATCCCCACCGACGACGGGTCGGGCTCGTTCCGCGGCGCGGCGCTGAACATCGCCGCGCGGCTCTGCGCCATGGCCCACGGCGGCGAGGTGATCGTGAGCGAGGGGACCAGCCACCTCGCCGGCCGCCTCACCGGGCTTCGCTACATCGACCAGGGGCGCGCGCACCTGAAGGGCATCGCCGATCCCATGCGCATCAAGCGCGTCGCGGCCGAGGAGGAGCCCTCGAGCCGGTCGGTGGTCATGTTCTTCGGGCCCAAGGGCATCGGGTGGCGCGTCGGCCTCGCGGTCGTCCTCATCGCGGCGGCGACCGCGGCCGCCGTCGTCTACCTCACGTCAGGGGACAGCGGCGAGCCCAGCACCGCGGCGAATCAGACGCCGGGCACGAGCACCGAGCCCGTTGCGCCGGCCGCCGACGTCGCGGCGCTCATCCCGGAGCCGCTGCGCTCGTCCTGCGAGGTCCAGGCCGTCCCCGATCCGGGCGCGGTCGAGACGGCCGTCTGCCTGCAGTCGCCGAGCGACACGCGCTTCGCGCCCGACCGGTGGCAGGTCTCGATCTACCCGAACGGCGCCGCGCTGAACGAGGCCTACGAGGCGGTGCGGCGCGGGCGCGAGATCGCACCCAACCAGGGCAGGTGCAGCAGGCGTAGTTGGGGAGGCGAAGGAGCCTGGGAGCACGGGCCCGGGAAGCCCGGCGGACGCAGGCTGTGCTACTTCGAGGGCGACGACGCCGTCATCGTCTGGTCACACGCACGCCTAGGGCAGGCAAGCCACCGGGACATCCTCGCCATCGCGCAGGAGGGAGGAACCGACCACGCCCGGCTCGCGGGCTGGTGGCTCGTCCAGCACCACCTCATCGGCAAGGTCGAGTAATCCGCGCCGGAGTCTCCGACTGACCCCGGGAGTACAATCGCGAGCCACCTCGTGGTCGCGAACGGCGAGACGGTTCTGGCGTTGACGGGCTGGGCGCCCCAGTGGGGCCCGATCTACGCCGCGGCGCTGGCGGCCCTCGTCGCCGTCGGGACGCTGGCGGTCAACGTCACGGCCGGTCGGAGGGACCGGCGGCGCAACCTCTACAGCGACGCCTACCGGGCCACGATGGCCTGGATCGAGATGGCCTACCGGGCCTACCACGCCTCGCCCGAGGACGACGAGGGGTTCCTCGACGGCTACCACAAGCTCTGGGAGGAC
>DATBJE010000298.1:0-3127 GCA_036556565.1 Gaiellaceae bacterium
TCTCGAACGACGCGCTCGTGCTCATGCGCTCCGCCGCCACGAGGCGGCCGCTCTTCCAGCCCTTCGAGCGCGGGCTCCCGGCCGACCTCTCGGAGCGCGACCGCCATCTCTGCCGCGCGTTCCTCCAGCGCTACGAGCGGCTGGCCCAGGCGGTGCACGGGCTCTCGCTCGAGCAGCTCTGCGAGCGGATCGTCGCCGACCACGGCTACGACCTGGCCGTGCTGGCGCGCTGGGACGGCCGGCGCCGCTACGCCAACCTCCGGAAGCTCGCCCGGCTGGCCCGTTCCTACGAGGAGCTGCGCGGACGGGACGTCGAGGGGTTCGTGCGCTTCGTCCGCGAGCAGGAGGCTGTCGGCGCGCGGGAGCTCGAGGCCGTCGCCGAGGAGGAGGGCGGCGACGCCGTGCGCCTTCTCACCATTCACGCCGCCAAGGGCCTCGAGTTCAAGGTCGTGATCGTGGCCGACGCCGGGCGGGACCGCACGACCTCGTCGCCGGACGAGATCCTCTGCCTGCCGGACGGGCGCTTCGGCTTCCGCGTCGCGGATCCCGCCACCGGCTCACGCCGCCCGGCCTTCGAGTACGAGCGCGTGCGGGAGGCCGAGCGGGAGGCCGAGCGCGCCGAGCGCCTCCGTCTCTACTACGTCGCGATGACGCGGGCGATCGACCGCCTGATCGTCTCCGGAGCGATCGATCCTTCGCGGGCCGCGGAGGCCGGGACGCCGATCGGATGGGTGCTCTCCCGGCTCGACGCGCGCGAGCTGGACGCCGCCGGCGACGGCCCGCTCGAGCTCGTCCGCGACGGAACGCGGCTTCTCGTGCGGGTCGATCGACATCGGCCCGACGTCGACCTGGCGCCGCCGCCGGCTGTGCCCACCCTCGCGGACGACGCCCAGCTCGAGCTCTTCGTCGGCGAGGACCTGACGCCGATTCCGCCACCGGCGCCGAAGCTCCCCGACCTCTCGCCGATCCCGGCGCCGCCGCTCCACGCCGTCCGCCGCCTCTCCTACAGCGCGCTCGCCCTCTTCGAGCGCTGCTCGTACCGGTACTACGCCGAGCGGGTGGCGGGCATGCGGCCGGACGACGCGCACGCCTCCGCGGACGGGCAGGACGGCCTCGCCGCGACCGAGATCGGCGATGCCGTCCACCGCCTGCTCGAGCTCGTCGACCTCGCAACGCACGAGCCGCCGGCAGTCGAGGTCGTGCGCGACTGGTACCCGGCCGTCGGCGACGAAGAGCTGGAGCGCATCGGGCGCTTCGTCGCCTCCTACTGCGACTCGGACCTGGCGCGCCGCGTCGCGGCCCTGCGGGGGGCCTCCCCGGAGCGGCCGTTCGCCTTCGAGCACGACGGCGTCCTCCTCCACGGACGCCTCGACGTGTACTGGAGCGACGGCGAGACTGCGCTCGTCCTCGACTACAAGACGAACTCGCTCGCCGAGGGGACGCCCGAGGAGATCGTCGAGGAGGACTACCGGCTGCAGCGAGCCGTGTACGCGCTCGTGTGCCTGCGCGCCGGGGCGCGTGAGGTCGAGGTCGTCTACCACTTCCTCGAGCGTGGGGACGCCGTCGTCTCGACCAGCTTCGGCCGCGAGGACGTGCCGCGGCTCGAGGCCGAGCTCGCGGCTGCGATCGAGCGCATCCGCGAGGGCGACTTCCGCCCGACGCCGAGCGAGTTCACCTGCGCGGGCTGCCCCGCGCTCGACCGCGTCTGCGCCGGCCCGCGGCTCCTGGTCGCGGAGGAGCCGGCGGTCTACGCCGAAGCCTGATCCGCCGTCCGCGGCGCGCGGTCAGCCCGTCGCCCCGACCTGCTTGTGTTCCACGGATACCCGTCCTCGCCGGGGAGTCCGCGGTCCGTGGTCGGCGCGGAGAGCTGGATCCGAACTTCGTGATGTGAAACACAAGCACCCGGGTTGTGGGGCGCCGCTCGGTGGGCCGCACGCCGTACGCTCCGTCGGATGGCGCGGAGCTACGTCAGCGAGGCGCGGCGGCGGGTCGGCCCCAAGCGCGACCGGATCCGTCCGATCATCGGGCGCCTCGCGATGGCCCACCCCGACGCGACCATCGCTCTCCGCTTTCGCGACCCGGTCGAGCTGCTCGTGTCGGTGATGCTCTCGGCGCAGACGACCGACGTGACCGTCAACCGGGTCACCGAGACGTTGTTCCGGAAGTACCGCGCTCCCGAGGACTACCTCGCCGTCTCCCTTGCTGAGCTCGAGGACGACATCCGCCCGACCGGGACCTACCGGCAGAAGGCGAGGAACCTCCGCGGGACCATGACGATGCTCGTCGAGGAGTACGACGGCGAGGTGCCGGAGCGGCTCGCCGATCTCGTCCGCCTCCCGGGCGTGGGGAGGAAGACGGCGAACGTCGTCGCATCCGAGCGCGGCGCGACGCAGGGAATCGTCGTCGACACGCACGTCCGTCGGCTCTCGCAGCGCCTGGGCCTCACGAGGCGGGACGACCCGGTGAAGATCGAGCGCGACCTCCTGCGACTCGTCCCGCGCGCGGACTGGGCCCGGTTTCCCCACCTGCTCATCTGGCACGGCCGGCGCGTCTGCATCGCCCGCAGCCCGCGCTGCGCGGAGTGCGTGCTCGCCGACCTCTGCCCGTCGAGCCGGGTGGTGTCCACAACGGCCATGCCCGGGGTCTGACCCCGGACGTGGCCGGAAAGGACGCGGCCCATCTGGCACGGTCGGTCCCTCTGTAGCGCGTGCAGTGCGCCGTGCGAGGCCTGCGACCTCTGCCGGTCGAGCGGGGTGTCCACAACGGCCATGCCCGGGGTCTGACCCCGGACGTGGCCGGAAAGGTCAGGCGAGGAGGCGGACGCGCATCGTCCAGTCGTCGTCGCCGCCAACGCGGACGAGGCCATGGCGCTCGTAGCACGTCGCAGCTGAGCGCGCTAGCGTGGCGCGAGCGCGACGAGGAGTCCGCCGTCCTCGTCGTAGGCGGGGAAGAAGTCGGCGTGAACGACCTTGCGCAGGCCTGCGCCCGTCTTGAGCGTCAGCTTCTGGTCGAGGCGGCGAACGCCGTACTCGAGCGCGAGCGCCGCGGGCGTCGGGCCGTCGCCGCCGGGCTCGAACAGGCTGTCCACCTCGTTGCCGAGGAGGTCGCGCTCCTGGTAGCCGGTGAG
>DATBJE010000299.1:0-2352 GCA_036556565.1 Gaiellaceae bacterium
CCTCGGCGACCTCCGAGAGCGCGCCGCCCGGCTTCGGGAATAGGCGCTCATCTCCTGGGCCGAGTCCGCCGATAAGGCACGTAATCGAGATCAGAAAGACGTGGTGCAATGACGTATCGACTCCGTAACCTCGGGCTCGCGGTCGCGCTCGCCGCCGTCGCGGTGCTCCTCGTTTTCTATTACGTCTCCCAAGAGCGGGGTCGGCTCCAGGAGAACCAGGAGCTCGTCCCGGTTTGGGTTGCGGCGAAGGACGTTCCCGTCGGCACGTCCGGCGCGGACCTCCAGGCAGGCGGCTACATCACGGCCGCCGAGGTCGAGCGGTCCCAGGTCGCCCCCGGGGCGCTCCTCGAGCCCGACGACGTGGCCACCAAGATCGTCTCGGCTCAGATCTACAAGGGCGAGCAGGTGAGCCAGCTCCGCTTCAAGTCGGAGGCAGAGCGCGGTATCCGCGCCCAGCTCACGGGCAACCTCCGCGCCGTGCAGCTCCCCGGAGACGAGCACCAGCTCATGGCCGGGACGCTCATGGCCGGCGACAAGGTGGACATCGTCGGGACCTGGAACGTCCCCGAGAACGCCACGAACCACGTGAGCAAGATCTTCCTGCGTGACATCCTCGTGCTCGAGGCCGCGCAGAAGGCGGACGCGACGAGCAAGCTGGCCGATGCCGACGCCAAGGCCCTCGCGGTGAAGCTCGCGCTCACGGACGCCCAGGAGCAGAAGCTCTTCTGGGTGTCCACGAACGCCGCGTGGACGCTCGTCCTCCGCCCGCCGACGGACGCTTCCGACAGCCCCGAGAGCGGCGAAACCTATGTGACGCTGTCGACCGACGGCCTCAAGGCCGGCCAGATCGCCGAGCTGTGGAAGGGAGGCCAGAATGTCGACCAGTGAGACGGTCGCCAGCCGGGAGAAGGTACGGATCTTCGTCACCGGATCCTGCGACGGCCTCGATCAGCTCCGCGAGGCGCTCGAGCGCCACGCGGAGATCGAGCTCGTCGGCGTCAGCCTCGGCGCCTCCGAGTCGGCCTCGGTCCTGACCGGCGGCCACCTCGAGGTCGTCCTCCACGGGACGCGGAGTCCCTCCCTCCCGGTCGACGAGATCGCCAATATCCGGGAGTACACGCGGGCCCCGATCATCCTGCTCGCGTCGGGCGAGGCCTCGATGCTGCTCGAGGAGGCGCTCGAGTCCGACGTGTCGGACGTGCTCCTCCTGCCGCAGATGACCGAGAACGTCGTCTTCGCCATCCGCAAGGCGGGCCGGTCGACCCTGCGTCCGCCCGTGAGCGTCTCCGCGCCCACGCGCCGCGGCCGCGTCGTGACCGTATTCTCGCCCAAGGGCGGCACGGGCAAGACGGTCATCTCGTCGAACCTCGCGGCCGCCTTCGCGAAGTCCGAGGGCAAGAGGAGCCTGCTCCTCGACCTCGACCTCCAGTTCGGCGACGCGGCGATCATGCTCGGGCTCGAGCCCGAGAAGACCATCTACGACCTCGTCGTGGCACCGGGCGAGCTCGACTCCGAGAAGCTGGCCGGTTACACGACCAGGCACCCGTGCGGCCTCGACATCCTCCCCGCCCCCGTGCGGCCGGAGGACGCCGAGCTCGTGACCGAGTCGAAGCTGTCGCGGCTGCTGGAGGTCGCGCGCGAGTCGTACGACGTCATCGTCGTCGACACGTCGCCCTTCTTCCACGGGCCGATGCTGGCGACGCTCGATCGCACCGACGAGCTCCTGCTCGTCTGCGGCCTCGACGTCCCGACCCTCAAGAACGTCAGGCTCGCGCTCCAGACCCTGGAGCTCCTGGCCTTCCCCCAAAACCGCATTCGCATCGTCCTGAACCGTGCGAACTCGAAGGTGGGGATGAAGCGAAACGAGGTCGAGGGCGCGCTCGAGATCAAGGTGCGCTTCGAGGTCCCGAGCGACCGGGCCGTGCCAATCGCCGTCAACCGCGGGAACCCCGCCGTTCTCGCCGAGTCCGGAGCCGACTTCTCGAAGGCGATCCGCGACATGGCGAAGGGGCTCCAGCCCGTCGAGGCCGCGAAGGCGAACAAGCGCGGCCTCTTCAAGCGAGGCTAGCCATGGGTCTCCACGATCGTCTCAAGACCTCGAACGGCTCGGAAGGGCAGGAAGCCAGCGTCTCGCGCATCGACACGCCGCGTGAGCTGCCGTCCGACGCCCGCACGGTCGATCCGTACGCGGAGCTGAAGACGCGGGTCCACCACGCGTGCATCGCGAAGCTCGGCCCCGAGCTCTTCAGCGCCCGCACGAACGAGGACCTCTCCGAGCGCGTCCTGCGCGCCGTCACCGAGCAGCTCGCGCTCGACCAGACGCCGCTCACGCGCGAGGAGCGTCGTCAGGTG
>DATBJE010000300.1:0-11041 GCA_036556565.1 Gaiellaceae bacterium
CGCACGTTGACCGTCCCCGGCCGGACGATCCCGCGGCCGTCGGCACGGACGACGTCGGCGCCGTGCACCTGCCAGGCCATCGTCGCCTGCTCGGGCACGACCCCGGCCGCCGCGCACAGACGCCGCCGGTTCTCGAC
This sequence comes from Gaiellaceae bacterium, assembly GCA_036556565.1. Taxonomy (GTDB): domain Bacteria; phylum Actinomycetota; class Thermoleophilia; order Gaiellales; family Gaiellaceae; genus JAIBJN01. The sequence continues at coordinate 138 of DATBJE010000300.1, forward strand.
CACCCGCTCGGGGTCGTCGTCCGTGAGGATCCCGAGGTTGAGCGACTCGTATGCGCCCTCGCTCACGCCGCCGACCCGGCTCGAGAAGGCGACACGGTACGGGCCCGGGACGTCCCACTCGAAGAACGTCATGGCGCGGCGATCAGCTCCCGGGCCGCCTCGAGCTCGGCCGTCCGGCCGTCGAGCTCGCCGTTCAGCTTCCGCCGGAGGATCTCCTCGAGGACTGCGCCGACGCGCGGAGACTCGGTCAACCCGAGCTCCGCCAGATCGCCGCCGGAGATCTCGAGCCGCACGGCGCGGAGCTCGTCGAAGTAGCGCTCGAGCCGCGACCGGGCCGGCTCGGTCGAGCCCGCGAGCGCGACGAGGACTCCGTCCGGGTCGTGAGGCTCGGCGAGCGCGCGCAGCGCGGCGGGCTCGTCCGTCGCGGCGGCCAGCTCCCGGAGCTTCGGCGCCACGGTGACGGCGTCCGCGATCCGGTCGGCGTCCCGCCGGCGGAGCTTCAGCCGCTCGAACCAGTCGTAGAGCTCGTCGGGCGTCAGCCGGCGCGCCAGCGCGGCAAGGCGCAGCCGCCACGCAGGCGTCTCCGGCGCGAAACGCTCGCGCAGCTCGTCCAGCTCGCCGGCGAGCGCGACGGAGTCCTCGTCGGCCGTCAGGTGAGGATGAACGGCGCGGTCGAGCCCGAGGTCGGCCATGCGGCGGAGCGAGTCGGCGACGTGCTCCTCCGAGAGAAGCGCCTGGAGCTCGTCGCGGAGACGGGCCGACGACAGCTCCCCGACCAGCTCCATCTCCACGCACGCACGCGCCAGGCCGAGGGTGTGCGCGTCCATCCGGAAGCCGTGCCGGGTCTCGTAGCGAACGGCCCGGAAGAGGCGCGTCGGGTCGTCGATGAACGACAGGTTGTGCAGGACGCGGACGACGCCCCCCTCGAGGTCGCGATGCCCGCCGAAGAAGTCCACGAGGCGTCCGAAGTCCTCGCCCTTGAGCGAGATCGCCATCGCGTTGATCGTGAAGTCGCGCCGGTAGAGGTCCTGCCGGATCGACGCCTGCTCGACCGCCGGCAGCGCCCCGGGGTAGTCGTAGAACTCCGTGCGCGAGGTGGCGACGTCCACGCGCTCGCCGTCGTACACGACCTTCGCCGACCCGAACCGGTCGTGGGGGACCACGCGCCCGCCCAGCGCGCCAGCGAGCGCCTTGCCGAAGGCGATGCCGTCGCCCTCGACGGCGATGTCCACGTCGAAGCTGGGCTCGTTCATGAGGAGGTCGCGCACGGCGCCGCCGACGAGGTACACGCCGTCGAAGCCCTCCGCGACCGCCTGCACCGCCTCGAAGACGCGCCCGAGGCCCTCGACGGCGAGCAGCCGGTCGCGCAGGTCCGGTCCTGGCTCGGCCGCCTCCTCGGCCAGCGGCTCCCCGAGGGCGCGGAGGAGATCGCTCCGCGTCACGATCCCGACCACGACGTCGTCGGCAATCACGGCAACCCTGCCCGCGTCCGAGCCGCGGAGAAGGCGCGCCAGCTCCGCAAGCGGCGTGTCCTCCGCGCAGACGGCGACCTCAGAGCTCATGACGCTCTTGACCGGGGCGTGCGAGAGCTCGTGGCCGATCGCCTGGTCGAGGTTCTCGCGCGTGACGAGGCCGACGAGCCGCTCGGCGTCGCCGACGAGGATCCCGCTCTGGCGGTGGCGCTGGCAGAGCACCATCGCGTGGGCGACGGTGTCGTCGGGGGAGACGAACCGGGCGGAGCGCGACATGACCTCGGCGGCCGTCCGCACCGGCCGCGCCGCCTTGGGCAGGGACGCGAGGACGAGCTCGCGCGCCTCGGCGAGGGGGCCGCGGTGCACCGCGGAGGCGGCCTGCGCGTGCCCCCCGCCCCCCAGGGCCGCCGCGACGGCCGCGGCGTCCAGCTCGGGGACGCGCGTCCGCACGACGCAGAAGACGCGGCCCTCCATCTCGACCAGGCAGACGAGCGCGCGCGCATCGGTGAGGTCGACGATCTTGTGGGCGAGGTTCGAGACACCGTCCACGTACTGCGGCCACGAGACGGCCGCGACCAGCACCTCGAGGCCGCCGACGACGTACGTCTCGAGCGCGCCGACGAGGGCGTCGAGGAGCGCGCGCTCCTCCTCGGCGAGCGGCGAGCGGAGGTACTGCGCGACCATGTCCTGCTGGGCCCCGTGGCGAAGGCACCACGCGAGCGCCTCGCCGTCGCGCACGCCGACGCCCGGATAGCCGAGGGAACCGGTGTCCTCGTGAATCCCGAGCGCGAGGACGGTCGCCTCGAGCGGCGTCACGTCGATCTCGCGCTCGGCGAGGATGCCCACCATCGTCGTCGCCAGCGCGGCGTCGTCCGAGAGGACGAGGTTCTCCGGCTTCACCCAGTCGGGCGCCTCGCCGGGGTGGTGGTCGAAGACGACGACCTCGACGTCCGGGTTCCGCGCGACGCGCTCCAGCTCGCCGAGGCGCTCGGGATGCACCGTCTCGACCACGATCAGCCGCCGGATCGCACCGGGGTCGAGCCTCCCCGCCTCGACGACGTCGAGCTCGTCGGCGTGGAGCCGGTAGAACTCGCGCACGTTGCGGTTGAGCGAGCCCGAGAGGGCGACGACCGCCCCGGGGTAGAGGCGGCGCGCGGCCAGCATCGCCGCGAACGCGTCGAAGTCGGTGTTCGTGTGCGAGACGATGACGTCCACACGTCGAAGGTTAGACCCGCCCCGCGGCGATCCCCCTTCCTGGGGATGCGTCGATTGTCGCGCCGGAACAGTCTCAGACCTCCGGAGAGCGGCCTCCGGTCGTCCAGCTGGGAGGTCAGCCGAACGTGTCCGTCAGCCTTCGCATCGCCCTGGCAGTCGTGGTCGCCGCCGTCGCAGGCGCGGCGCCCGTCCAGGCTGCGCCCCCGGCGCCGACCGGCCTCGCCGTGGCCGACCTCGTGTCCGACCCGGGCGTCTTCGACCCGCAGCTCAGCTGGACCGCGGTCGCCGGCGCGAAGGGCTACGAGATCGAGATCAACCCGACTGACACCTGGGCGTCCGGCTCGGCGGTCTGCTGCAAGAACATCAGCTCCACGAACCCGGTGACGACGGTGGGCACGTCCTTCTCGCCGCCGACCGTCCTCCCAAACGACGACGAGTACTACTGGCGGGTGCGCGCGATCGACGCGAGCAACAACGCCGGCCCGTGGACCGCCGGTAACCCGTTCTCGAAGAGCTACGGGTCGACGCCGAGCGTTCCAGACGTCCGCCTCGCCGATGCGAACCTCGACGCGATTGCCGCCGGCTCGACGGTGGCGACGCCGATCGTCCTGTGGGATCCCTCCCCCGGCGCGTCTTCCTACCGGGTTCACGTGACGACCTACGACTCCGGCGCGAGCGTCTGCGACTGGTCGACCTCCGTCCTCGGGACGAAGACGACGGTGACCGGCTGGACGCCGCTCGGCTGGAGCAAGCACCCGGACGCCGACCCGCTCCAGCGCGGCATTCCGGCCTCGACCGATTTGACGAACGCCCTCACCGCGGGCCAGGCGTACTGCGTCAGGGTCTCCCCCATCGACGGTCCGGCCGTGGCGAGCGGCGGCCCGCAGGTCGAGGCGAACTGGACGTACCTGCCCTCGATCGCGGCGCCTGCGTTCACCTGGGCAGGCCCCCCGTCGGCCGGTTCGTGCGCTCCCTGCGTCCCGCAGGCCTCCGACTACCTGCGTCCCGTCGCCGGCTCGACGATCGACACGATGCCGGTCTTCACGTGGAAGCCGGTCCCGGGCGCCCAGAGCTACTTCGTGGTCGTCGCCGACGATCCACAGTTCACGAACATCGAGGACTACGCCTACACGCGGGTGGCGGCGTTTGCCCCGCGCGAGCTCGCCAAGACCCGCGGCTACCCGGACAAGACCTCGAACTACTACTGGGCCGTCCTCCCCGCCGAGAGCGCGAACGGGCTCGACGTCTTCACCGACGTCACGTCGGCCAACCCCCAGGCGTTCAAGAAGCAGACGACGGCACCGACGCTCCTCGGTCCAACGGGCGGGGCCGTCGTGTCGACCACGGCGACGGTCTTCCACTGGACGCCGGTCGACGGCGCCCGCCGCTACCACCTCCAGATCTCGGACGACCAGACGTTCGCAAACGTCGTCAAGGAAACGCCCATCATGGGCCAGGCGACGGTGACAAGCGGCGCCGCCACCGACTCCACCGCCTACACGAGCAGCACGGCCTACCCGACCGGGACGACGCTCTACTGGCGCGTCCAGGCCGAGCTCGAGGACGAGAACTCGAGCTTCGTCGGCCTTCGCTGGTCGGCCACGGGAACCTTCCAGCGGACCGCGTCCGGGGGCCCGGGCGGAGGCAGTGGGCCCGCCAACACGCTCTTCAAGCTCACCGGCAGCGGCTACCCGGTGAAGGGGAAGACCAGGACCGTGACGATCACCGTGAAGAGCCGGGCGACGAACGCGCCCGTCGCGCAGGCCTCCGTGCGCGTCTCGGGCGCGGGCGTCAAGGCCGCCACGAAGAAGACCGGCGTGCTCGGTAAGGTGAGCTTCAGGGTGCGCGCGACGCGCTATCCGGGCACGGTCTCGTTCAAGGTGTCGAAGGCCGGCTTCACGACGGCCACCATCAAGCGCGTCGTCCGCTACAGGTAGCTAGCGGACGGCGACCATCGCGATCTCGACGCGCGCCCCGGAGGGGAGCGCCGCGATCTCGACCGTCGCACGCGCGGGGTACGGCTCGCTCAGGCGGCTCGCGTAGACCTCGTTCATCGGCTGGAAGTCGTCGAGCGCGACGAGGAAGATCGAGGTCATCACGACCCGGTCGAGGCCCGTGCCCGCCTCCTCGAGGATCGCGGCGAGGTTTTTCATCGCCTGCTCGGTCTGCGGGCCGATCCCGCCCTCGACGACCTGGCCCGTCTCGGGGTCGATCCCGAGCTGCCCCGACACGAAGACGAGGTCGCCGGCGACGATGCCCTGCGAGTACGGCGCCCCCTGGAACGGCGCGGGAGCCCGCTCGGTCCGAACGGCTTTCTTCTCCATCAGTGCTCCTTCCGGTGATCTTGCTGTGCTTCCGGCGCGCGAAAAGCCCGACCGGCAAGGACGCAGGGAGGTGGCGTACTGTCGAGTACGGCGCCGACCGAGGACGCAGCCGGGCGCGGCTTTGCAGCCGGCGGGAGTGCGGCGGAGATCGCCGGGAGGGGCACTAGCCCTCCACTCTCTCGATGCTGGCGCCGAGCGCGCGTAGGCGCGCGTCGATCCGCTCGTAGCCGCGGTCGATCTGCCCGACGTTGCCGATCGTCGAGCGGCCCTCCGCGCAGAGGCTCGCGATCAGCATGGCCATCCCGGCGCGGATGTCCGGGCTCTCCATCCGCTCCCCGTACAAGGGCGACGGTCCGCTCACGACCGCGCGGTGCGGGTCGCACAGGATGATCCGGGCGCCCATCGTGACGAGCTTGTCCACGAAGAAGAGGCGGTTCTCGAACATCTTCTCGAAGATGAGGACGGTCCCGCTCGCCTGCGTGGCGACGGCGAGCGCGATCGACGTCAGGTCCGCCGGGAACTGTGGCCAGGGCCCGTCCTCGATCTTGGGGATCTGGGCGCCGAGGTCGTCCTGGATCCGCAGGCTCTGGCCGCCGGGGACCCGGACGGACGTCCCCTCCACGTGCCATTCGACCCCGAGGCGCTCGAAGCCCGGCCAGACCCCGACCAGGTGCTCGGGCACGACGTCCTCGACGACGATCTCGCCCTCGGTGACGGCGCCGAGGCCCACGAAGCTCGCCACCTCGATGTGGTCGGGACAGATGCGCCAGTCGCCGCCGCTCAGGCGGTCGACGCCCTTCACGCTGAGGACGTTCGACCCGATTCCCTCGATCCGCGCGCCGAGGGACACGAGGAACCGGCAGAGATCCTGGACGTGCGGCTCGCAGGCGGCGTTCGTGATCGCCGTCTCCCCCTGCGCGAGCACGGCCGCCATCACCGCGTTCTCGGTGCCGGTGACGGAGGCCTCGTCGAGGAAGACGTGCGCGCCGACGAGCCCGTGGGCGCGCATGTGGAAGCCCCGGTTCGCCTGGATGTCCGCGCCGAGGCGCGAGAACGCGTGGATGTGGGTGTCGAGCCGGCGCCTGCCGATGACGTCGCCGCCGGGCGGCGGGACGACGGCCTCGCCCCAGCGGGCGAGAAGCGGGCCCGCGAGCAGGATGGACGCGCGGATGCGCGTGCAGAGCTCCTCGTCGAGCTCGTGCTTGCGGATGTCCTCCGCGTGGATCCGCACGGTGCTGCCGTCGGTGCGCTCCACCTCGACGCCCAGGTCGGCGACCAGGGCGAGCATGGAGTCCACATCTCGGATGGCCGGCACGTTCGTGAGCGTCACGGACTCGTCGGTCAGGAGCGCCGCGGCGATGATCGGGAGCGCCGCGTTCTTGTTCCCCGCCGCCCGGATCGAGCCGCGCAGCGGGCGTCCGCCCTCGATGACGAAGGACTCCATCAGGGTGTCGGCGACAAGGGTCTCGGGCACGGCGTCCCGCTCTGGGCTCGTCTGGCCAAAGCGACCGAGCAGGCTATCCTAAACGCCCCGATGGAGGTCACCCGCGACCGGGCCTGGGAGACGCTGACCCAGTACACGCAGAGCGAGGCGCTGCGGCGTCACGCGCTCGCGGTCGAGGCCTGCGTCCGCTTCTACGCGCGGAAGGAGGGTGAGGACGAGGACCGCTGGAGCGCCGTCGCCCTGCTCCACGACTTCGACTACGAGATCCACCCCACGCTCGACAAGCACCCGCAGGACGGCGCCGCCATCCTCCGCGAGCAGGGCTGGCCCGAGGACGTCGTCGAGGCGGTTCTCTCGCACGCGGAGCACCTGCAGATGCCGCGCGACACGGAGCTGAAGAAGACGCTGTTCGCGTGCGACGAGCTGGCGGGGTTCGTCCACGCCTGCGGGCTCGTCAGGCCCGACGGGATCGCGACCCTCGAGCCCAAGTCCGTGCGGAAGAAGCTCAAGCAGCCGTCCTTCGCGGCCGGCGTCCACCGGGACGAGGTGTACGCGGGCGCCGAGCTGCTCGGGCTCGAGCTCGACGAGCACATCGCGAACGTCATCGCGGCGATGCGCCCGATCGCCCCGGAGCTCGGGCTCCGCACCGAAGCGGCGTAGCTACGCGGCGAGCCTGCGGCCCGCGCGGTCGGCGACCGGCTCGAGGTCGTCCGGGTCGAAGTCCGTGCTCCGGCACATGCCCATCACCGCCTGCACGACCCGCCCCGAGCGCGTGAAGATCGTCGCCATCATGAAGTTCGCCCCGACGAGGCGGAAGGTGACGACCGTGCCGGTGCGCCCAGGGCCGAGCCCCGCGAGCGGCCGGACGCGCACGTTGGTGGGCTTCACCCCGGCCTCGGCCACCACGCTTTCGACGATGCCCTGCGTGAGGATCTGACGCCCGGCCTGCTTCCCGAGCAGCGTGAGCGCGAGCTCGGCCTTCCCCGGGCTCTCGTAGAGCTGCGTCTCGCCTCGCAGCGTGAGGAGGTGCGAGCCGCCGACCGTCACGTCCGTGAACTGCCGGTAGTAGGCGTGGAAGTCGCCGCCCGACCGCCGGCCCTCCTTGGCGACCCTGACGCCCGGCCCGATGTCCGCGGGCGCCAGCGTCAGGGACGGGAGCTTCCGCAGCTCGGCGGCCGTCGCCGTCGACGACTTCTCGGGCCGGTCGGGCTCGACCTCGATCTCGCCGGCGAGGACCGCCTGGATCCGGCGGTCGAGCTCGGTCGCCAGCTTCAGCGCCTCCTCGCGGACGTCTTTCCTGTCCGCGCGCGCGATCGCCACCAGGGCGACGATCCGGCCGCGACGGAACACGACCTCGGTCTCGTAGCCCGTGACGACGCCGGGAATCGTGATCGTGAGGTGCTGCCCCGCGCCCTCGTCCCCGATCGCGGGCGCCTCGAAGTCCGAGTACCGCGAGAACTTCAGGCCGGGCACGCCGTTCTTGAACCGCTCGTAGTCGTTCAGGCGCTCGTGGAGGAACTGGGCCGCGTACACCGGGTCCTGGAACAGGTCGACCGAGGTGCCGGCCCCGAGCGCGCCCTTCGACGCGATCAGCTTCGGATGCTCGTACGAGAGCTCGTACCCGGTGACTCGCCCGTCGCCCTTCATGGTCTCGCCCGTGTCGTCCGGGTCGTAGGAGTTCTCGGCCGCGTCCTTGTTGTCGACGACGCCCGACTCGTCGACCTGAAGCCCCTGGATCGAGGCTCCGAGGTCGTCGGCCGGCACGATCATGGTGGCGAGCTGCGCCTTCGTGACGGCCGGCTGCTTCGCACCGTCGCTCCCGTCGTTCCCCGTCACGCCGCATCCCGCCAGCACCATCAGTGCGCCGGCGAGGACCAGGCCTCGCGGGAGTCGCGGCATACGCCCTGTATCGGCGGATCGGGCGCCGGGCTACAGCCCCCGAACGAGCCGTTCGAGGTCGTCCTCGCTCGTCCAGAAGCCGCACGAGGCGCGCACCCAGCCCGTCCCGGGGACGTCGCGCACGACGACGTCCTGCTCGCCGAGCCGCGCGACGAGCCCGGGCGGGTCGTCCGCCCGCCAGGAGACGAGCGTGCCCTGCTCCGGCTCCGTGACGACCTCCGCCCAGCGCTCCGTGAGAAGCTCACGGCACCGCTCGGTCATCGCCCGGGCATGCGCGAATCGCTCCGCACCGGCCTCGTCGGCGAAGCCGACGGACGCGAGCAGGCCGGCGACCGCCGAGGCCGAGGCAAGGAAGCCCTCGTAGCGCGGCGCCCCCTCGACGAGCTCGTACTCGGGCTGCTGCCATGAGACGTACGAGGGCGCCGCCACCCTGCAGTCGTCGAGCCGGTCCTCGCGGACGTAGAGGCAGCCGGTCGCGGCCGGCCCGAGCAGCCACTTCTGGCCGGAGACGGTGTAGAAGTCGCAGCCGAGCTCGCGCACGTCGACCGGGATCGCGCCCGCGCTCTGCGCGCCGTCGACGAGGAGCGGGATGCCGCGGGTCGCAAGCTCGCGGACGGGAAGCACCGCCCCGGTGTGCCACGAGACATGGGAGAGGGCGATCAGCCTGGTCCTCGGGGTGATCTGCGCCTCGATCGCGTCGAGCGCCTCCGCCGCCGGCCGTCCCCGGATCTCGGCGATGCGCAGGTCGGCGCGCGCGGTCACGAGCCCGCCGAAGAGGCCCGGGTGCTCGGAGTCGGTCGTCACGACCTCGTCGCCCTCCGCGATGCCGAGCCCCCGGAGGACGATGTTGCAACCCTCGGTCGTCGAGCTCGTGAGCGCGATGCACTCGGGCGGGGCGCCCACGACGCCGCCGAGAGCGACCCGAAGGGCCGCCCGGTCGGCGATGAGCGCCTCGAAGTACTCGCGGCCGGCGCGCCCCACCGCGAGCTCGCGCTCCTCGACCTCCCGCATCGCAGCGACCGTCCGCTGCGGCAGCGGGCCGAAGGTGCCCGCGTTGAGGTAGGCGAACCGTTCGAGCACGGGCAGGCCCCCGCGAACGGCTACGAGGTCGATGCGATCACCGCCTCGACCGGCGTGTGGTCCGAGAGGACGGCGCCGTTCACACGCCGACGCTCCTCCGGCCAGGCCGCCGGCCCGTGGTCGACCGTCAGGCCGCGGGCGAGGATCTGGTCGATCCCGTCGATCGGCTCGGAGAAGCCGGCGACGGGGTGCCGCCTGAGGTTGAAGTCGCCGCAGAGGATGCAGGGATCCGGGCCGGAGAGGAACGCCGTCGCCCGGTCGATCTCCTTCCGCGCCTGCTCGCCGCCCGGCTCGTTGGACGCGTGCAGGTTGGCGAGGAGGATCCGGCCGCCGTCCGCCTCGAGCTCGAGCGCCTGGCACACGCGCCGCTGGGCGCCGCGGAACACGTCGACCCGCGAGACCTCGGGGTTGAGCACGATCCGCCGGTGCCGTCCGGCGTCGAGGTGAGGGTTGACGAGCAGCGCATTGGCCTGCCCGCTCACGCTCGAGCGGAACCGCTCGGGGTCGAGCCCGGTCACGAACCGCGCGAACGGGCCCGCGGCCGACGGCATCGCCTGGGCCCACGAGGCGGCCATCCCGCTCCAGTCGTCGAGGCTCCGAACCGCCCACATCGGCACCTCCTGGAGCGCGACCACGTCGGGCGCGTCGGCGGTCACGAGGCGGACCATCTGCTCGAGATGGAGCGTCCCCGACTGCGGGTGCGTCCTCCCGTGGTAGAGGTTCCAGCTGCGGACGAGGAGGCGCACAGGCGCACTAGTCTAGGAGCGTGGCGGCCCGCTTCGTCGACCTGATCGAGCGCCAGCTCGAGCTCTTCGAGGCCGACTACGCGGGGCTCATCCGCGACTGCCAGACGGCGCTCGACGCCTACAACGCGGCGCCCCGCGAGGACGCCGAGGAGCGTTACGGCGACTACGTCGACCTCGTGGACGCCGCCCAGCACGCGCTGGTCGAGTATCGGGACGCCTACGCGCGGACGCTCGACGACGAGGCGGCCGAGGAGTACGAGGAGGTCTTCAACCGCCTCGTGCGGAAGCGTCTCCCCCGCTTCGGGCTCGAGCTCGACTGAGCGTGTCCTCCGCGCCTACCGGTCGACGCGGAAGAAGCTCGGCGGGGCGAGGCCCGCGACCTTGCGCGTGAGCGCGTCCACGCTCCGGCCTTCGTCCTCGCGCTGCTCCTTGCGCCGGACGGCCGAGCGGACGACGAAGCCGCCGACGTAGCGGATCGGCTCCGGCGGGAACAGGCCTTGCGGGCCGAGGTTGAGCCCGCAGCTCGACCATTCGTCGTCGCGTTCGAGGGCGCTCGAGGCGAGGATCTTGCCGCCGGTGAGGGACGGCGCGACGCCGTTGCCCGAGTAGCCCACGCCGTAGACGATCGGGACGCGTCCGGGCAGGCGGCCGAAGATGGGGACGCCGTCGACGGTGCGGTCGATCGGCCCGCCCCAGGAGTTCGTCACCTCGGCGCCGGCGGCGA
>DATBJE010000301.1:0-2576 GCA_036556565.1 Gaiellaceae bacterium
GTCATCAACCGGAACAACCGCCTCAAGCGGCTGCTCGACCTGGGCGCGCCCGAGATCATCGTCAACAACGAGAAGCGCATGCTCCAGGAGGCCGTCGACGCCCTCTTCGACAACGGGCGCCGCGGCCGGGCGGTCACCGGCCCGGGCAACCGGCCGCTGAAGTCGCTCTCCGACATGCTCAAGGGCAAGCAGGGCCGGTTCCGCCAGAACCTGCTCGGCAAGCGCGTCGACTACTCGGGCCGCTCCGTCATCGTGTCCGGCCCGACGCTCCGCCTGCACCAGTGCGGGCTGCCGAAGCTCATGGCGCTCGAGCTCTTCAAGCCGTTCATCATGAGCCGGCTCGTCGAGCGCAAGTCCGTCCAGAACATCAAGGCGGCGAAGAAGTACGTCGAGTCGATGGTGCCGGAGGTCTGGGACGTGCTCGAGGAGGTCATCGCCGAGCATCCCGTCCTCCTCAACCGCGCGCCGACGCTCCACCGCCTGGGTATCCAGGCCTTCGAGCCCGTGCTCGTCGAGGGCAAGGCGATCCAGATCCACCCGCTCGTCTGCCACGCGTTCAACGCCGACTTCGACGGCGACCAGATGGCGGTCCATCTGCCCCTCTCCGCGGAGGCGCAGGCAGAGGCGCGCGTGCTCATGCTGTCCTCCAACAACATCCTCTCGCCGGCGCACGGCAAGCCGCTCTCGACCCCCTCGCAGGACATGGTCATCGGCGGCTACTACCTGACGTACTGCAAGCTCGACCTGAGCGAGACGACGGCCGAGGACCTCGACCCCCGTCCGCCGCGCTTCGGCTCGGAGGAGGAGGTCGTCCTCGCGCTCGACGCCCGCCAGGTCGGCCTGCAGGACCCGATCGAGTACCGCCGCGGCGGGGAGCTCCTGCTGACGACGGCAGGGCGGGTGGTCTTCAGCGAGGAGGTGGCCCGCTCCATCGCCGACGCGGCGGGGACGGACATCGACCCGGGCTCCGTCGAGTTCATCAACCGGACGCTCGGCAAGAAGGAGATGAACGACTTCGTCACCGCGTTCGTCGACGCCTACGGCGCGGCGGCGATCGCGCAGCTCCTCGACACCGTCAAGGACCTCGGCTTCCACTTCGCCACGCAGGCCGGGATCACGATCTCGAAGAACGACATCATCATCCCGGAGGAGAAGGAGGAGATCCTCCACGGCTTCGAGGAGCGGGTCGCCACGATCGAGACCCAGTTCGAGCGGGGCCTCATCACCGAGGACGAGCGCCACGAGTCGATCGTCAACATCTGGACCGAGGCGACCGACAAGGTCGCGGAGGCGATGGAGAACGCGCTCTTCGAGCTGAACCCGATCTTCATGATGGCCAACTCGGGAGCGCGCGGGTCGTTCAAGCAGATCCGTCAGCTCGCCGGGATGCGCGGCCTCATGGCCAACCCGAAGGGCGAGATCATGGAGCTCCCGATCAAGGCCAACTTCATGGAGGGCCTCTCGGTGCTCGAGTACTTCATCTCGACCCACGGCGCCCGCAAGGGCCTCGCCGACACGGCGCTCCGAACGGCCGACTCGGGCTACCTGACGCGGCGTCTCGTCGACGTCTCGCAGGACGTGATCGTCCGCGACGAGGACTGCGGGAGCGAGGAGTGGATCACGCTGCCGGTGATGGTGCCGGAGGGCCTGAACCGCTCTCTCGCCGGCCGCGTTGCCGCGGTGAACGTCAAGAAGCCGCTCAAGGACGGGAAGCCGGGCAAGACGGTCCTGCTCGCCAAGGGCGAGGAGATCACCATGCCGAAGCTCCGCGAGGTCTCGCTCGAGCTCGACGAGCACCTCGAGGGTTTCGAGGTCCCGGTGAGGAGCGTCCTCAAGTGCCGCAGCGAGTACGGCGTGTGCCGGGCCTGCTACGGCACGTTCCTGGCGACCGGCCAGATCTGCGAGATCGGCGACGCCGTCGGCATCATCGCGGCGCAGTCGATCGGCGAGCCGGGCACCCAGCTGACGATGCGGACGTTCCACACGGGCGGCGTCGCCGGCGCGGACATCACGCACGGCCTCCCGCGCGTCGTGGAGATCTTCGAGGCCCGTAACCCCAAGGGCGCGGCGACGCTCGTCCAGGTGGGCGGCCGGGTCGAGATCGAGGAGACCGACCGCGGGCCGAAGGTCACGGTCGTGCCCGACGGCGTGGACGAGGACGGCGAGCCGCTCTCGCCCAAGGACTACCAGCTCCCGAGGCGGACGCGGCTTCTCGTCGCGGCGGGCCAGGTCGTCGAGCCGGGCGACCCGCTCGACGAGGGCTCGCTCGCGCCCGCCGAGCTGCTCGGGCTGCACTCGAAGGCCGGCAAGGGCTCGACGCCGACGGAGGTCTACCTCGTCGGCGAGGTGCAGAACGTCTACAAGTCGCAGGGCGTGGACATCCACGACAAGCACATCGAGCTGATCGTCCGCCAGATGCTGAAGAAGGTGCGCGTCGAGAACGCGGGCGACACCGACCTCCTGCCCGGCCAGCTGGTCGACAAGGCGGTGCTCGAGCGCGAGAACGAGCGCGTGAAGAAGGAGAAGAAGGAGCAGGCGACCTTCGAGCCGCTCATCCTCGGCATCACCAAGGCCTC
>DATBJE010000302.1:0-4298 GCA_036556565.1 Gaiellaceae bacterium
CGCCGCAACGTGCTCGCGCTCAGCGGCCGCGCGGTCGAGGCGGCGGGCGACTGCTCGACGCTGCTGCTCGACAAGACGGGCACGATCACCCTCGGCAACCGCCAGGCGACCGAGTTCCTGCCCCTTCCTGGCGTGGACGAGCGCGAGCTCGCCGACGCCGCCCAGCTCTCCAGCCTGGCCGACGAGACGCCGGAAGGACGCTCGATCGTCGTGCTCGCGAAGGAGCGCTACGGGCTGCGCGAGCGTGACCTCCGCGAGGCGGCGCTCGTCCCCTTCACCGCCGAGACGCGGATGAGCGGCGTCGACCTGGACGGGCGCTCCATCCGCAAGGGCGCCGCCGACGCGATCCGCCGCTGGATCGAAGCCGGCGGCGGCTCGCTACCCGGCGGGCTGACCGAGATCGTTGACGGGATCTCGGCCGCGGGCGGGACGCCGCTTGTCGTCGCGAGCGATTCGACGGCGCTGGGCGTCATCCACTTGAAGGACGTGGTCAAGGAGGGGCTGCGGGAGCGCTTCGCGCAACTGCGGGCGATGGGAATCCGTACGGTGATGATTACCGGCGACAACCCGCTGACCGCCCGCGCGATCGCCGAGGAGGCCGGCGTCGACGACTTCCTCGCCGAGGCGACCCCGGAGGACAAAATGGCGCTCATCAGGCGCGAGCAGGAGGGCGGCAACCTGGTCGCGATGACCGGTGACGGCACGAACGACGCGCCCGCGCTCGCCGCTGCCGACGTGGGCGTGGCGATGAACACCGGGACACAGGCCGCGCGCGAGGCCGGGAACATGGTCGACCTCGACTCCAACCCGACCAAGCTCATCGACGTCGTCGAGATCGGCAAGCAGCTGCTGATAACGCGAGGCTCACTGACGACATTCTCGATCGCGAACGACGTCGCCAAGTACTTCGCGATCATCCCGGCGATGTTCGCCGGCGCTCTGCCGGCGCTGGACGCGCTCAACGTTATGGATCTGGCCAGCCCGCGCTCGGCCATCCTCTCCGCGGTCGTCTTCAACGCGCTGATCATCGTCGCGTTGATCCCACTCGCCCTGCGCGGCGTCCGCTTTCGCCCCCGCTCGGCGACGGCGATTCTGCGCCGCAACCTGCTCGTCTACGGGCTAGGCGGGCTCGTCGCCCCCTTCGTCGGGATCAAGCTGATCGACCTCGTGGTCAGCGGGGTCGGGGTGTCGTGATCCGCCGCCAGCTCCTCCCCGCGCTGGTCGCCTTCCTCGCCTTCACGCTGCTGACGGGGATCGCCTACCCGCTCGCCGTCACAGGCATCGCACAGCTGGCCTTCCCCCACCGGGCGGACGGCTCGCTCGTCGCGCGGGACGGCCGCGTCGTCGGCTCCCGGCTGATCGGCCAGAGTTTCACCGGCGCGCGGTACTTCCAGCCGCGCCCCTCGGCGGCGGGCGAGGGCTACGACGCGATGGCGAGTTCGCCCTCGAACCTCGGCCCCTCGAACGACGAGCTCCTCGAGGCGGTTAAGGCGAGGCGCGCCGCCTACCGAGACGCCAACGGCGCGGAAGCGCCGATCGACGCCCTCACGGCCTCGGGCTCCGGGCTCGACCCGCACATCTCGCCGGCGAACGCCCGCCTACAGGCGCCGCGGGTCGCGCGGGCCCGAGGCCTCAGTGTGGAAGAAGTACTCGCGCTGATCGACGAGTACACGGACGGGCGCTCGCTCGGCTTCCTCGGTGAGCCGGGCGTGAACGTGCTCGAGCTCAACCTGGCGCTCGACGCAGGCCGGCCATGAGAGGCACGCTGTAGGCATGGCGCAAGGCACGCTTCGCATCTACCTAGGCGCCGCGGCGGGCGTCGGGAAAACGTTCGCGATGCTGAACGAAGGCCGGCGCCGCCGCGAGTACGGTGAAGACGTCGTCGTCGGCTTCGTCGAGCCGCACGGCCGCCGGAAGACGGCCGAGCAGGTCGGCGACCTCGAGGTCGTCCCGCGCAGGCAGATCGACTACCGCGACAGCGCC
This sequence comes from Gaiellaceae bacterium, assembly GCA_036556565.1. GTDB lineage: Bacteria > Actinomycetota > Thermoleophilia > Gaiellales > Gaiellaceae > JAIBJN01. The sequence goes on from DATBJE010000302.1 coordinate 1,984, forward strand.
TTCGAGGAGATGGACGTTGACGCCGTCCTCGCCCGGCACCCCCAGGTCGCGCTCGTCGACGAGCTCGCGCACACGAACGTCCCCGGCTCCCGCAACGGGAAGCGCTGGCAGGACGTCAAGGAGCTGCTCGGGGCCGGGATCGACGTGATCTCGACCCTCAACATCCAGCACCTCGAGTCGCTCAACGACGTCGTCGAGCAGATCACCTCCGTCGCGCAGCGCGAGACGATCCCCGACGAGGTCGTACGCCGCGCGGAGGAGCTGCAGCTCGTCGATCTGACGCCGCTTGCGCTTCGCAACCGCCTTGCCCGCGGCGACGTCTACCCGGCGGAGCGGATCGACGCGGCGGTCGCCAACTACTTCGGGCCCGGCAACCTCGCCGCGCTGCGCGAGCTCGCGCTCGCCTGGCTCGCCGACCGTGTCGACGAAGGCCTCGCCGAGTACCGCCGCCGGCACGGGATCGACCAGCCCTGGGAGACGCGCGAGCGGATCCTCGTCGCGCTGACCGGCTCGAGCGACGGCGAGCGGCTCGTCCGCCGTGCCGCCCGCATCGCGCAGCGCTCGAAAGGCGACCTGGTCGCCGTCCACGTCGTTCCCCACGACGGGCTCGCGGCGCCCGCCGCGCAGCTGCTCGCCGAGCAGCGGGAGCTCGTGGAGGAGCTCGGCGGCACCTACCACGAGGTCGCGGGCGCCGACATCGGCGAGGCGCTGCTCGACGCCGCACGCTCGCTGAACGCCACCCAGATCGTCATGGGCGCGACCCGGCGCTCACGCTGGCAGCGGCTCACGCGCGGCTCAGTGATCGGCAGTGTTATCCGCGACTCGGGCACGGCGATCGACGTCCACGTCATCAGCCATCCCGAAGCTCGCTCCGAGGAGGCCTTCGTCGTCCCTCGCACTCGCCGCCCCCGGGCACTGCCGCGCAGACGCCAAGCCCTCGGCTGGCTGCTCGCCGCGGCAGGGCTCCCGCTCCTCACGCTCGTTCTCGCCCAGCTTCGGGATCAGCTCGAGCTGCCGAGCGTCATGCTCCTCTTCCTCCTTCTCGTGGCCACCGTCGCGGCCGTCGGCGGGCTCTGGCCGGGTCTGGCAGGCGCTCTGGGCGGCTTCCTCCTGGTCAACTGGTTCTTCATCAATCCCCACCACACGTTCACGATCGCCGAGGCCGAAGACGTGCTCGCGCTCTTCGTCTTCCTCGCCGTCGGCGCGATCGTCTCCAGCTTCGTGGCGCTCGCCGCCCAGCGCGCAGCCGAGGGCGCCCGCGCCCGCGCCGAGGCCGAGGCACTCGCACGCCTCGGCGGTTCCTCCACGGTGGGCGCGCTCCTGGAGGGTCTCTGCCGGCTTCTCGGGCTCGAGGGGGCTTCCGTCCTCGGCCGCTCCGACGGCGGTTGGCGCATCGACTCGGCAAGCGGCTCCCGCTACCCGGAGCGCCCCGAGACAGGCGACGCCCAGGTCGAGCTCGACGACGGGCACATCCTCGCGCTCACAGGTCCCCCGGTCCGCGGCGAGGATCGGCCCGTGCTCGACGCCTTCGCGAGGGAGATCACGGCCTCGATTCACCTCGGCGAGCTCGAAGCGGAGGTCAAGGCAGCGGGCACGCTTTCGGCCGCCAGCGAGCTCCGCGCGGCGATCCTCTCCGCAGTCTCCCACGATCTGCGCACACCGATCGCCGCGATCAAGGCGTCGGTCACGAGCCTGCTCCAGCAGGACGTCGACTGGACGCCCGAGGCACGGCGAGAGTTTCTGGCGACGATCGACGAAGAGACCGACCGCCTCAACTCGCTCGTCGGCAACCTGCTCGACATGAGCCGACTCCAAGCCGGCGGACTCGAGATCAGCGCCACGCCGGTCGGGCTCGAGGAAGTGCTCCCGGCCGCGCTCCGCAGCCTCGGCGCCGACGACGACTCCGTCCACCTGGAAGTCTCGGATGCGCTGCCGCGCGTGCTCGCCGACCCCGGCCTGCTCGAGCGGGCCCTCGCCAACCTGATCCAGAACGCGATTCGCTACTCGCCGCCCGACGCGCCGACGCGCGTCACCGCCGGCGCGATCGACGGTCTCGTCGACGTCCGCGTCACCGACCGCGGGCCGGGCGTGCCGCCGGCGGAACGCGAGCGCCTCTTCCTGCCCTTCCAGCGGCTCGGGGACTCGGCCCAAGGCGAGGGTGTCGGACTCGGCCTCGCGGTCGCCAAGGGGTTCGTCGAGGCGATGGGCGGCGAGATCGAAGTCGAGGACACCCCCGGCGGCGGCCTCACCTTCGTCGTGCGGCTACGGGCAGCCGAATGACCAGGATCCTGGTCGTCGACGACGAGCCGCAAATC
>DATBJE010000303.1:0-5820 GCA_036556565.1 Gaiellaceae bacterium
ACGCGCACCTCCTGCCCGATCTCGAGCAGCTCGGACGGGTGGTTCACGTGGCTCCAGGAGAGCTCCGAGATGTGGATGAGCCCGTCGATCCCCTCGAGGTCGACGAAGGCGCCGAAGTCGACGATGTTCGAGATCGTCCCCTCGACGACGTCGCCCGGCGAGAGCCGGTCGAGGATCGCCTGCCGCATCTCCCGCCGCTCCTCCTCGAGGACGGCGCGGCGCGAGAGAACGACGTTGTTGCGACTGCGGTTGAGCTCGATCACCTGGCAGCGGAGCGTCTGGCCCGTGAACTCGTCGAGGTCCTGCACGCGGCGGATGTCCACGAGGGACGCCGGCAGGAAGCCGCGCACGCCGAGGTCGAGGATGAGGCCGCCCTTGACGACCTCGATGACGATCCCCTCGACGGGCTCCTTGCTCTCCGCAGCCGCTTCGATCCGCTTCCAGGCCATCTCGAAGCGCGCGCGCTTCTTGGAGAGGATGAGCCGCCCCTCGGCGTCCTCCTTCGTCATCACGAGCGCGTCGATCTCGTCCCCGAGCTTCACCTCGTCGGCAGGGTTGACCGACCGGCGGATGGAGAGCTCCGAGACCGGGATGACTCCCTCGGACTTGTAGCCGATGTCGACGAGGACCTCGTCCTTGTCGACGCGGACGACCTTGCCGCGCACGACCTCGCCCTCGTTGATGACGGGGAACGTCGCGTCGTAGTCGGGGATCAGCTCGCCGTCCGGACCTCGTGTCCAGACGTCGTCGTCGGTCTTCGGAATATCTGCTTCGGTGGTCGTGTCGTTCGCAGCCATGCGGGATCGCGCATTATAGCGGTGGTCTCATGCGCGGCCGTGACCTGCTCATCCTCGCAGCGGTCCTCCTCGTGGCAGGGTTCGCGCTCGCGGACACGCTCCGGGACGAGACGAGCGGCGGCGAGCCGAACGCGAGCCCGACCACGACGGAGGCCCGGGCGGTGCCGACCACGACGGTCGACGAAAATCTCGGCCGCGCCCACTTTCCCTTCGTTCGTCGCGGCGGTGGGTCGATCGTCCTCGCGCAGGCCGGATCGTGCGCGATCCGCGAGTTCGACCTCCCGACGGGCCTCGAGTTCCGCAACGTCGTCGCCCGCTCGTCGTGTCAGCTCTGGGCGGCGCCGGTCACGGCGAAGGTCGCGGTCGGCATCGGGGACGCGATCGGCGATGCGGTGCCGTTCCGCTTCATCGACCTGGCCCGCCCCGGGCGGAACCTCGGCAGCTCCGAGGCCCTCTTCGGCTTCCTCGTCTGGAGCGACGACGGCCAGCGCGCAGCCTGGTGCAACGGCAGGCGCGTGGGCATCGACCTCGAGCTCGGGGAGTTCCGGCACCGCCTCCCGGGCTGCCCGGCCGCCTACACGCTGGGGGACCGGATCGCGCTCGCGGAGGAGAACCGCGTCGTGGTCGACGGTCGCACGGTGCTGACGGCCTCGGGCGGGATCACGAACGTCCACTACGGGAGCGACGGGTCGATCGCCGTCGACGTCGAGGGACGCCGGATCGAGCGCTACCGGCGAGGGGAGCTCACGGACGCCCTCGACCTGCCGGAGCGCTTCGAGGGCAGGATGCCGAACCTCTCGCCGGACAACTGCTCGGCCGCCTTCCGGGCCGGCGACCGCATCAGGATCCTCGACGTCGGGTGCTCACGGCTCGGCCCGCAAGGGACGATCTTCCCCGGACACGCCGCGGCCTGGTCGCCGGACGGCAGCTCGATCGCGATCGGGGGCGCCACGGAGCTCACGTTCTACGACCTCGCGACCGGCAACGTCGTCACGTGGCCCATCGGCGCCGTCTCGATCGTCTGGCGCCGCTCCTGAGGGCGCAGACATGTCCTCGCGAGCCATGCCCGGGGTCTGACCCCTGACATGGCCGCAAGGGACGGTGATACATCCCCGGTTTTCCGTGGAGAACGACCGGCCCTCCCGCCGAATTGCGGGCGTTTCCGGGAAGGAACCGGTCGCGGCCAGCCAGGTCAGGAAGTGACCGAGAACACCGTCTTTGCGCCGAGGACCTGGGCGGCCGCAACAGGCATGTCCGGGGTCAGACCCCGGGCGTGGGCGTTTGGGACGTGGTTCGTCGCCGGTGGCTCAGCGGTCGAGCCCGTACCAGATCACGTCGTGCTCGTGCCAATGGGTTTCCCCGCGCAGGGTGAGCCCGAGCCGCTCCATCACGGCACGCGAGCGCCGGTTGGCCGCCAGCGTGATCGAGATGAGCTGCGGGTCGTCGAGGTGCTCGCGCCAGCACTCGAGGCCCGCGCGACCGCCCTCGGTGGCGAGGCCTCTCCCCCACCAGTCGCGATGGAGCGCCCAGCCGACCTCGACCGGGCTTGCGGACTCGGGCCAGTCGTGGTGGCGCATGAGCCCGATGCGGCCGATCAGCCAGCCGTCTGTGAGGTCTTCCGCAGCCCACAGGCTGAACCCGTCCTCCACCCACCCGCGCGCGAACCGCTCGATCTGCTCCCAGGGGTCGCGGTACGGCATGTGCGCGAGGAAATCGGGGTCGCGGTAGATCTCGTCGAGGGCCTCCGCGTCACCCTCCTGCCACTGGCGCAGGAGGAGCCGGTCGGTCCGCAGCTCCCGCGGGATCACGCCTTCGCTTCGTTCCAGTCGTCCCCGAGGCCGACGTCCACGGCGAGGGGCGGGTCGAGCGGGTAGGCACCGCACATCTCCTCGCGGACGAGGTCGCGGACGGCGGACGTCTCCACCTCGGGCACCTCGAGGAGGAGCTCGTCGTGCACCTGGAGCACGAGGCGGGCGGCGCGCCCCTCCTCGCGCAGGCGGCGGTGGATCGCCACCATCGCCGCCTTGATCACGTCCGCCGCCGTCCCCTGCATGACGAAATTGACGGCGAGCCGCTCCCCGAACCCCCGCGTCTGCCGGTTGCGGGCCTTCAGCTCGGGGACGAGCCGGCGGCGGCCGAAGAGCGTCGTCGCGTAGCCGTCCTGCTCGGCCTGCTCGATCGTCCGCTGGATGAAGTCCTGCACCTGCGGGAAGCGCGCCAGGTACGTGTCGATGTACGTCTGCGCGTCTTCGCGCGGGATGTCGAGGTTCTCGGAGAGCCCGAACGCCGAGATGCCGTAGATGATCCCGAAGTTGACCATCTTGGCCACGTTCCGCTCGTCCTTGGTCAGCTCCGCGCGCTCCTTGCCCAGCACTTCAGCCGCCGTCGCGGCGTGGATGTCCTCGCCGGCCGCGAACGCCTCGCGGAGCTTCGGCTCGCCCGAAACGTGCGCGAGGATCCGCAGCTCGACCTGCGAGTAGTCGGCCGAGAGGAGCCGGAAGCCCGGCTCGGCGACGAAGGCGCTCCGGATCTCGCGCCCGAGCTCCGTCCGAATGGGGATCGACTGGAGGTTGGGGCTCGAGGTCGAGAGCCGGCCCGTGGAGGCGACGGCCTGGTTGAAGTTCGTGTGCAGCCGGCCGTCCTCCGGCGAGATGAGGTCCGGGAGCGGGCCGAGGTAGGTGTTCAGGAGCTTCGAGTACTCCCGCCACTCCTCGATCACCGGCACGATCTCGTGCTCGTCGCGGATCGCCCGCAGGACCCGGGCGTCGGTCGAGTACCCGGTCTTGCCCTTGCGGCCGGCCGTGAGCTCGAGCTTCTCGAAGAGGATCCGCGCGACCTGCTGGGTCGAGCCGAGCACGAACTCTTCGCCCGCGAGCTCCTGGGCCCTGGCCTCGAGCTCCTCGACCCGGTCGGCGAGCCGCGCCGTGATCTCGCCCATGCGGTAGGTATCGATGCGGACGCCGACCTCCTCCATGGCCGCGAGGACCTGCGTGAGCGGAAGCTCGACGTCGCGGTACAGCGGGCCGAGGCCGCGCTCCTCGACACGGGCCCGCAGCTGAGGGTCGAGCCGAAGCACCGCCGCCGCGTGGCGGACGAGCGCCGCCGTGTCCTCGTCGGTCGGGGGGTCGGGGGCGAGCTCGACGCCGTACTCGGCCGCGAGGTCGTCGAGGAGGTACGCGGCGCGACCGGGCTCGATGAGGTACGCCATGAGCAACGTGTCGTCGACGACCTCCTCGAGGTGAGCCCGCTTGGCATCGTGGACGACGAGCTCGGCATCGCGGACACGGGCGACGAGCGCGGGTTCCCACTGCCCGACGAGGACCGGCTCTCCTTCCCGGGCAAGCGCGAAGCGGTCGCCCTCGATCTCGATCGCCACGCGGCCGGCAACCGCGGGAAGCTCGCCCTCGGCCCAGGGCACGTCGACGCCCGTGACCTCCGCGGGCGCCGCCGGCAGGGCCTCGTCGAGCTCGTCCACGCGGCGCAAGAGGTTGCGGAACTCGAAGCGCCGGAAGATCTCCTTCAGCTGCGAGCGATCCGGCGGCGAGAGCACGAGCGCGGCAGGGTCGACGTCGAGCGGGAGGTCGCGCCGCATCGTCGCGAGCTCCTTGGACGCGCGCGCCTGCTCCCCGTTCTCGCGGAGTGCCTTGGCGCGCCCCGGCGAGAGGTCGTCCACATGCTCGAGCACGGCCGCGAGGGACCCGTACTGGGCGATCAGCTGCCCGGCGGTCTTGTCCCCGATCCCGGGGACGCCCGGGATGTTGTCGGAGGTGTCGCCCTTGAGCCCGATGAAGTCGGGCACCTGCTCGGGCGTGACGCCGTAGCGGGCGACGACGCGGTCGGGCGTGTAGACGTGGACGTCGGCCACCCCGCGCGGGGTCATCATCAGGCAGACGTTGTCGGAGCACAGCTGGAAGGCGTCCCGGTCGGTCGAGACGACGCACGTCTTCACGCTTGCCTCGTCCGCGCGGGTGGCGAGGGTCGCGATGACGTCGTCGGCCTCCCACCCCTCGAACTCGAGGTTCACGTACCCGAACGCCTCGACGATCGGCCGGAAGTGCGGAAACTGCTCCCTGAGGAGGTCGGGCATCGGCCGGCGCTCGATCTTGTACTCGGGCGACAGCTCCTTACGGTGCACCGGGCTCGTGTCCCACGCGACCGCGACCCCTTTGGGCCGGTAGTCGGCGAGGAGCTTGAAGAGCATGTTCGTGAAGCCGAGGAGGGCGTTGGTCGGGAAGCCCTCGGTGGTGGCGAGCTCCTCCGGCAGCGCGAAGTAGGCCCGGTACGCGAGGTTGTTCCCGTCGACGAGGAAGAGGTCGGCCTCGCGCGCCGGCGCGTCGTCGAGCTGGAGCTCGGCCCCGGTCAGCGTCTTCGGCATACCATCCGCGAGTCTATTCCGCGGGGGTCCGGGTGCCGCGGCCCCCAGACGTGCGCGCGCCGGCGGTTCGCGACGTTCACGGAGTCGTCACAATGCGCGCCCCACACGCGCGCCGGAGGTCGGTACGCTCGAAAGCGGGTGGAGGCACGGGGTGGCCCCGGCGCCCCCGGCCTAGTCGATGCCGAGGTAGGCCTTCTGGACCTGCTCGTTCTTCGAGAGCGCGTCCGCCTCGTCGGTGAGCGCGATGTGGCCCGTCTCCATGACGTAGCCGCGGTTCGCGACGTCGAGCGCCATCAAGGCGTTCTGCTCGACGAGCAGGATCGGGGTCCCCTGCTTGTTGATCTCGATGACGATCTCGAAGATCCGCTCGACGAAGATCGGCGCCAGGCCCATCGAGGGCTCGTCGAGCATGAGGAGCTTCGGGTGCGCCATGAGGGCCCGGCCCATGGCCACCATCTGCTGCTCGCCGCCGGAGAGCGTCCCCGCCTTCTGCGTCTTCCGCTCGGCAAGGCGCGGGAAGAGCGTGTACACGCGCTCCAGGTCCTCCTTGAACGTCGAGCGGTCCTCCATCTGAAACGTGCCCATCTCGAGGTTCTCGAGGACGCTCATGCGCGGGAACAGCTTCCTGCCCTCCGGGGACTGCGAGAT
>DATBJE010000304.1:0-1936 GCA_036556565.1 Gaiellaceae bacterium
GTCCAGTCGTCGCCGAACTGCTCGACGGCCTTCTGGTTGACGGCGAGGAACGAGTGGTGCGACGCCTGCTGGATGAACCAGGGCTGCGGCGACGTGAGCGTCACCTTGAGCGTCTGGTCGTCAACAGCCTCGACGCCGACCTTGTCGGCGAGCGCGTCGCAGTTCTTCGTGCAGCCGTTGTACTCGGCGGCGCCCTCGATCCCGTAGAGCTGGTAGGCGTAGTCCGCGGCCAGCTCGGGGCTCAGCGTCCGCTTCCACGAGTACACGAAGTCCTGAGCGGTGACCGGATCGCCGTTCGTCCACGTCGCGTCATCCCGCAGGTGGAACGTCACTTCCTTGCCGTTGACGTCCCAGCTCTCGGCGAGCGCAGGCTCGGCCTCGAGCGTGTCGGGGTTCAGCTTGACGAGCGGGTCCATGATCGCCAGGAGCACGTTCGAGGACGTGGTGTCCGTAGCCTTGCCCGGGTCGAGCGACGGTGGCTCGGCGCCCCATGCGATCGTCAGCGTCTGGTCCGCTGCGGGCCCCTGCGACGTCGCGCTCGTGTCGCCGCCGCCGGCCCCGCCCTCATCGTCGTCGCCTCCACAGCCGACGGCGCCGAGGGAGAGGACCGCGACCGCTGTCGCGACGAGCAGGAGCCAAGTCTTTCTGTGCACTTCTGCCCTCCTCGATTGGCCTTCTACGGCCGCACGCAGATCGCCCGAGCGGCCACTAGCCGGTTAGACGTGGACCGGCGCCCCGAAGTTAGCGCGCCGGGAGGACGCGCCTCTCGACGACCTGGCTGTCGCGGAGCTGCGTCGTGCACCCGCCGACCGTGAACAGCATTCCGTCCACGTAGAACGTCTGGAGGCCGTGCCGCGCGACGAGCGAGCTCGGCCCCGTGGTCCACGTTCCCGTCGAGGCGTCGTAGATCTGGTAGGTGTCCTCCCAGATCGCGTGGATCTGGTCGCCGACCACGGCGGCGCCTAGCAGCTCCATCGGCTTCGGCATCGAGGGGCCGCGGCGCCACTTGCCCGTCTCCGGGTCGAGGATCCAGACGTCGCGGAGGACGTCGTCGCCGCGCCGGCCGCCGATCATCCAGATCTCGTCGCGGAAGGCGACGGCGTCGAACGCGTGGTTGGCGATCGGGAGCTCCGGCCCCTCCGACCACGTATCGGTCGCCGGGTCGTAGACGAGGACGTCGCGGAGCTCCTTGCCCTCGGCGAACCCGCCGAGAACGTAGATCTTCCCGCCGAGCGCGACCGCCGAGTGGTTGAAGCGCCCCGACGGCAGCGGTGCCTTCTCCGACCAGGTGTCTGTGGCCGGGTCGTAGGCGTTGACGGCCGCGCTGTTCCCGTCGGCCGTCGAGCCGCCGATCACGTAGAGGACGCCGTCGACCGAGGCGGCCGCGGCGGCGCGCACGGCCTCGGGCATCCGCGTGAGCGTCGTCCACGAGTCGGTTTCGGGGTCGTAGCGCGCGAGCAGGTCGAGCGGACGCCCGGTTTCCCCGACCATGCCCCCGGCGGCGTAGATCCGCCCGTCGATGGTGGCCGCGGCGACGTAGCTCCGCCGCTGGGACATGGACTCGGCGAACGACCACTGCCCCGCCTCGGCCTCGTCCGGTCCCGGGCCGAGGCCGCCGATCGTCGCGGCGAGGGCGACGAGGAGGACGACGACGAGCAGGACCGCGGCGAGCGCGCGCATCACAGAGTGAGACTCGCCGGGCCCCGGGGCGTTAGCCGGGCCCGGGCGCTACTGCGTGAGCGCATCCGCGCCCGCGACCACCTCGAGGATCTCCTGGGTGATCTCGGACTGGCGCGCCCGGTTCATGTCGAGCGTGAGGCTGTCGATCAGCTCGCCGGCGTTCTTCGAGGCGTTCCGCATCGCGGTCATGCGCGCCCCGTGCTCGGACGCCGTCGACTCGAGCAGCGCGCGGAACACGGTCGTCTGCAGGTAGGTC
>DATBJE010000305.1:0-2525 GCA_036556565.1 Gaiellaceae bacterium
ACACGGTAGGGTCCGTCCCGTGCAACCCGAACTCGCCGTACGCGTCGAGCGGATCGCCGGCGATCACGAGCACGGCGCCAGCTGGCTCGCCAAGGAGGCCGTCGAGGCGATCGTCGAGGCGGTGAGCCTCGGGGACGACCCCCTCCCGATCGCGCGGCAGCTCGTGCGCTCGCGACCCGCGTTCGGGTCGATCGCGGGTGCTCTCGGCCGCGTCCTCGTCGCGGGTCGGACGCCCGAGCAGCTCATCGAGGAGGCGAACGCCGTCCTCAGCGGGCGCGAGCGGGCGGCCGCGGCGATCGCCGTCATGCTGGCCGAGGAGATCGAGGACAAGGTCGTCATGACCCACTCGGCCTCGGCGACGGCGCGCGCGGCGCTCATGCACGGGAGCCCGGGCCGCGTGGTCTGCACCGTCTCCGATCCGGTCGGCGAGGGCCGCGGCTTCTCGGAGGAGCTGGCCGAGGCGGGGCTCACGACCGAGCTCGTCGCGGACGAGGACGGCCCGCACGCGGTCGGCACCGTCGGCCTGCTCCTGCTCGGCGCGGACACGGTCTTCCGCGACGGCTCGCTCCTGAACAAGATCAAGACGAAGGAGCTCGCCCAGGCGGCGAAGAAGGCCGGCGTCCCAGTGATCGTGGCCTGCGAGGTCCTCAAGCTGGCCCCCGACGACCCGTACGAGCCGGACGAGAAGCAGATCGACCTGACGCCGGCCGACAGCATCGACCGCTACGCGACCGAGGAGGGCATCGTCACGCCGGACGAGATCGCGGCACTCGTCGACCGCACGCCCTTCCTCCGGGAGGGCTACGCGCTTCTTCGCGGCTCGTGAGCCGGCGCGCGCTGACCGCGCTCACGCTCGCGCTCCTCGTCGGCAGCGTCGCGGCCTTCACCTACGCGGAGACGCTGAAGCTCGACCGCGGCCCCCTCGCGCGGGGGAGGGTCCAGCACGTCGTCTCGCCCGGCTGCGACTGCCCGCGGGAGACGGCCCGCATCGGGTTCACGCTCCACCGCGCGGAGCGCCTCGACGTCGAGGTGGTGAACGGGGACGGCGAGGTCGTCCGGACATTGCTCGCCGACGAGTTACGGCCCAAGGGGCGGGTCGTCCTCACCTGGGACGGGCGCGACGGCCGCAGCGAGGGCGGCGAGGCCGCGCCCGAAGGCGACTACCGCATCCGCGTCCGCGTGGTCGACGAGGACCGCACCATCACGCTCCCCGGGCACGTGACCGTCACGGCGCCCGCGGGGTAGGCGGGGCGCGCGGCGCCGCGAGGCACGCCCCCGCGAGCGCCAGCACGAACCACGTGAACGGGTCCTCGAAGAAGCCGCTGTAGGCGAACGAGTGGACGACGAGGACGGTCAAGAACCCGAGCAGCGCGAGCCCGAGGGCCCGGTCGCGCCGGAGCGTGAGGAAGGAGGCGCGTCCCGCGCCGTAGAGAAAGCCCGCGTACGCAGCGAGCCCGATGAGGCCGACCTCCGCGGCGACCGTCAGCGGGGTCGTGTGCGACGCGTTGCCCCGTCCCCGCGCGTCCTCGAGCCGGCTGCTGGCGAGGTTCTGCGCGCCAATACCCACACCGGCGACGGGGTGGTCGACGAAGACCGGCCAGGTAAGGGACACGAGGTGCAGGCGGTCGCTCGAGGCGCGGTTCGACGAGTCGCCGTGCACCAGCGCGGCCGCGACCCCGACGACCACGAGGACGACGACGACCGCGGTCGTCAGGGCGAGCACCCGTCGCGTCGCGCGGTCCCCAGCCAGGAGGCCCACGACGAGGGCGCCCGCGAACAGCGCCGCGAAGCTCGACTGGGAGTACGAGAAGTAGAGGCCCACGAGGAGGAGCGCCATGAGCGGGAGCCCGACCCTCGGCCCGATCCTCCGCAGCCAGAGGAGGACGAGCAGCAGGACGATGCCGAGCACGAGGAAACGGCCGTAGATGCTCGGGTCCTTGAAGATCCCGCTGACACGGAAGTACGAGGCGTAGGCGTTCGTGGCGTCGAGGTCATCCGTCGGGAACGGCCCGTGCCGCCACTCCTGCCAGAGCCCCAGGGCCGCGACGAGCGCCGTCTCGACCAGGAGCACCACGGCCAGGGCGCGGAGGAGGGCCTCGGTGAGGGTCGTCTGCGCGACCACGGCGACCAGGAGCGCGAACGGGAAGAAGAAGAAGACGAGCCGGATCGAGCCCTCGTGCGGGTCGACCGACCACAGGAGCGAGAGGCCAACGAGCGCGACGAGGGCCGCCGTGGGAACGGCGACGAGCAGCGGCAGCGGCCTGAGCTCCGCTCCGCGCGCGAGCCCGACCGCCAGGGCGAGCGCCCCCGCCGCGAGCACGAGGTAGAGCGGGAGCAGCAGGAGGGCCTCGTCCCCGCCCAGCCTCACCGGGATGCGCACCGGCGCGACGATCAGAAGGGCTACCGGGATCGCGGCGGGCATCCGGAGGAAGAGAACTGTGAGCGCGACCAGCAGGAGCGCCCCGAACGCGCAGGCGGCGAGGCGCGCCGGAGAGTGGAGGATCAGCCGCAGCTGGTCGGGGACG
>DATBJE010000306.1:0-11094 GCA_036556565.1 Gaiellaceae bacterium
CCCCGACCAGCTTCGCCGAGAGGGCGAGCTGAAGTGGAGCCCGGCCGGCCCGCTCCGGGCGGGCGAGCAGGCGCTCGATGAGCACCGCGAGGGCCCGCGCGAGCGTGAGCTCGTTCGCAACCGGCTCGGGAAAGGACAGCGTCTCGACGAGCTCGGAGGGCGGCTGCCGCGGCGTGACCGGGGCGTCTCCCTCCCCCCGGGCGAGCAGCCACGACTCCGCGCCGTCCGCGCCCAGCCGGTCGGCGACCGCCGTCCCGGGGAGCCGTGCCAGCTCGCCCAGGCGCTTGACCCCGAGCGCGGAGAGCTCGTCGCGCCGCTCCGGCGAGAGCGGCAGAAGGTGCAGGGGAAGCGGCTCGAGGAACATGCGCGTCTCGCCGTCGTCGATCACGATCGCTCGGCCCGCCGGCGCGACCGCGGCGGCCGCCAGCGCGGCGAAGCGCCGGGAGGCCGCCCCCACGCGCGCGCCCCACTCCGGCCCGACCGCGTCGAGCGCTCGCCGGAGCACCTGCTCGAGCCCGCCCGCCAGCCGCTCCATCCCCCGGGTGTCGAAGTAGGCGCAGCCCGGCTCGACCGGCTCGACCGCGAGGCCGGCCGCCTCGAGCCGCCGCAGCAGGGCCTCCCAGGCCTCCTCCACCCCGGCCGGGTCCTGCTCGACGAGCTCCAGCTGCGGGCAGGTGGCGAGCGCCTCCGAGAGCCGCATGCCCGGACGCACGCCCGCGCGCTCGGCGGCGCCGGTGCAGGAGCCGAGGAGGGGTTGCTCTCCCGGCGCCGGGGCGAGCGCCACGGGCCTGTCCCGGAGCTCCGGTCGCCGCAGGAGCGGAACCCTGAGGGCAAAGGCGGGAATCGAGAGACAGGCGACCATGGGAACGTCTGTTCTACACGAACGCACGTTCTCCTGTCAAGCTCGCGAAGAATTTCGGCGGCCGACCGGGACGCGATAATCGCTCTCCCGACGGAAGGAGCGCGAGCTGGCGACCAACTCGACACGGCAGACCACGTGGATCGTCCTCACCGTCGCGCTGGGCGCGGCGGTCGTCGGGCTCGCGATCTGGGCCGTCGTGCTGCAACGAGACCAGGACGATGCGAACGCCGCGAGCGCGGCCCGCATCGACGAGCTGGAGCAGCAGAACGCGGAGCTCGAGCAGCAGGTCTCCGACCTCGGAGAGCAGGTGACGGCGCTCCAGCAGGATCTCGACGACGCGCAGGCGAACGCCGAGAGCTCGGCCGCCGAGGCGCAGAGCGCGCTCGAGGCGGCCCAGGACCAGCTCGAGGAGGCAACCGGCGAGCTCGGGGCGAAAGGCGACCAGCTGGCCGAGTCCGAGGCGGAGCTGAAGCGGCTCGCCGCGGAGGCCGAGGCCGCCGTCGCCGACGCGGAGAGCGCGACCGCGTCGGCCCAGGATCGCGCCGACGCCGAGGCTGCCCGCGCCGACCTGGCCGAGGCCTGCCTCGGGGCCGTCGCGGACGTCCTCCGGCGCCTCTACGCGTCCGACGACGTCGCCGAGGCGCTCGAGAAGGCAGCCGAGGAGCTGGAGGCGATCGCCGCGGACTGCGACTCGCAGAGCTGACGGGCGAGCCGCAGCCGCGGCGGACGGGCGCGCTACTCCTTCGCGAGCATCACCTCGGTCGCCTTGATGATCACTTTCACGCCGTCGCCCTGATTCAGGCCCAGCCGCTAGGGGACGACGAAGCCCGCGGCCTCGAGCTGCGCCCTGCCGTCGGGGCCGAGGACCTCGTCCACGAACGCCTGCGCGGCCTCCGTGTTCTCGCTGCCCGAGACGACGGCGATCTGGTACTCGATCGGCGGCTGCGAGCCCTCCGGGAGCTCGATCACGGTGACGTCGTCGGCGGCCACGGACGCGTCGGTCGCGTAGACGAAGCCTGCGTCCGCCTCGCCCAGCGCCACCTTGCTGACCACGCCCTTCACGTCCTCCTCCTGCGACACGACGTTGTCGAGCGCCTTGTTGAGGCCGAGGGAGTCCAGGACCTCGCGGGTGTAGTCGCCGACGGGCACGCCCTCGGCGGCGATCACGAGCTTCGTGCCCGGCGTCGTGACGTCGCTCACCTTCTCGATCCCCCCCGGGTTGTCCGTCGGGACGATGAGGACCAGGCGGTTCGACGCGAAGGTGACCGGTTCCTCGACGAGCCCCTCGTCGAAGAGCTCCTGCGGGTACTTGGAGCTCGCCGCCGCGTAGACGTCGGCCGGTGCGCCCTCGCGGATCTGCGCCGCGAGCTCGTCGGAGCCCGCGAAGTTGTACGTCGGCGCCGGGTCGATCGCCGGGAACACCTCCGTCAGCGAGGCGGCCGCGAAGACGGTGATCGGAGCGGCAGCCACGCCGGTGTCGGTCGAGCCGGTCTCCGCCGCGGACTCGTCGTCGTCACCGCCGCAGGCCGCGAGGGCGAGGAGAAAAGCCAGAACCAGGGACAACCACGCGAGCCTGCGCATGCACGAACCTCCTTGACAGCCGGCCTAGGCACGCGCAAAGATGCCTAGGCAATGCCTATGCGATATTCGCCGACTGTATACGAGAGGAGGTCTCCGTGAGCAGCCAGCAGCTCTTCACCGCGAGCGAGGCGGCGCGGGCGCTCGGCATCAGCCTCGACACGCTCAGGCGCTGGGACCGCTCGGGGCGCATCCGCACCGAGCGCGACAAGGCGAACCGCCGGCTCGTCCCCGCCTCCGAGGTGACGCGCCTCCAGGGACGGTCGTCCGAGGAGCTGAGCGCCCGCAACCGCTTCCGCGGCGTCGTCCGCGCGGTCGAGGTGGACGGGTTCCTCGCCAGGGTCGAGCTCGACGTCACCGGGCCGGCCCGCGTCGTTGCGGTCATCACGCGCGAGGCGGCCGAGGAGCTCGAGCTCGCCGCCGGGCGCGAGGCGGTCGCCATCGTCAAGTCCACGTCCGTCATGGTCGAGCGGTGATCAGCCGTCGGCTCTTCGCGGCGGCGCTCGCCCTCGCCACCGCGCTGGCTCTCGCCTTCCTCCTCCTCCCTCTCATCGCGATCTTCCTGCGCGTCCCGCCGGGCGACCTCGTAGCCCAGCTCGGCAGCGAGGTCGTCATCGACGCCCTCGTCGTCACTGCGAAGACGACTCTGATCGCCCAGGCGCTCATCCTGGTGGTGGGCACGCCGGCCGCGTACCTCATCGCATCGCGTCGCTTTCGCGGGCGGCCGTTCGTGATCACGCTCGTGGAGCTCCCGCTCGTGCTGCCGCCGGCTGTGGCCGGGATCGCCCTCTTCGCCGCGTTCGGACGGCTCGGGCTCCTCGGCAGCACGTTCGATGCGCTCGGCTTCACGGTGGCCCTGACGCCCGCAGCGGTCGTGCTCGCGGTCACCTACGTCGCCAGCCCGTTCTACCTCCGCCAGGCGATCGCGTCGTTCGAGGCTCTCGACCGCTCGCTGCTCGACGCGTCGCGAACCCTCGGCGCCGGGCCCGCGCGCACGTTCTTCCGGGTCGCGCTCCCCCTGGCGAGCAACGGGCTCGCCGCCGGAGCCGCACTCTCCTTCGCGCGCGGCATCGGCGAGTTCGGCGCGACCATCATGTTCGCGGGCAGCCTCCAGGGCGTGACGCAGACCCTGTCGCTGGCGATCTACGCCCAGTTCGACCTCCACCTCGAAACCGCCCTGGCGCTGGGCGCCCTGCTCGTCGTCACGAGCGCCATGATCCTGCTCCTCGTCAAGCTCATCCCGTCATGGACACGCTGGACCTCGACGTCGCCCTCACCCTTCGCTCGTTTCGGGTCGAGCTAGCGCTCACCGTGGAGCGCGAGACGTACGCCCTCGTCGGGCCGTCTGGCGCCGGCAAGACGAGCGTGCTCCGCATGGTCGCAGGGCTCGTCCGGCCCGATCGGGGCCGGATCGCCCTCGGCCCGCGCGTGCTGTTCGACTCCGAGACGGGAGTCGATCGCCCGCCCGAGGACCGGCGCGTCGGCTTCGTGTTCCAGGAGTACGCGCTCTTCCCGCACATGACGGTGGAGCAGAACGTCGCCTACGCGGGCGGCAGGGACGTCGCCGACGCGCTCGAGCGCCTGCACATCGGCCACCTGGCGAAGGCGCGGCCGACCGAGCTCTCCGGGGGCGAGCGCCAGCGTGTCGGGCTCGCGCGGGCCCTCGCCCGCGACCCGGACGTCCTGCTCCTGGACGAGCCGATGTCCGCGCTCGACACGCACACGCGCGCGGGCGTCCGGGCCGAGCTCCGGACGATCGTCGACCGCCTCGACCTCCCCGTGCTCCTCGTCACGCACGACTTCCAGGACGCGGTCGTCCTTGCCGATCGGGTCGCGGTGCTCGTGGACGGCAGGCTGCTCCAGGCCGGCACGCCGGCGGACCTCATCGCCGCCCCGTCCGACCCCTTCGTCGCGAGCTTCACGGGCGCGAACGTCCTCACCGGCGTCGCCCGCGCAGGCCCCGACGGCCTCACGGAGGTCGTCCTCGACGGCGGCGGCCTCCTCTACTCGGTCGACGAGGCGGCGGGGCCGGTCTACGCGGCCGTGTACCCGTGGGAGGTCTCGATCGCGCGGCAGGCGCCCGACGACTCGGCGCTCAACCACCTGAGCGGGCCGATCACCTCGGTCGTGAGCATCGGCAACCGTGCGCGGGTGCAGGTGGGCGCGCTCGTCGGCGAGGTGACGACGGCGTCGGTCGAGCGCCTCGGGCTCGCAACCGGTGACCGGGTCGTCGCGTCCTTCAAGGCTGCGGCCACGCGCCTCGTCTCCCGTGGCGTCGACGGGCGGCCCTGAGGCGTACAATCGCGGCATGGGAGTGCGGTACAGCTCCCCCGACTCGCCCTTCACGCGGATCACCGTCGTCTACCGCTGCAGGTGCGGCGCGCTGGCGTCGGAAGTCGGCCGGCACGCGGCCGACCTGCCCCCCGGCTGGGAGCGCGTGGACGACGACACGTGCCTGTGCGCGTACTGCGCCGAGTTCGAACGCGCGAGGAACGCGAGCGCGGCCGGCGCCTCGACCTAGGCGACGATCTCGGCGGCCGGGCCCTGCATGCGCGCGAGCCGCGGCGCGACGGCGAGCACGCTCTCGCGGGCGCACCACGCGATGTCCTCGTCGAGGAGGGCATGGAGCGGGTTCCCCGCGGCCCGCAGCCCCTCCTCGGCGCTCGCGAAGGAGCGGGCCAGGCGCACGGCGGCCTCGGCCGGGTCCGACCGCTCCCCGTCCAGAAGCTCCGCGATCCTCCCGGCGCAGTAGGCGTCGTCGAGCGTGAACCGCCCCTCGAGGCCCGCGCAAACGATCTCCACGTCGCCTTCTTCGCGCTGGGCGGCGGCGGCGACGGCCTCGAGGTTGAGAAGGCTGCCGACGAGGACGACGTCCGCGGCCGCCGCGGCGGAGACGATCGCGCGCGTCCCGTTCGTCGTCGTCGTGATGAGCGTCTCGCCGCGGGGCTCCAGGAACTCGCGCGGCGAGTTCCCGAGGTCGAAGCCAGGAATGGCCTCCAGCCGGCGCTCGCCGGCGAGCACGCCTTCGCCGAGGCGTGACCGCAGCTCGAGGGCGTCCTCGATCTCGACGCAGCAGAGCACGCGGCGATAGCCCGAGGCGAGCGCCTGGGCGATCGTGGAGGTCGCGCGGAGGACGTCGACGACGACTGCGACGGCGGCGCGCTCGACCTCCGACGGCGTGAAGGCAACGTGGACGCGCATGCGGGGCCGTGACCTTACACGCCGCCGATACGATGGCTCAAAGTGGCCACGCCCGAGCGCACGAAGACGCAGACCTGCTACCGCCATCCGGGCCGGGAGACGGCGGTCAGCTGCTCGAGCTGCGGCCGCCCGATCTGCCCCGACTGCATGGTCTACGCGGCCGTCGGCATCAAGTGCCCGGAGTGCGCGGGACAGCCGACGGGGACGCGGGCCGCGACGAGGCGGGCGACGCGCGTGGCCGGCGCGTCCCGCGGCGCGATCGTCACCAAGATCCTGATCGGGATCAACGTCGCCGTCTTCCTCATCTCGATCGCGCAGGGATCGGGGGCGCTCTCCCCGTCGAACGCGTTCCTCGCCAGGTGGGGCCTCTACGGGCCGGCCGTCGCCGACGGCGAGTGGTACCGGCTCATCACGAGCGCCTTCCTGCACGCGAGCGTGATCCACATCGCCTTCAACATGCTCATGCTCTGGTGGTTCGGGCAGGCCCTCGAGGCGGCGCTCGGCCGCGGCCGGTACCTCGGGATCTATCTCGTCTCGGCGCTCTGCGGCTCCGCCGGCGCCCTGCTCCTGACGCCGACGACCTTCACAGTGGGGGCCTCCGGCGCCGTCTTTGGAATCCTCGGCGCGGGGCTCGTGCTCGAGCGGAAGCAGATCTACGTCTTCGGCGGCAGCGCGCTCTTCATCGTCATCCTGAACCTCGCGTTCACGTTCGCCGTCTCGAGCATCTCGATCGGCGGCCACGTCGGCGGGCTGGTCGGGGGTATGTTGGCGGTTCTCGCCCTGTCCGTCCTCGGTCGCCATCCTGTCTACGGAAGAGTCGACATCCTCTCGGTGCTCGCCCTTGTCGGGATTGCGGCCGCGAGCGTCGTGGTCTCGTACCTCGCCGTGCGCGGGTACGCCTAGCCGCCCTCCCGAACGGGGGAGCCCACGCTTCAGGGGGAGACGGCGTTCGGCCGATAGACCCGCCGTGCGGCGCCTTGCCCGAACCACCCTCCTCGTCTCGCTTTGCTCGCTCGCGATCGCCGCGACCGCAGAGGCGAGCGTCCTCCTCGCCGTCCACGGGAACCGGGCTCGCATGAAGGATCTCACCGGCCAGCGCTCGGATGGCGAGCTCGAGTTCATGGGCTGGGGCAGGGGCCAGAGCTGGGGCGCACCCTTCGAGAAGGTGTTCCCGCGGCTCGGCAGGGTGCCCATTCTCGGGCTCAACACCCACACGCCGACGATTCGCGAGAAGATCACGCCACGCGGGATCGCCACGGGCCACGGCGACCGCTACCTCATGGCCCTCAGCCGTGCGATCCACACGTGGGGCCGGCCGATCATCGTGCGGCCGCTGGCCGAGATGAACGGGCACTGGAACCCGTACTGCGCCTACAACGCCAACGGGACGCGGCGGAACGCGGCCCACTCGCAGAAGAACTTCCGCCGCGCGTTCAAGCGCATCTACCTCATCCTCCACGGCGGCGACGAGGCGACGATCGACGCGAAGCTCGCGCGCTCGGGAATGCCCGGAATCGGTACGAGCCTCCCCGAGAACCCGTCGCCCACCCTCAGGATCCTGTGGAACCCGCAGGGCTACGGAAGCCCGGATGTTCCCGGCAACCGCGCTCACGTCTACTACCCCGGCGACGCCTACGTCGACGTCGTCGGCAACGACCTCTACGACATCCGCTTCCGGTACGCCTGGGAGGCGAATCTCGCCCTCTTCAAGCGCTACAGCCACAAGCCGTACGCGATCGGCGAGTTCGGGCTGTGGGGCATCGACGACCCGACGTTCATCCGCCGGATGGGCAGGTTCATCCGCATCCACCCTCGCGTGGTGCTCGCGACCTATTACTCCTCCGAGCGGGGCTCGATCTTCGACCTCGCCTCGAAGCCGCGCAGCCGCGCCGCCTACCGCAAGTCCATCGCGCCGCTGAACCGGTAGCCGGAACTTTCGGGCCCCGACGCACGTCCTAGGAGGCACATGCGTCTCTCGCTCGTCATCGGCGCCGTCACGGTTGCCCTGGTCGGCTGCGGCGAGACGCAGGAGCAGTCGCGGGAGCCCGCGGGCACGGAAGACCAGGCCGAGGAGGCGGCGCTGCCCGACGTCGCCCGCGTCGTCTGCGGGCCGGGCGCGCCCGAGGTGACGACGCCCGCCGTGAGGCCGCAGGCGGACGGCCTGCACGTCGAGGTCGTGAACGAGACAGGAGTGGAGCTCTCCTTCTCGCTCCTCGACGAGCGCGGAGGCGGGCTCGGCGACGACGCCCCGGCCGGGACGTCCGCGAGGGTCGTCACGCTCCCGCCCGAGAAGGTCTTCGTCACCTGTTCCGACCCGTACGCGGGCGACCCGAGCGAGGCTCCCCGGGCATCCTTCGACGCGGTCGACGCGGACGCGCTCTGGGTCTCGACGCAGCTTGGTTGCGCGCTGGGGTTCAGCGGGACGTCCGACTACGTGCCCGGCGCCCGCGGCGAGCCGGACCCGCAGACGGCCGCGGAGGCCGCTCTGGGCCCGTACAGCAAGCCGGAAGACGTGATCGAGCCCGCCGGCTACCCGGAGGGCGAGCCGCCCGAGTATCGCCTCGTGCGGGACGGGGAGGTCCTCGCCGTGGTCGAGCTCGAGGACGACGGCGCCGGCGGCTGGCTCGCCGGCGAAGTCACCGGCTGCTCGTCGCTCACTGACTAGCCGCCGACGGCGACAGAGACGACCCCCTGCTCGGCGAGCGCGGCCTGGGCGGCCGCCAGCCGTGCGAGCGGGACCCGGTAGGGGGAGCAGGAGACGTACGCGAGGCCGAGCCCGTGGCAGAAGGCGACCGAGCGCGCGTCGCCGCCGTGCTCGCCGCAGATACCGAGCTTGATCTCGGGCTTCACCCCGCGGGCGCGCTCGACCGCGATCCGCATGAGGTCGCCGACGCCGCTCGTGTCGAGCGTCTCGAACGGGTTCGTGAGGAGGATGCGATCCTCGAGGTACCGCGTCAGGAACTTGCCCTCTGCGTCGTCGCGCGAGAAGCCGAGCGTGGTCTGGGTCAGGTCGTTCGTCCCGAAGCTGAAGAAGTCCGCCTCGGCCGCGATCTCGTCGGCCCGCACGCACGCGCGGGGAAGCTCGATCATCGTCCCCACGTGGTAGTCGAGCTGCCGCGCGGCCTGCTCGAGCTCGGCCGACGCCGTGTCGAGCGTGAGCCTGCGCAGGCGGCGAAGCTCCTCGGCGAAGCCGACGAGCGGGTGCATGATCTCCACGAGCGGCGGCTCCCCGGTCCGCTCCGCGACCGCGAGCGCGGCGCGGACGATGGCCCGCACCTGCATCTCGTAGATCTCGGGGTACAGGAGCCCGAGCCGGCAGCCGCGCGTCCCGAGCATCGGGTTGGCCTCGCGGAGCGCTCGGATCCGCCGGGCCATCTCGGGGGAGTCGGCCTCCTCGAGCGGCGGCAGGAACTCGTGCAGCGGCGGGTCGAGAAGGCGGATGGTCACAGGCAGCCCGGCCATCGCCTCGAAGATCCCCTCGAAGTCGCTCTGCTGGTGCGGGAGGAGGCGGTCGAGCAGCTCGCGCCGCTCGGCCTCGGCCAGGGCGAGGATCATCGCCTGCACGAGCGGGAGGCGCTCCTCCGCCATGAACATGTGCTCCGTGCGGCAGAGGCCGATCCCCTCCGCGCCGAACTCCCGCGCGCGACGCGCGTCCTCCGGCGTATCGGCGTTCGCGCGGACGCGCAGGCGGCGCGTCTCGTCCGCCCACCCGAGGAGCGTCTCGAAGTTCGCGTCGATCTGAGGCGGGACGAGGGCGACGTCGCCCGGGATCACCTCCCCGGTGCCGCCGTCGATCGTGAGGACGTCCCCCTCCGCCAGCTCGTGCTCGCCGAGGCGGATGCGCCGCTCGCGGAGGTCGATCGTGAGCGCCTCGCACCCGGCCACGCACGGCTTGCCCATGCCCCGCGCGACGACGGCGGCGTGCGACGTCATCCCCCCGCGCGCGGTGAGGACGCCCCGCGCCTCGATGACCCCGTGGATGTCGTCGGGCGTCGTCTCCGCGCGGACGAGGATCACCGCTTCGCCCGCCTTGCCCTGCTCCTCGGCGCGATCGGCGTCGAGGACGATCCTGCCGGTGGCCGCCCCCGGCGACGCGTTCAGGCCCTTCGCGGCGACGACGTAGGTCGCGGACGGGTCGATCATCGGGTGGAGAAGCTGGTCGAGCTGGCCCGGGTCGACGCGCACGACGGCCTCCTCCCGGCTGAGAAGCCCCTCCTCGACCATCTCGACGGCGATGCGGAGGGCGGCCGCGGCAGTCCGCTTCCCCGTGCGGGTCTGCAGGATGTACAGCGTGCCCGCCTCGATCGTGAACTCGAGATCCTGCATCTCGCGGTAGTGCCCCTCGAGCTTCGCCGCGGTCTCCACGAGCTGGTCGTGCGCGGCCGGGAAGCGGTCTGCCATCTCGGCGATCGGCTGCGGCGTCCGGATGCCCGCCACGACGTCCTCGCCCTGGGCGTTGACGAGGAACTCGCCCCACAGGCCGGCCTCGCCCGTCGCGGGGTCGCGCGTGAAGGCGACGCCCGTGCCCGAGTCGTCGCCGATGTTTCCGAACACCATCTGCACGACGTTCACTGCCGTGCCCATGTCGTCGGGGATCTCGTTCGCGCGCCGGTAGACCTGGGCCCTCGGCGTGTTCCATGAGTCGAAGACCGCGCGCACGGAGCGCTCGAGCTGGTCGCCCGCGGCCTGCGGGAACGGCTCGCCCGCGTGCTCGCGGTAGATGCGCTGGAAGCCGTCCACGAGCTCCCTGAGGTCGGCGGCGGAGAGGTCGACGTCCTGCGCGGCGCCCTGCCTCGCCTTCAGCGCCTCGAGCTCGCGCTCGAAGAGGTCGCCGTCGAGGCCCGCGACGACGTGGCCGAACATCTGGATCAGGCGGCGGTACGCGTCGAGCGCGAAGCGCTCGTTGCCGGTCGCGCTCGCGAGGCCCTCCACCGCCTCGTCGTTCAGGCCCAGGTTGAGGATCGTGTCCATCATCCCGGGCATCGAGATCGCCGCGCCCGAGCGCACCGAGACCAGGAGCGGGTCGGAAGCGTCGCCGAAGCGCTTCCCGGCGGCCTCCTCGAGCGCCCGGACGTGCTCCTCGATCTCCTCGTCGAGCCCCGCCGGCGGCTTGCCTCCCAGGCGCATGTACTCGCGGCACGCCTCCGTCGTGACCGTGAACCCTGCGGGCACGGGAAGCCCGATGGCGGTCATCTCGGCCAGGCCGACGCCCTTCCCGCCGAGCAGCTCGCGCCCGAGCTCGGCGCCCTCCGTGAAGTCGTAGACGTAACGGCTAGCCATCGCCTCGACCTCGAATTGTCCCATCGGGGCCGATCTCACGCCACGCGACGAACGGCTCGGATCCCCCGGCAGGGGAATTGCGGACGGCCGCGATCCCGCTCATGGTGGAAGTATCGGGCTAGGCAGACGTGGGGCGCCGCAGCCTACGTCTCGGCCCGAGAAGAGGCGGCTTG
>DATBJE010000307.1:0-8387 GCA_036556565.1 Gaiellaceae bacterium
CCGCCCCCACTCCGCGAGCAAGCCCGAACGTGCACGAAAAAGAGATCGAGATCCGCTGGCGCGACCAGGACGCGTACGGTCACGTCAACAACGCCGTCTTCCTCACGTACCTCGAGGAGGCGCGCGACGAGTGGCTCGAGCAGGCCCTCGGCAGCCCCGGCATCGCCTGGGACTACGTCCTCGCCCGCGTCGAGGTCGACTTCCGGCGCGAGCTGACCCAGGCGGACGAACGTGTCGTCGCCCGCTGCGAGCTCCAGTCCCTGGGCACGTCCAGCGTGCGCACGCGCGAGGAGCTGGTCACGGCGGCGGGCGAGCTGGCCGCCGAGGCGCAGGCGGTGCTCGTCGCCCGCGATCCGGAGACGCGCCGTTCGCGTCCGCTCACCGACGAGGAGCGCGCGAAGCTCGAACGTGGTTGAGCACCTCCTTAGCCCGCTCCGCATCGGGCCGGTCGAGCTCCCCAACCGCATCGTCTCGACCGCGCACCAGACGACGCTCGTCCACGACCACCTCCCCACGGACGACTTCGTCGCCTACCACGAGGCCCGCGCGCGGGGTGGGACGGGCCTGATCGTCCTCGAGGCGACCGCCGTCGACCCGTCGGGCCTGCTCACGCCGCACACCCTCGCCGGGTACCCGGAGGAGATCGTCCCGGAGCTCGCCCGCGTCGCCGAGGCCGTCCGGTCGCACGGCACGCGCCTCTTCGTCCAGCTCTTCCACGGAGGGCGGGAGCAGATCGCGAGCCCGCCGCGCCCGCCGGCGCTCGCGCCGTCGGCGATCCCGAGCCAGCGGTTCCACGTCGAGCCGCGGGCGCTCTCGGCGGCGGAGATCGAGGCCATCGTCGACGGCTACGCGCGCGCGGCGGCAAACGTCGCGGCGGCGGGGCTCGACGGGATCGAGATCTCGGCCGCCCACAACTACCTCGCCGCGCAGTTCTTCACGCCGGAGCTGAACCGCCGGGACGACAAGTGGGGCGAGCCGGCACGCTTCCTCCTCGCGGTGCTCGACGCGGTGCGGGCGGCGGCGCCGGGCCTCGCGCTCGGCGTCCGCCTGTCGGCCGACTCCGACGCCGCGCGCGAGGTCGCCCCCCTGCTCGCCGACCGCGTCGACGCGGTGAGCATCACGCTCGGCGAATCCTCCACCTACCGCGGCTCGAGCGGGATCGTGCCCCCGCCCCCGATCGCCGAGAACGCGATCGCGGGCCTCGTGGACGGCTTTCACGTCGGGCCGCCCCTCGTCGCCACGTCCAGGGTGGTCGACCCGGCCGAGGCGGACAGGCTCATCGAGGAGGGCCGCTGCGACGCCGTCGGCATGACGCGCGCCCTCATCACGGATCCCGACCTGCCGGCGAAGGCCCGCGAGGAAGGCCTCGGCGACGTGCTGCGGTGCATCGGCTGCAGCGCGTGCATCGCCCACTACCACGCGGGAACGCCCATCGCCTGCACCCAGAACCCGCGCGCCGGGCGCGAGCGGACGCTCCCCCGTCCCGAGCGGGCGAGGACGGCACTGCGCGTCGTCGTCGTCGGCGGAGGCCCGGCCGGGCTCGCCGCGGCTGCGGAGGCGGGCGCAGCGGGACACGACGTGGTCCTCCTCGAACGCGGGTCGCGCATCGGCGGCCAGCTCGCGCTTGCACGCGCGGCGCCGATGCACGCGGAGATGGCGGCCTCGCTCGCCGCGAACTACGCCCGGCTCATGGAGCTCGGCGGCGTCGAGGTCCGGCTCGGCGCAGAGGCCGACGAGGAGGCGGTCACCGCGCTCGCCCCTGACGCCGTCGTGGTCGCCACGGGCGCGCGCCCGTACGTCCCGGACCTGCCCCTCGGCGGGATCGAGACGCTCCAGGCATGGGACGCCCTCGCCGGCGCCCGCCCGCGAGGACAGCGGATCGTGGTAGCCGACTGGGGCGGCGACGCGTCGGGGCTCGCGTGCGCCGACCTGCTGAACGCGGCGGGCAACGACGTGACCGTCGCCCTCGGCTCGGCGGCCTTCGGGGAGACGATCCACCAGTACCAGCGCAACCTCTATGCCGCCCGCTTCTACCGCGCGGGCATCCGCATCGAGCACCATCTCGAGCCGGTGACGGCCGAGGCCGGGCGCGCCTGGTTCCGGAACCTCTTCGCCCCGGAGATCGTGAGCTCGCTTCCCGCAGACGTGCTCGTGCTCGCGCTCGGCCGGGTGCCTGAGCGGGAGCTCGCCGGGCAGCTGCGGGCGCGCGGGCTCACCGTCACGGAGGCAGGCGACTGCCTGAGCCCGCGCAGCGCCGAGGAGGCCGTGCTCGAGGGGACGCTGGCCGCCCGTCAGGCGACGGGCGCGGTCTCGCCGGAACCGTAGAGCTCGGGCCGCCGGTCGCCGAACGCGTCGTTCCGCTCGTTCCAGGCTTTGTCGCGCGCGCGGTCGAGGTCGCAGTCGGCGAGGAGGAGGCCCCGGCCGAAGCCCTCGAGGGGCCCGGCGAGGATCCAGCCCCACTCGTCGCAGACGACGCTCCCGCCCGTCCACTCCACGCCGCGCTCGGGCCCGCAGCGGTCACACGCGGCGAGGAACACGTGGCTCAGGTGCGCGGTCGCCATGGCCAGCGCGACCTCGATCGGGCGCTCGCCCTCGGGCCGCGGGAAGCGCGGCCAGTTCGTCGGCACCGCGACGATGTCCGCGCCGCCGAGCGCCAGGCCGCGCGCGACCTCGGGGAAGTTGAGGTCGTAGCAGACGCACACGCCGATCCTGCCGACCCGCGTCTCGACGACGGGCGCCGGCTCCGACCCGGGCTCGAAAAAGAGCTGCTCGCGGTCCCAGAGGTGGATCTTCCGGTAGACGGCGACGACGCCGTTCCCGTCGACGACGGCCGCGGAGTTGTAGAGCTTGCCGTCCTCGCCCAGCTCGCAGAAGCCGCCGACGACGACCGCGTCGCCCAGGGCCGCCTCCTCCGCCCAGCCGCGGAGGGCCGGGCCGTCCGCCGGCTCCGCGCACGCCCGTGCCTCGTCGACCGACTCGAAGACGTACCCGGAGGTCGAGAGCTCGGGCAGGAGGACGAGACGCGCACCGGCCACGACAGCCTCGGCGACGGCGTCCCGCGTGAGGCGGCTGTTGCCGGCCGGATCCCCCACTGTCGGGGCGAGCTGCTGGCAGGCGACGCGGACGCTCGGCACGGTTGTCGGTTTACCTCCGGGGCCCCGACCCGTCAAGATCCCTCGTCGTGGTCCCGACGGTCCCCGAGCTGCCGGCCGACATCCGCGCTCTGAAGGAGCGCGTCGCGGCGTTCCTCGAGCGGGAGGTCTTCCCGCTCGAGCAGCGCGTGGCCGAGGCGGGGCGGATCGAGGAGGCCTGGGTCGACGAGGTGCGCGCAAAGGCGCGCGGCGAGGGCTTCTCCATGCT
Organism: Gaiellaceae bacterium; assembly: GCA_036556565.1. Lineage (GTDB taxonomy): Bacteria > Actinomycetota > Thermoleophilia > Gaiellales > Gaiellaceae > JAIBJN01. Next base: position 3,361 of record DATBJE010000307.1, read on the forward strand.
CAACATGCCCGAGGAGGCCGGCGGCGCCGGCCTGACGATGCTCGCGCAGGTGGCGCTCGAGGAGGAGTCGGGCAAGGCGACGAACGGGCTCGGCTTCGCCGTCGTCGACCGCGGGCCGGCCGAGCTGTGGGAGATCGTGACGCCCGAGCAGCGCGAGCGGTGGGTCGCCCCGATCCTCCGCGGCGAGTACCGCGAGGCCTGGGCCGTCACCGAGCCCGGGGCGGGGTCCGACGTCAACGCCGTGGCCGCGACCGCGGTGCGGGACGGCGACGACTGGGTCCTGAACGGCGAGAAGTGGTTCGTGACGAGCGAGGGCAGCCCGGGCTTCTACATCGTTCTCGCCCTCGTCGACGGCGAGCAGACGCTCTTCCTCGTCGAGCCGGGAACGCCCGGGCTCGAGATCGCGCGGACGCCCGGGTTCCTCCACGACCCCTACCTCGACCACCACCCGGAGATCGTCTTCCGAGACTGCCGAGTGCCCGAGACGAACCGCGTGCCCGCGGGCGGGGGCGAGGGCGCGCGGGAGTGGTTCCTCGTCGAGCGGCTCTTCATCGCCGCGCGCTGCTGCGGCGCCGCCGAGCGGTCGCTCGGGATCGCACGCGAGTGGGCCCTCGAGCGGGTCGCGTTCGGGAGCCCCATCGCCGACCACCAGGGCGTGTCGTTCCAGCTCGCCGACTCGCTCACCGAGCTCCTCGCGGCCCGGCTGCTCACGTACCACGCCGCGCACGCGTTCGACACCGCCGAGGACCGCCGCATCGTCCACGGGAAGGTGGCGATGGCGAAGCTCTACGCCTCCGAGATGGCGGGCCGGGTCGTCGACCGCTCGCTCCAGCTCCTCGGCGGCCGCGGCTACATGACCGAGAACCCGGTCGCGCGCTTCTGGCGGGAGGTGCGCGTCGACCGCATCTGGGAGGGCACGAGCGAGATCCAGCGGCTCATCCTCTCCCGCGGCCTCGCCAAGCGCGGCGTCGAGCCCTACCTGCGGTAGCTCACAAGTAACAGTCTGTTACTTGTTGCTCCACCCTTCGTCCACGCCACCGGCCGAGCCCGCTGGGTCGACGCTTGTCGGCTGAGGTCTTGGAAGGTCGGTGGCATTTCGTTCGCCCCGAAGCTCCGGGCAGAACCGAGCTAGTAACAGTCTGTTACTTGACCCGCCTCGTCGACCCGCGGCTAGTCGCGCGGTTGGAGGGCGGGCATGTAGGACTCCTGCTCGAGCCAGTGGCCGCCGTCGATCACGAGGTTCTCGCCGGTGATGTAGCCCGCGTGCGGGGAGCAGAGCGCGGCCGCCCAGGCGGCGACCTCGTCCGGAGCGGCCAGGCGGCCGAGCGGCACGGTCGCGGCGACGCGCGCGCGCTCCTCCTCGGTCGGCCAGAGCGCCTGGCCGGCGCCCTCGGTGTCCGTCGGGCCCGGGCAGATGCAGTTGACACGAATCCCCTGCCCGGCCCACTCGACGGCCAGCGTGCGCGTCATCGCCAGGAGCCCCGCCTTCGCCGCCGCCGAGTGCACCGTGCCGGGCCCGCCCGTCCAGGCGTAGCTCGCGATCACGCTCAGGATCGCGCCGCCGCCGCCCTGCTCGATCATGCGCCGGCCGGCGGCGCGGGAGCAGAGGAAGCCGCCGTCGAGGACGATGGCCACGACGGCCCGCCAGCCGTTCGGCGAGAGCTCCTCCGCCTTGACGACGAAGTTGCCGGCGGCGTTGTTGACGAGGACGTCCACCCGGCCAAAGCGCTCGACCGCGGCCGCGACGAGGGCGTCCACCGCCTCGGGGTCGCGAACGTCGGTCGGGACCGCGAGGCCGTCGCCGGCGAGCAGCCCGACGGTCTCGTCGAGCGGCTCGCGCCGCCGGCCCGCGACGGCCACCGAGGCCCCCAGCCGCGCCAGCTCGACCGCGATCGCGCGCCCCAGGCCGCTGCCGCCGCCCGTGACGATGGCCACCTTGCCGTCGAAGGTCCCCGCGGAGAGCATGGTCAGCCGAGCACGATACGCGCGTCGAGCCCGAGCGCGCCCTCGTGCGTCACGAGCAGCGGGTTGATCTCGATCTCCGCGATCTCGGGGTGCTCGGCGGCGACCCGGGAGAGCGTCGCGGCCGCGCGCGCCGCCGCCGCCACGTCGACCGGCTGCCGGCCCCGGGCTCCGTCGAGGAGCGGCGCGACCCTGAGTCGGAGGAGGAGCGCTTCGACCCCTTCCTCCGAGGTCGGCGCGAGCGCGACGGCGACGTCCTTGACGATCTCGGCGTAGAGCCCGCCGGCCCCGACGAGCAGGATCGGGCCGAAGCGGGGATCGCGCTTCACGCCGACGATCAGCTCGACGCCGTCGGAGAGCGGCGCCATCTGCTCCACCGAGTAGGCGGGCGGCGCGAGCGCCCTGTCCATCCGCTCGAGCACCTCGCGGAGCCGCCGGTCGTCGCCGATGCCGACGACGACGCCGCCGGAGTCCGACTTGTGCAGCCGCCCGAGCGCCTTGAGGACGACCGGGTAGCCGATGGCCTCGGCGGCCGCGCGCGCCTCGTCGATCGCGGCGACCTGCCGCGCCTCGGCGAAGGGGATCCCGGCGTCGGCGAGGAGCGCCCGGGCAGCGAAGTAGTCCGAGTCGCCCCGGTACGGCGCCGCCGGCTCTGGGAGATCGGGAATGCCGAGGAGGGCGGGCGCCGTCCTGCGCGCCAGCCGGGACGCCACGCCCACGGCCGCCTCGATCTCCCGGTACACGGGCACGCCGCTCGCGCGCAGAGCCTCGGCCGCCGCCGAGCGCCAGTACATCGTGTGCGCGAGGAAGGGGACGCCCGTCTCGTCGGCGCGTGCCGCCATGGCCTCGGCGGACTCGACCTCCTGCAACCGGAACTTCTCCGAGTACTGCGAGTAGCCGCCGAAGTAGCCGGTGAGGATCACGGTGTCCACCTCGCCCGACCGCAGGAGGGCGCCGACGACGCGGTCGAAGCTCCGGATGTCCTGCTCCCCGCCGCCCGCGAAGTCGACGGGATTCGTGAGGGTCGCGGTCGGTGGAAGCGCGGTCGCCAGCTCCGACCTCGTCTCGTCGGTGAGCGACGGCAGCTCGAGGCCCTCCGCGATGACGAGGTCGGAGGCGACGACCGTGTGGCCGCCTCCGTCGGCGGCGAGCGCGACCCGCCGCCCGGCCGGCCGGCGGTGCGACAGCAGCCCCATGGCGACGTCGACGACCTCCTTTGGTGAGTAGACGAGCTCGATGCCCGCGGCGAGGCTCGCGGCCTTCACGGCGGCGAGGTCGCTGGCGAGCGCGCCCGTGTGCGAGCGAGCGGCGCGGGCGCTGGCCTCCGTGGCGCCCCCGGCGAGGAGCACGACGGGCGTCCCCGACTCGACGGCCGCGGCCGCGGCCTGCGCGAACTCCCGCCCGTCGCGGAAGTCCTCGCAGTAGAGGGCGATCAGCCGTGTCGGATCGTGCTCCGCGAACGAGGCGATGAGCTCGGACGTCTGCACGTCCGCCTGGTTGCCGAGCGAGACGAAGCGGGAGAAGCCGAGGCCGAACTCGGCCCCCACCATCCCGATCTCGAGCGCGAGGTTGCCACTCTGGGAGATGAGGCCGATCGACCCCGGCTCGAGCTCTTCCGAGCAGACCTCGAGCTCGGTGCTCGCGTCGTAGACGCCGAGGCAGTTCGGCCCCACGAGGACGGCGCCGGCCGCCCGCACGCGCTCGACGATCGCCCGCTCGCGCGCGGCTCCCTCCTCGCCCATCTCGCCGAGCCCCGCGCTGATGGCGATGATCGCCTTCGCGCCGACTGCGAGGGAGTCCTCGACCGCCTGCTCGATCCCCGCCGCCGGCACGGTGATGACGACGAGCTCGGGTGAGTCCGGCAGCTCCGCGAGGGACGTGTAGGCCCGGTTGCCGAAGATCTCGCCGCCGTTGCGGTTGACCAGGTACACGATGCGGCGGCCCTCGCCCTTGAGCGCGCCGCGCGCGAGCCAGAAGCCCCACTTTCCCTGCGTCGCCGAGGCGCCCAGGATCGCGACCGACCGGGGGTCGAAGAGAGGACGGAGGTCCCGCGTCAAGAGAGCAGGCGGCGGGAAATGATGAGCCGCTGGATGTCGGACGTCCCTTCCTCGATCTCCTCGAGCTTGGCGTCCCGCATCCACTTCTCGACGGGGTACTCGCGGGAGTACCCCCAGCCGCCGAGCGTCTGCACGGCAGCCCATGTGCACCACATCGCCGTCTCGGAGGCGTAGAGCTTGGCCATCGCCGCCTCCGCCGGCACGTCCTCGCCCGCGTCGATCTTCCTCGCCGCGCGATGGACGAGGAGCCGCGCCGCGTCGACCCGCGTGGCCATGTCGGCGAGACGGAAGGCGACCGCCTGGTGCTGGGCGATCGGCTTCCCGAACTGCTCGCGGGTCTTGGCGTACTCGACGGCGTACTCGAGCGCCGCGCGGGCGATCCCGCTCGCCGAGGCGCCGAGGGTGATGCGCGAGCGGTCGAAGGTCCGCATGAGCCCGTAGAAGCCCTGGCCCTCGTCGCCGAGGCGGCGGTCCTCCGGGATCTCGGCGTCCTCGAGGAACATCTCCGTGTTGACGATCGCGCGCTGCCCCATCTTCCGCATCGGCTCGCCGAACGTCACCCCGGGGTCGTCCTTCTCGACGACGAACGCCGTGATCCCGCGCGAGCGGGAGCCGGGTTCGGTGGTGGCGAAGACGACGTAGTACTCGGCGACGCCGCCGTTCGAGATCCACGTCTTCTGCCCGCGCAGGACATAGCCCGAGCCGTAACGGGTCGCCGTCGTCGTGATCGAGGCCGCATCGGAGCCGGATCCCGGCTCGGTGGTGGCGAGCGCGGTCAGCGGCGGCCGCTCGCCGGCGATCGGCTCGAGCCAACGCTTGCGCTGCTCCTCGCTCCCGAGCTCGACGATCGGCTCGGCGAAGAAGCCACCCGAGGTGATGAGGTTGCCGATGCCCGCGCACCCGCGGCACAGCTCCTCCTGGACGACGCAGCCGGTGAGGCAGTCGGTCATCCCTCCGCCGCCGACGTCCTCGGGGAGCATGAAGGACGTGAGGCCGAGCGAGGCGGCC
>DATBJE010000308.1:0-1972 GCA_036556565.1 Gaiellaceae bacterium
CAACCCGGTCGTGAGCGTTCTCCTCGGCGTCCTCGTCCTGCAGGAGCGGCTCGACCAGCCGCCCGCGTGGCATGCCGTGGTCGCGGTGGGCGGGCTCGCGTGCGCGCTCGTGGGAGCGGTCGTCGTCGCGTCCGCCTCGGAAGAGGCCTCCGAGGTCGACGAGGGTGCCGCTCGGCCAGCCGTCCAGCCGGCCTGAAGCCCGCTACTCGTCCTCCACGGTGATCCGTCCGGCGCGCTGGTGCGTGAGGGTCGCCCCGGCCCAGTCGACGACGGCCTTCGCACGGTCCTCGTTCGTGGGCAGCAGGGCCAGATGGACCGTCCCCCACGCGAGCTGCGCCTTCGTGCCGGTCATCGTGCGCCCGGCGAGCATCTGCACGACCGCGGCCCGGCGCCCGATCGTCGCCATGGTGCCCTTGTCCTTGTACTTGAACGGCTTGGGCTCCTTGCCGGCGATCCTGCGGGCGATGGACTCTCCCGCGTGCTCTCCCGACTGCAGTGCCACGGAGCCGAGCTGCGGCAGCACCTGCTCCGTCTTCGCGTCCGTGATCGCGGCGATGTCGCCGAGCGCGTAGACCTCGGGGTGGTCGGGGAGCGTCAGGTCGGCGCCGACACCGAGCCGGTTGCCGCGCTGGAGCTCGGTGCCGAGCGTCTGCACGAGGCGGTTCCCCTGGAGGCCGGCCCCCCAGACCAGGGTATGCGCCTTCAGGTTCTCTCCCGACTTCAACGTAACGCGGGTGGGCGACACCGACGAGACCATCGCCCCGGTCCTGACCTCGACGGTCCGATCGGCGAGGGCCTTGGCCGTGTACTCGCGGAGCTTCGGCTTGAACATCGCGAAGAGCTCCGGCCCGGCCTCGACCAGGATCACGCGCGCCTCCTCTTGCGGGAGGTCCGGATAGTCCTTGGCGAGGTCCGCGCGGTACAGCTCGGCGACGGCCCCGGCGGTCTCCACGCCGGTAGGCCCTCCGCCGACGATCACGATGGTGAGCGCTCCGTCCTCGACCAGCGTCGGATCCCGCTCGGCGGCCTCCCAGCGCTCGAGAAGGTGATCCTTGAGGCGCACCGCGTTCGGCAGCGTGTACATGGGAAAGGAATGCTCGGCGGCTCCGTCGGTCCCGAAGAAGTTGACCTCGGCGCCGAGCGCGAGGACGAGGTAGTCGTAGGTCATCGGCGAGAGCTCGTCGAATCGGACCTCGCGGGCGTCGAGATCGACGGCGCTCACGGTCCCCCGGTGGACGCTCGTGTTCCCCTGGCCCTCCAGCAGGTCGCGGAGCGAATGGCCGACCGCGGTCGTCTCGATGAGCCCCGTGGCCAGCTGATACAGGAGCGGCTGGAAGGTGTGGTAGTCGTGGCGGTCGACCAGGACGACCTCGGCGTCCGCGTCCTCGAGCTTCTGTGCGGCGCCGACGCCGGCGAAGCCTCCGCCGAGGACGAGAACGCGCGGACGGGCCGTGGCCATGTCGCAAGTCTAGGAGCAGAGGCCCGCGGACGCGCTCGCGTGTTGCCGGGCGGAGCCTCCCGGTCGCGTTCCGCGGCGAAATCGGGGACGATACGGCTCCACCTCGTCCCCAGGAGCGACATGGCGAAGACGGCAAAGCAAAACGGTGGGCCCGAGAACGGCGATGTGCTGGTCGTCTTCGGCATCACCGGCGACCTCGCGAAGGTGATGACCTTCCACTCGCTCTACCGGCTCGAGGCGCGTGGCCTGATCGACTGCCCGATCGTGGGCGTCGCGGTCGACGACTGGACGGTCGACCAGCTCGTCGAGCGGGCGCGCGACTCGATCGTCGGGACGGGCGAGAAGCTCGACAGGAAGGTGTTCGACCGCCTCGCGGCCCGGTTCTCGTACGTCTCGGGCGACTTCACGGACGCTGCCACGTACGGGCGCGTCGGCAAGGCGATCGAGGGCAAGAAGCTCCCGGTCTTCTACCTCGAGATCCCGCCGTTTCTCTTCGGCACTGTCGTGAAGGGA
>DATBJE010000309.1:0-5695 GCA_036556565.1 Gaiellaceae bacterium
CGAGGCGACCTCGTCGACCCGTTCGCGCTCCTCGAGGAACCGCATCAGCGCCTTCATCGGGTCGGCCAGCCAGCGCGAGTACTCGCTGCGCTCGAGGATCTCGATCGACTCCCTGAAGAGCGCCTCGGCCTCGTCGTCCCGCCCCTGGTGGGCGCGGATCAGGGCCAGGGACTTCTTCGTGGTCGACTGCGAGTGCACGTCCTCCGCGCCGACCGTCTCGACGGCGCGGAGCGCGTACATCTCGGCCTCGTCGACCTTCCCCTGCTCCAGCAGGATCTCGGCGAGCAGTCGCTGGACCTCGCAGAGCGTTCCGCGGTCCTCGACCGGCTTGAGGATCCGGATCGCCTCGCGGGCGAGCTTCTCCGAGGCCGCAAGGTCGCTGTCCTGGAGCAGCGTCGCCATGCGCAGCATCGCGCGGGCCAGGTGCGTCGCCGCCCCGACCTCGGCGAACAGCTCGCGCGCCTTGCGGTACTCCGCGAGCGCCTCGTCCGTCCGCTTGCGCCACGCGTGGAGCTCACCGGACTTCATGAACGCCTGCGCGCGCACGACCAGCGAGCCGCTCGACTCGGCCAGCGCCAGCGCCTCCTCGATCAGCGGCTCGGCGCGCTCGTCGTCCTGGCGAGAGGAATAGATCCCGGCGAGAGAGAGCAGCGCCTCGCTCTCGAGATCCTCCCGCTCGAGCCGGCGCGCGATCTCGAGCTGCTCGAGCGCGTACTCCTCGGATTCGCTGAGGCGGCCGCGCCACCAGGCGACCGTCTCGAGCATCCGAAGAGCGTCGATCCGGCTCTCGTCGTGCTCCGCGACGCCCAGGGCCTGGCGGGCGAGCTCCTCGGCCCGCCCGACGTCGGCCGCGCGGAAGATCGTCACCTCGGCGAGGGCGGTGAGCGCACGCGCCTCCATGTCCCGCTCGCCCTGCTTGCGGGCGCCCTCGAGCACCTGCTCCATCTCCGGGGCGACCACCGGGAAGTCGCTCATGCGCCACGCGGCCCGCGCGGCCTGGAAGCGGCGCTCCAGCGTCGGCTCGAGCTCGACTGCGCGGATGAGCAGCTTCCGTGCGGTCGCGTTCGCCTCGCGGGCCAGGGCCCGGCGTCCGGCCTCCTCGAGCGCAGCGGCCGCCTCCGTGGCGAGGTCGGCCGGCGCGGCGCCGTCGAGCTCGGCCAGGAGCGCAGTCGCCTGGTCGAGGTGGTACGCGCGGACCTCGAGCAGCTCCTCGCCGACGCGCTTGTGGAGCCACTTGGCGAAGCGCTGGTGGAAACCGGCCCGGGCGGCCTTGGACAGGCCGCCGTAGGCGACCTCGCGGATCATCACGTGCTTGAACTTGAAGGCCTGCTCGCCCGAGATCGACGAGCGCTGCTCCGGCAGCACGAGCTCGCGGAGCTCGAGGTCCTCGAGCAGCGGGTCGATGTCGGTCCCCTCGAGCACCAGCTCGCCGAGGGCGCCCTTCCAGAAGATCCGACCCATGACGGATGCGCCCTGGAGGAGCTCCTTCGCCCCGGGGGGCAGATGGTCGATTCTGGCGGCGATCAGCGCCTGCAGGGTGTCCGGGATCCGCTCGATGCCTCCGCCGTCGGCCTCCGAGAGCATGCGGATCGTCTCCTCGACGAAGAGGGGGTTCCCCTCGGTCTTGTCCAGGAGCGCCTGGCGCGAGCCGCGCGCCAGCTCGCCGTCGAGCAGCGCCTCGATCAGCGCCTCGCTGTCGGCACGGCCGAGCGGCTCCAGCTCGATCGCCGTCGCGCGGACGCGGCCGCCGCTCCAGCCGGGGCGCAGGTCGAGCAGCTCCGGCCGGGCGAGGCAGACCAGCAGCATCGGCGCGTTCCGGACCCACGTGGCCATGTGCTCGACGAGCTCGAGCATCGCGTCCTCCGCCCAGTGGATGTCCTCGAAGACGAGCACGAGGGGCTGAGGCTCGGCGAGCTTCTCCGCCCACTCGCGGGCGGCCCAGGAGATCTCCTGCTGGTTCCGCTCGCCCTTCACGGCCTCGAGCACGCCTGACGCGAGCCCGAGCAGGTCGGCGACCGCCTCGTCCGGGCAGCAGTCGCGCAGCTTCTCGAGCGCGTCGTCGAGCGGGTCGTCGTCGGCGATGCCCGCGGCCGTCTTGACCATGTCGGACAGCGCCGAGTAGGTGACGCCCTCGCCGTAGGGGAGCGCGCGCCCGAAGAGGACGGTGGCGGACTCGAGGCTGCCCACGAACTCCCGGGCGAGCCGGCTCTTGCCGACGCCGGGGTCGCCGTAGATCGTGAACAGATGGGCGCGCCGGTCCCGGACTGCGCGGTCGTACGTGTTCTGGAGCAGCTCCACCTCGGCTTCGCGGCCGACGAGCGGCGCCTGGCGGCCCGTGACTCTCGTCCGCTCGCCCGCCGCCGGGCAGATCACGCGCCAGGCCCAGATCGGCTCCGCTCGACCGCGGATCTCGACCGGCCCCTCGTCCTCCAGCTCGAACAGGCCGAGCGAGAGCCGCTGCGCGCCCGGGCCGATCAGGATCCCGTTCACGGGCGCGCCCTGCTGGAGGCGGGCGGCGATGTTCACGGCCTCCCCGGTCGCGAACGTCGACTCCGAGACGTCGTCCACGACGACCTGGCCCGCCTCGATGCCGATCCGGACGTCGAGGCCGAGCTCCTTGACGGTCTCGAGGATGCTCAGGGCCGACCGCACGGCGCGCTCGGCGTCGTCCTCGTGTGCCTGCGGGATGCCGAACGCGGCCATGACCGCGTCGCCGGCGAACTTCTCGACCAGCCCGCCGTGGGTTGTCACACAGTGCGAGACCCGGTCGAAGTACTGCTGCACGCGGCGGCGCGCCACCTCGGGATCGGTGCCGGAGACGAGTTCGGTCGACCCCACGAGATCGACGAACAGGACGGTTGCGAGCTTGCGCTCCACTCCTCAAGTGTATGAACGAACGCGGAGGTCGAAAAACTCCCGCTCATGCGGCGTTTTCCGCAACCCAGGACACCGCGGAGTCCCGCTCGACAGGCTCGAAGACGCGCAGCTCCCCGGGCTGAGCCAGCCGAAGGCGCTGACGCTCGGCGACCGGGTCGCGGTCATGCGGGACGGCGTCCTCCAGCAGTTCGACGGGCCCTTACGGTCGACGACTCGCTGCTCGGCGAGCGGCCGGCGCTCCGCCGGTTCGAGGGCCGGCGCGTGATCCTGGGCATCCGGCCCGAGGACCTCGAAGACGCGGCCGAAGCGGACGGCGACCGGGCCCGGCGACGAATCACCGCGGTCGTCGACATCCGCGAGGACATGGGCTCGGAGGTCTTTGTCCACTTCGGCGTGCGCGGCCCGCCGGTGCGCGGCGAGGACGTGAAGGCGGCCGTCGGCGCGGACGCCGTCGAGGCGAGCGAGGAGGAGGCGAGGAAGCAGGGCAGCCTCTGGGTCGCCCGCCTCGGGCGCGGCATGCGCGCCCGGGAGCGCGACCGGATCGACCTGCGGTGGTGCCAGCCCGGCTGCACTTCTTCGATCCCGACACGGGCTCGGGATCTACGACGAGTCGGGCTGACGGCTCGGGCCGGGGATAGAGTCCCGGCCGTGCTCGACCCGAAGGTCTTCAAGGCATACGACATCCGCGGGATCCACCCCGCCGAGCTGGACGAGGACGGCGCGTACCGGATCGGGCGCGCGTACGTGGAGCAGTTCGAGCCGCGGAAGATCGCGGTCGGGCACGACATGCGGGTCTCCTCGCCGGCGATGGCCGGCGCGTTCGTCCGCGGGGCGAGCGAGGCCGGCGCGGACGTGCTGGAGCTCGGGCTCGTCGGGACGGAGATGGTCTATTTCGCAGTCGGGGCGCTCGAGCTGGACGGCGGCGCGGAGATCACGGCGTCGCACAACCCGAAGGAGTACACCGGGATCAAGATCGTCCGCCGCGGGGCGCTGCCGGTCGGCGGCGAGTCCGGCCTCCTCGACATCCGGGACCGCGCCCTGTCGCTCGGGGACACGTCTGGGGGTCAGACCCCGGGACAGGTCGAGAAGCACGACGTCTGGCCCGCGTACGTCGACCGCGTGCTCTCCTTCGTGGACGTCTCGGCGATCAAGCCGCTCCGCGTCGTGATCGACGCCGCGAACGGGATGGCGGGCGTGATGCTCCCGCCGGTCCTCGAGCGCCTGCCGATCGACGCGGTGCCGTACTACTTCGAGCCTGACGGCACCTTCCCGAACCACGAGCCGAACCCGCTGCTGCCGGAGAACCGGGAGTTCATCATCGAGCGGACGACCTCCGAGGGCGCCGACTTCGGCGTCGCGTTCGACGGCGACGCCGACCGGTGCTTCTTCGTGGACGACCGGGGCGAGTTCGTGCCCGGCGACTTCGTCACGGCGCTCTTCGCCGAGTCGATCCTCGAGAAGCAGCCCGGGTCGAAGGTGATCTACGACCTGCGCGCGAGCTGGGCGGTCCCGGAGACCGTCGAGGCCGCCGGCGGCACGCCGCTCGTCAACCGCGTGGGCCACGCCTTCATCAAGCAACGCATGCGCGAGGACGACGCCGCCTTCGGCGGCGAGGTGTCGGGCCACTACTACTTCCGCGAGTTCACGCAGGCGGACTCGGGCGTCGTCCCGTTCCTCCTGATGCTGGAGCTCGTCTCGCGTCGGGGACAGAAGCTGTCCGAGATCCTGCGCCCGTTCCGCGAGCGGTACTTCATCACCGGCGAGCTCAACACGCCGGTGCCGGACGTCGACGCGAAGCTCGACGCGCTCGAGGAGCGCTTCGGCCGCGAGGGCGAGGTGTCCCACCTGGACGGCATCTCCGTCGACGCCGACGACTGGCACTTCAACGTCCGCCCCTCGAACACCGAGCCGCTCCTGCGCCTCAACCTCGAGGCGCGCTCGGAAGAGCTGATGGAGCGCAAGCGCGACGAAGTCCTCGACGTCATCCGCGGATGACCGGGCTCGAGCTCGGCCGGGTCACGGACCGGAAGCCTCCGTTCAAGTACTCGGCCCTGATGCGCGTCGGCTTCTCGGACACCGACGCGCAGGGGATCGTCTACTACGGCCGTTACATGCCGTACTTCGACACGGCCCGCGTCGAGTACCACCGCCACCTCGGAATCCTGATGACCGGCGACGAGGAGCAGCAGCCCGTCATGCGCGCGTCGACGATCGAGTACCACGCGCCGGCTCAGTTCGACGACCTGCTCGAGGTCTTCATCCGCGCCGCGCGCATCGGCCGCACGAGCCTCACGTTCGAATGCGCCGCGTATCGCGTCGACGACGACGTGCTGATGGTCACCGCGAGCCAGACGCTCGTCCTGGTCGACCTCGACGAGCGGAAGCCGTGCCCGATCCCGGACTCCTACCGCGAGACGGTCAACGAGTTCGAGGGCGCCGCCCTGGAATCCTAGGCGGCGTCCTCGACTCAGCGGCTCTCACTCGAGAGTCCTGCGGGTGAGCCGCGCGCCCATCCGACCAAGCGGATGGGCGCCGCAGCTTGCCCTCTCCCCCTGCACTCGTTGTAGTCCTCCGCCGGTCCACGTCTATCCCTCGTTCGAGGTACCCCTCCCGATCGGGGGATCATCCCCCTAAAGGGTGATTTGCAGGATTAGCGGGGGTTTTGCCGCTCTCCAACCCCTCGTTCGGGGCGACGAATCCCTCGAACGGGGGATCACCTCCGCCGCGGGGCCGGCTCTGCCGGCTCCGCCACAAGGGTTCACGGTCGAGGAGCGACAGCGCGCGACTAGGCCGCGCGCCGCGGAGCGGCGCTCGGCTT
>DATBJE010000310.1:0-3373 GCA_036556565.1 Gaiellaceae bacterium
GCCTCGTGCAGCTCGTCGACCGCGCACACGGTCTTCGGGAGCTGCATGAGCGAGAGGATGCCCTCCTGCATGCGGGCACCGCCCGAGGCGGTGACGCAGACGAGCGGCACCTCCCGCGCGCAGGCGCGCTCGCACGCGCGCACGAACTTCTCGCCGACGGTGCTTCCCATCGAGCCGCCCATGAACGCGAAGTCCATGACGGCGAGCTCGCACGACCGGCGCTCGATCGCCGCGGCGCCCGCGATCAGCGCGTCGCCGAGACCGGTGGCCACCTCCGCCTCGGCGAGCCGGTCGGTGTAGGCCCTCAGATCGAAGAAGCCGAGTGGGTCGGCCGAGCGCAGGTCGGCATCGGCCTCGACGAAGGTGCCGCGATCGGCGAGCTGGGCGATCCGCTCACGCGCGCGCACCGGAAAGTGGTGGCCGCAGTGCGGACAGACGCGCATCGTCGGCTCGAGCTCGTCGTCCCGGTAGTGCGAGTGGCACCGCGGGCAGGTGTTCGGATGCCGCTTTGCGTCCCCCTCGGGGCCCTGCGAGTCGCGGCCCGCGACGGTGACGTCGATGCGGCTCTCCATGACCGCGCCTATCTTACGGGCTTCCCTTCGACCGGCAGGATGCCCGTTAGAGGCCCAGTGCCTGGGTCAGGCGCAGCAGGGGAGTCGCGTTGCCGTGAGCGGGAGTGAGCCCCGTGAGCCCGGCACCGGCGAGCGGCTTCTCGTCGGCCACGCGCCTGAGCGCGGCGGCAGCCTCGACGACCGTGATGCCGCCCGACTCGGGCATGAACGACTCGACGTCGTCGTCCGGGTCGAGGACGTCCACGTCGAACGCGACGTAGACGGCGTCGGCGCCCGCGAGCGCGCCCGCGACGCCCTCCTCGTCCGTTCGCAGCCCGCACGCGGCGATGAACTCGACCTCGGGCGGATCGAGGTTCCGCGCCCCGACGAGCGCCACGTCGCTCGGGTGCACCGTGCCCGAGTCGAGCAGCATGCGGAGCGGCATGCCCCAGGCATTGCCGCTCGGCGACGTCTCGGGCGTGTTCAGGTCGCCGTGCGCGTCGAACCAGACGACGGCGAGCCGGTCGTAGCGCGTGGCGAGGCCCTCGACCGCGCCCACGTGCGAGCAGCAGCAGCCGCCGAGGACGAGCGGGCGTTCCGGGAGCGCCGCCGCGAGCGCGAGGTTCTGCTCGGTGAGCGAGTCCTCCTCGACGATCGCGGTCTCGGGGTACGGCAGCTCGAGGTGAGCCGCCGCGGCCATCGAGTCGCCGCCGCTCCCCCAGGCGCGCGGGACCCGCACGAGCCCGGCGGCGAACCTGCGGCCGCAGGAGTGGCACTCGTACTCGCCCGCCTCGAGGGCGACCGCCGTGAGCGTCTTGCAGTCGGGGCAGCGGGCGCGCAGGCGCGACAAGGCTCCCCCAGACTAGCTTCCGGACGCGCCGCGCGGAACGAGGGCGTCTAGCGTGTCGGGAAGGCGCGCCAGGTCGGGAAGCTCGGCGGCGCGCGGCAGGTCGCTCGTCTCGTCGAGGCGGTTGATCCACACGGCGGTGATGCCGAGCTCGTCCGCCGGCGCGATGTCGTGGAAGAGGCTCGCGGCGACGTGGACATGGCGGTCGGGGTCGACTCCGAACCGCTCGGAGAACGCGACCCAGTGCCCGTGCGCGGGCTTGTAGGAGCCGATCTCGCCGGCGACGACCGTCCCGTCGAACGGGACCCCGATCGCCTCCATCGAGGCCGCCAGGAGGTCGGCGTCGGTGTTGGACAGCGGGACGAGCCGCCAGCCCCGCTCGCGCAGCTCGGCCAGCGCGCCGGGGACCTCGGGGAAGACCGGCCAGCGCGGGAGCGAGTCGGCCAGCGCCGTCTGCTCGTCCTCTGGGAGCTCGAGCCCCTCGCTCTCGGCGAGGAGGACGAGCGCCTGGCGGAGCACGTCGCGGTAGGCGATCGAGCCTTCGAGCTCCACCCGCGGCTCGATCTCGTGGTAGCGGTCGCGCAGGGCGGCGGCATCCTCCTCCGGCCACAGCCGCGCGAGCTCGTTCCCGATCCCCGACTCCCAGTCGACGAGGGTCCCGTAGCAGTCGAACGTCGCCCAGCGGTCCACGAGGGCTACCCCGTGAACTTGCGGAGGACGAGGCAGGCGTTGTGGCCGCCGAAGCCGAAGTTGTTCGACAGGGCCACGTCCGTCGTCCACTCGCGCGCCTCGTTCGGGATGTAGTCGAGGTCGCACTCGGGATCCGCGACCTCGTAGTTGATCGTCGGCGGGACGACGTCCCGGTTGACGGCGAGCGTCGTGATGATGGCCTCGATCGCGCCCGAGGCTCCCAGGCAGTGCCCCGTCGCGCCCTTCGTCGAGGAGATGGGCGTCCGTCGGGCCTTCTCGTCCCCGAACGCGATCTTGATGACACGCGTCTCGCTCGCGTCCCCGAGCGGCGTCGACGTGCCGTGTGCGTTGACGTAGTCGATCTCGTCCGGGGTGATGCCGGCGTCGGCCATCGCCATCGCCATCGCCCGGGCCGGGTGCTTGCCCGTCGGGTCGGGCTCCGTGATGTGCTGGGCGTCCGAGGAGAGGCCGTAGCCGGCGAGCTCGGCGTAGATCTTCGCGCCGCGCCTCTTCGCGTGCTCGAGCTCCTCGAGAACCACGATCCCGCCCGCCTCGCCCATGACGAAGCCGTCGCGCTCGGCGTCGAAGGGCCTGCTGGCGCGCGCGGGGTCGTCGTTGCGGCGCGAGAGGGCCCGCATGGCGGAGAACCCGCCGATGCCGACCTCGGTGATCCCGGCCTCCGTGCCGCCCGCGAGCATGGCGTCGGCACGGCCGAGCCGGATGTTGTCGAGGGCGCCGCCGATCGCCATGTTCGACGCGGCGCAGGCCGTGCACTCGGAGCTGAGCGGGCCGCGCGTTCCCAGCTCCATCGAGACCCACGCGGCGCCCATGTTCGGGATGATCGCGGGGATCGAGAAGGGGTTCACCCGGTCCGGGCCGCGGTCGAGGAGCTGGTCGTAGCAGTCCTGGAAGCTCTGGAGGCCGCCGATGCCCGTGGCCACCGAGACGCCGACCCGCTCGTGCTCCCCGGCGATATCGATGCCCGAGTCCTCCTCGGCCATGCGCGCGGCGGCGATGATCATCTGCGTGAACCGGTCCATCCGGCGTGCCTTCTTGTGCTCGATCCACGTCGTCGGGTCGAAGTCCTTGAGCTCGCAGGCGAAGTGGACGGCGAACCGTGCGGGGTCGAACGCCCCGATCGGGCCCGCGCCGCTCTCGCCGGCGACGAGGTTCTGCCAGAAGGTCTCCGCGTCGTTCCCGAGGGGCGTCACGGCCCCCATGCCGGTGATGACGACACGTCTGCGTCCGTTCTGCGAAGTCACGCTACATCCCCAAGCCGCCGTCG
>DATBJE010000311.1:0-5438 GCA_036556565.1 Gaiellaceae bacterium
ATGCTGCGTCACGGCCTGCCTGCGCTCGGGCTCCTCTGGGAGAACGACCTCCGCCTTCTCCGCCAATTCTGAGATGAAGATTCCCGTTTCCTGGCTCCGCGAGTACGTCGACACGGCCGCGACGACGGCCGAGATCGCCGACCGCCTGGCGATCGCCACCGGCGAGGTCGAGCGGATCTCGTTCCGGGGCGTCGCCGACGTCGACGGCAACCTCGGCCTCTACCGCGTCGGGCGCGTGCTCGAGGCCGGCAAGCACCCGAACGCCGACCGCCTCCAGCTGTGCCGCGTCGACGTGGGGGAGGAGGAGCCGCGCCAGATCGTCTGCGGCGCCTGGAACTTCGGGCCCGGCGCCACCGTCGCCGTCGCACTCCCGGGCGCCGTCCTTCCCGACGGCCGCACGCTCGAGCGCGCGAAGCTCCGCGGGACGGTGTCGGACGGGATGATCCTCTCCGAGACCGAGCTCGAGCTGGGTTCGGAGCACGCCGGCATCCTCGTCCTCCCCGAGCCGTGGGAGCCGGGCACGCCCCTCGGCGACGTCCTCCCCCTGGGCGAGGAGGTCCTCGAGATCGAGCTGACGCGCAACCGCCCCGACTGCCTCTCCGTCTACGGGATCGCCCGCGAGGTCGCGGCCCTGTTCGCGGCCCAGCTCCGGGAGCTCCCGACCGACGAGCCCGAGCTCAGCGGGGAGGAGACGCCCGACATTGCGATCGAGGACTTCGACGGCTGCCCGCGCTATATCGGCCGGCTCTTTCGCGACGTCGAGATCGGCCCGTCGCCGCCGTGGCTCAAGGCACGGATCACCGCGGCCGGGATGCGCCCCATCTCGAACGTCGTCGACGTGACGAACTACGTGATGCTGGCCGTCGGGAACCCGCTGCACGCCTTCGACTTCGAGACGCTCGGGGGCGGCCGGATCGTCGTGCGAAGGGCGCGACGGGGCGAGGAGTTCACGAGCCTCGACGGCAACCTGCGAAAGCTCGACCCCGCTGACCTCGTCATCGCCGACGCCGAGCGCGCGATCGCCTTCGCCGGGATCATGGGCGGCCTCGACACGGAGGTGCGCGACGAGACGACCTCCGTCCTCCTCGAGGCGGCGAACTTCGAGCCGGGCACGATCCTCTGGAGCTCGGAGCGGCACTCGCTCCGCACCGAGGGGTCGAACCGCTGGGAGAAGGGCGTCGATCCGTACCTCGCGCCCGAGGCCGCCGTGCTCGCCACGCGGCTGATCGTCGAGCTCACGGGCGCTCGCTGGACCGGCGCGGTCGACGTCAAGGGCGAACTGCCGGAGCCCGCCACCATCTCGTTCCGCCCCGACAAGGCGAATCGCGTCATCGGTCTGGAGATCCCGGAGCAGGAGCAGAAGGACGCGCTCGAGCGGCTCGGCTTCGCGGTGGAGACCGGCTGGCAGGTGACGGTTCCGACGTGGAGGGCACGCGACGTCACGCGCGAGATCGACCTCGTCGAGGAGGTCGCGCGCGTCCACGGTCTCGATAAGATCCCGTTCACCCTGCCGCTCCGGAGCTTCATGCAGGGCCGGCTCACGCAGGACCAGCGCCTGCGCCGCGTGGTCGAGGACGTCCTCGCGGGCGCCGGGTTCTCCGAGGCCTACACGCTCAGCCTGGCCGCACGGGACAAAAACCCGGATGCGCTCAGGCTGCCCGATCCGCTCACGTCGGAGCACGCGGTGCTGCGCACGACGCTCCTCGAGGGGCTCCTCGCCGCGGCGCGGCACAACGCCAACATGGGGAACGAGGGCATCGCGCTCATCGAGGTCGCGCGGGTCTACCTGCCGACGGGCGAGAAGCTGCCGGAGGAGCGCTGGCACGTCG
The DNA here is from genome assembly GCA_036556565.1 of Gaiellaceae bacterium. Lineage (GTDB taxonomy): Bacteria > Actinomycetota > Thermoleophilia > Gaiellales > Gaiellaceae > JAIBJN01. The sequence continues at coordinate 1,830 of DATBJE010000311.1, forward strand.
GCGGGATCGTCGAAGGCGGCTACCCGACCGCGAAGGGAGCCGTCGAGACGCTCTACGGCGCGCTCGGCATCGACCTCGACGTCGAGCGAGCGCAGCTCCCGTTCCTGCACCCGGGGAAGGCCGCTCGCCTCGAGGCGGGCTGGGTGGGCGAGCTGCACCCGTCGCTGCTCGAGGGGACGTGGGGCGTCTTCGAGCTCGACCTCCCGACGCTGTTCGACCAGGTGCCCGAGCGCACCGAGTACGAGGACGTGATCACGTATCCGGTCGTGCGGCAGGACCTGGCGCTCGTCGTCGACGAGGACGTGCTGGCGGGCGACCTCGTCGCCGCGGCCCGCGAGGCCGCCGGCGCCGAGCTGCACGACGCGCGCGTCTTCGACGTCTACCGGGGGGAGCCGATCCCCGCCGGCAGGAAGTCCGTCGCCCTGCACGTCGCCTTCGCCTCGCCCGAGCGGACGCTTTCGGACGAGGACGCGCGCGCCGTCCGCGAGCGCATCGTCGCGGCGCTCGCGGAGAGGTTCGGTGCCGAGCTCCGCGCCTGAGCCCGTCGCGCCGCGGCGCCTCGTCGTCGTCCTCGGCTTCTCGGCGGGCCGCAACGGCGAGCTCCACCCGATCTGCGCGGCGCGCCTCGCCCACGCCGCACGCATCGCCGGGGAGACGGACGCAGTGCTCTTCTCCGGCTGGTCGCGCCACCCGGCCGCGCTCCCGGAGGCCGAGCTGATGCGGAGGGCGTGGGCCGGGAGCGCCGGCGAGCTCCTCTCCGACCCCGACTCCCGCGTCACCGCCGAGAACGCCGCTCACGCGGCTGCGCACGCGCGCGAGCTGGGCGTGGGGGAGGTCGTCGTCGTCACGTCGTGGTGGCACCGCTTCCGCGCCCGCGTGCTCTTCCGTCGCCTCCTGCCGGGCGTGCGCGTGTCGGTGGCGCCCGTGCGGACGCCGTCCCCGCCGCGGCTCATCCTCCGCGAGGTCGCCGTCTTCCCGCTCGTGCCGATCCAGCTCGCGCGGGCGCGGCGCCGGGTCGCGGGCGTCAGCCCCGGAAGAAGCGCCGGATCCGGCTGACGAGCCCGGGCCGTGCGAGCCGCTCGACCACCGGCTCCTCGTACGGCGGCAGGGCGCCGAGCTCGTCGGCGTCGGCGTCCACTTCGACGCGGCGCGGCCAGATCGCGCTCACGCGCTCGGACGGGAGGTACCGCCTGGCCGCGAGCGTCCCGGCCACGACGACGAGGCCGTCGAAGATGTCCGCGTCGGGATCGCCGGCGACCTCGACGACGCGCGCAGCCTCCTGACCGTCACTCGCGACGACGACCGCGCCGCGCTCGATCGCCTTCCACGAGACCTGCGGCTCGTTCACACGGAGCGGCCGCCGTCGCGCCAGACGGGGCCCTGCGAGAACGTCGAGCTCGTGTCGGAGAGGACGCGCAGGACCTGCACGCTGCCGCTCATGCCCGCCTCGTCGAGGCGCTGGAGGGCGCGGCGCGCCATCTCGGGGGCGACGCCGTAGCCCTTCGTGCTCGCGCAGCGGAACCGGAACGCGCTGGCGGGAGCGTGGCGGGCCGGGTTGATGGGCGCGAGCAGGAGCGCGCCCCGCTCGAGGTAGTCGCTCGAGTCGAGGTCGATCTCCGCGTAGAGGTCGGACCAGTCGGGCGGGAGGCGCCGGAGCAGGGCGTCCCACGAGTCGGCAAACGGCTCGTGCGCCGGGGCGGCGGGCGCAGGCGGCGGCGCCGCCGGGGACGGCTCCTCGTGAGCGGTGAGCCGGACCCGCGCGCGGATTCCCTCGTCGTCGAGCCGCGTGGCGACACGCCGGACGAGCTCGGGCGAGGCTCCCTGGCCCGCCGCTCGGTGGGCGTAGAGCGTGAACCGGTCGCCGGTTCGCCCCGGCGTCGCCGGGGCGAGGATGAGCGCGGCCCGGTCGGCCTCGCCGGGATCCTCCACCGTCAGCTCGATCCGGGCCCGCTCCCAGTCGCGCGGGAGGCCGCGGACGATGTCGTCGATTCGCTCGGCGAGCGCCATGGGCCCGCAGCTTAGAGATCGAATCGGGATGACGCTTCGGCACAAGGCTTCCATTTCGATTCGATCTCTTATTCGCTCTGCTAGCTTGTCGGCGCCTTGGCAACGCTCGAGGAAAAGGGGCAGGCGACGCCGACCGAGCGCCTGAAGGAATTCCTGCGCGAGATGCTCCTCATCCGACGCTTCGAGGAGAAGGTCGAGGAGCGGTTCCGCGCCGGGGAGCTACCCGGCTTCCTCCACGTCGCCATCGGCCAGGAAGGGGTCGCCGTGGGGGTCTGTCGCGCGCTCGAGGAGGGTGACGTGATCGCGTCGACCCACCGGGCGCACGGGCACACGATCGCCAAGGGGACGCACCCGAACGAGGTCATGGCCGAGCTGTACGGGAAGGTCGAGGGCTGCAGCCACGGCTACGGCGGCTCGATGCACCTGTACGACTTCGAGCGGGGGAACCTCGGCGCGAACGCCGTTGTCGGCGGCGGGCTGCCGGGCATCGTCGGCGCCGCGCTCGCGTTCAAGATGCGCGGGGAGCCGCGTGTCGCGGTCGCGTTCTTCGGCGACGGCGCGACGAACATCGGGACGTTCCACGAGTCGCTCAACCTGGCGCAGCTCTGGATGGTCCCGGCGGTGTTCGTCTGCGAGCAGAACCGCTACGCGGAGTCGACTCCCGCCTCCCAGCACCTGCCCATCGAGGACCTGACGAAGAGGGCGGACGCCTACGGCATGGCCTCGATGGCCGTCGACGGGCAGGACGTCGAGGCGATGTACGAGACCGCGAAGAAGGCGACGCGGCACGCGCGCGAGGGACGCGGCCCCGTGTTCGTCGTCGCCGACTGCGTGCGGCTCTCCGGCCACTACGTCGGCGACCCGCAGGTCTACCGGCCGAAGGAGGAGATCCTCGAGCTGCGCAAGACGCGCGACCCGATCGAGCTCCTACGCGCCCGCCTCGAGCTCTCCGACGAGGAATGGGAGGGGATGGACCGCGAGGCCACGCGCATCGCGGAGGACTCCGTCGAGTTCGCCAAGGCCGGCACCGACCCGAAGGCCGAGGACGCGCTCAAGAACGTGTACGCGTAGATGCCCGCGCTGACCTACCGGGAAGCGATTCGCGACGCGATGAGCGAGGCGATGCGCCGCGACGACGACGTCTTCGTCATGGGCGAGGACATCGCCGAGATGGGCGGCTCCATGGGCGTCACGCAGGGGATGCTCGACGAGTTCGGGCCCGAGCGTGTCCGCAACACGCCGATCTCGGAGATGGCCATTGTCGGCGCGGGGATCGGGGCGGCCGTCTCGGGCATGCGCCCGATCGTCGAGGTCATGTACCAGGACTTCATGACGCTGGCGATGGAGCAGCTCGTCCAGCAGGCGGCCAAGCACCGCTACATGTCCGGGGGCCAGGTCAAGGTCCCGCTGACGATCAGGACACAGGGAGGCGCAGGCTGGTCGCCGGGCGCCCAGCACGCGCAGCAGGTGGAGGCCTGGTTCGTGCACGTGCCCGGGCTCAAGGTCGTGTTCGCGTCGACGCCCGAGGACGTCCGCGGCCTCCTCTGGACGGCGATCTACGACGACAACCCGGTCGTCTTCTTCGAGCACCGCACGCTCTAC
>DATBJE010000312.1:0-2232 GCA_036556565.1 Gaiellaceae bacterium
GAGGAGGTAGTTGCACCCCTCGACGCCGTGGTCGGCGACGCCCGTCTCGAGGAAGAACTCGCCGAGGACGCGCTTGCCCATCAGCCGCCCCTGCATGTCCGTGAACGCGACGACGATCGTGTCGATCGAGCCGTCCTCGACGGACGCCGTGAGCTCCTCGACCGTGAGCATGGGCGAGGAGTCTACGCGCCGGCGCTCTTGACAGGAAACGGCATTCCGTCGTAGAACCCCCCATCGATTCCGTCGTAGAACCCCCCATCTTGGGCTGGCAACGGCAGGAGGCACGATGACGACAGGTCCCGGTCCTGAGCAGCAGGGCTACTACACCTCGGAGGACGAGCACATCCTCCACAAGCTCGGCTACGCGCAGGAGCTCTTCCGCGCGATGGGCGGCTTTCGCAACTTCGCGATCAGCTTCACGATCATCTCGATCCTCGCGGGGTGCCTGACCTCGTACAACATCGGCTTCGAGCACGGCGGCCCGATGTGGGTGGTCTTCGGCTGGCTGCTCGTCGGCCTCATGGCGACGATCATCTCCCTCAGCATGGCGGAGATCGCCTCCGCCTATCCGACGGCGGGCGGCCTCTACTACTGGGCGTCGAAGCTCGGCAGTCCGGGCTGGGGCTGGGCGACCGGCTGGTTCAACCTCATCGGCCAGGTCGCGGTCACCGCTGCGATCGGATACGGGCTCGCGCTCTTCGGGCAGGCCCTCTTCGACTTCTGGTTCTCGTACTCGGCGCACATGGACGATTGGTTCGGCGCGTCGTTCGATGCTTCGACCTACATTCTGTACGCGCTGTTCCTGACCGCCGCGGCGCTCATCAACCTGATCAACATCCGCTTCACGTCCGGCTTGAACATGATCTCGGCGTGGTGGCACATGATCGGCGTCGTCGTGATCGTCGTGATCCTCATCGTCGTCCCGAACGACCATCAGTCCCTGTCGTACGTGTTCACGCAGACCATCAACAACTCGGGCTACGGAGACGGAACCACCTCGTTCGGCCTCGCCTTCCTGCTCGTGCTCGGGCTGGGCATGCTGCTCCCGCAGTACACGATCACGGGATTCGACGCTTCGGCACACACGGCCGAGGAGACGAACAACGCGTCCCGGATGGCGGCAACAGGGATGTGGACCTCCGTCTTCGTCTCCGTCGTCTTCGGCTGGATCCTCCTCGTCGCGGTGACGTTCGCGATCCCGAGCAACCAGGGGGCACTCGACACGGTCAACGCCCTCGGGCTGCTCGTGCCGTGGATCTGGGCGGAGTCGATGAGCCAGGACTGGGCGGAGGCATTGCTCTTCATCTGCGTCGTCGCACAGTTCTTCTGCGTGACCGCGTCCGTGACCTCGGCGTCGCGGATGATGTTCGCCTTCTCGCGCGACGGCGCGGTGCCCGGCCATCAGCTTTGGCGCCGCGTCGGAAAGAACCGCGTGCCGCAATGGTCGGTCTTCGGCATCTGGCTCTTCGCGGGCATCCTGATGATCCCGGCGGTCTGGAACTACTTCGTGGGCTACGCGGTGGGAACCGCGATTGCGGTCATCGGCCTCTACATCGCCTTCGTGATCCCCGTGTACCTTCGCTGGCGCAAGGGCGACAGCTGGGACGAGCCGAGGGCGTGGAGCCTCGGCAAGCACTACAAGTGGATCGATCCGCTCTCGATCGCCTGGGTCGCCTTGATCACGATCATCTTCGTGATCCCGCTCTACAAGATCGGCCTCCCGTGGGAAGAGGGCTTCGACTGGAACTTCACGAACTACACGATCCTCTGGTTCGCGGCCATCGGGCTCATCTTCGGCGGCTGGTGGGTCCTCTCGGCCAAGAACTGGTTCAAGGGCCCGGTCCGGATGGGCACCGAGGAGGAGCTGGAGCGGTACGAGGAGGAGTTTCAGAAGCGGGTGGAGCTGCCCGCGGCTCGCGGCGGCTCCTAGGACGCAAGCGCGCGCCGCACGGCTTCGAGGTCGAGCGCCGGAGCGAGCTCGTCCGCCAGGGCGAGCCGCTCCGGCGCGTGCGTTCCCGGGATCGCGACGCAGCGCATGCCGGCCGCCTTGGCCGCGGCGACGCCGGCCTCGGTGTCCTCGAACACCGTCACCTCGTCCGCGCCCAGGCCGCCGTCGAGGCGCTCGAGCGCGAGCAGGTAGCCGGCCGGGTCGGGCTTCCCGCGCTCCACGTCGTCGATCGTGACGACGACGCCGACCGCGTCGGCGAGAGCCGCTGCCTCCAACACCGGGAC
>DATBJE010000313.1:0-4620 GCA_036556565.1 Gaiellaceae bacterium
GTCGGGGCGATCGCGAAGGGCGTCCGCAAGACGCGCTCGCGCTTCGGCGGGCGGCTCGAGCCGCTCTCGCACGTCGAGCTCCTCCTCCACGAGGGCCGCGGCGACCTGTACACGGTGCGCGGGGCCGAGCTCGTGCGCTCACACGATCGCTCGCGGACGGATCCCTACCGGTTCGCCGTCGGTCACGTCGGGCTCGAGGCCGTCCTCCGCCTCTTCGTCGAGGAGGAGGCGCAGCCGCCCGCGTTCAACGCGCTCACCCGCTTCCTCGACCTGCTCGACGACGTCGAGGCCGCGCTCCCGGCGCAGCCCGCGCTCGAGCCGCTCGCCCTCTCCTTCCAGCTCAAGCTGCTGTGGCTCTCCGGCTATCTCCCGCACCTGGCGAGCTGCGCCTCGTGCGGCGAGGCGAAGCCGCTCGTCGCCTTTTCGGCCCGCGAGGGCGGAGCCGTCTGCCGGGAGTGCTCGTCCGGCGCGCTTCTCGTCTCCGAGTCGGGGTTCCTGGGGATCAGGGCGCTGCTCGAGCGGCCGCTCGCCGATGCCCGCGAGGCCGGCCTCGGCGAGGACGCCCTGCGCCAGTGCCTGCGCGTGATCGAGTCCTCGTACGAGGAGCACGGGGGCTTTCGCCTGCGCACGCTCGCCGGGTCGCGCTGACCGCGCAGGGCGGCCACTAGGATGGGCGAACGGTGCCCGAGCCCCTCACGTACCAGGACATGATCGCCCGCCTGCAGGCCTACTGGGCCGACGACGGCTGCGTGATCATGCAGCCGTACCACACGGAGGTGGCCGCGAGCACGATGAACCCGGCGACCTTCCTCCGCTGCCTGGGGCCGTCTCCCTGGATGATGGGCTGCGTCGAGCCGAGCATCCGGCCGACCGACGGGCGCTACGGCGAGAACCCCTTCCGCTTCCAGCACTACTTCCAGTACCAGGTGATCCTCAAGCCTGCCCCTGCGGACGTTCTCGACCGCTACTTCGGCTCGCTGGCGGCAATCGGGATCGACCTCGAGCAGCACGACCCGCGGCTCGTCGAGGACGACTGGGAGCAGCCGACCCTCGGCGCCTGGGGGCTCGGCTGGGAGGTGTGGCTCGATGGGATGGAGGTGACGCAGTTCACGTATTTCCAGCAGCTCGGCGGCCTCGAGCTCGACCTGATCCCGGCGGAGATCACGTACGGACTGGAGCGGCTGGCCATGTTCCTCCAGGACAAGCCGAGCGCGTTCGAGCTCGAGTGGGCGCCCGGCGTCACCTGGGGCGACGTCTATCGCGAGAACGAGCGCCAGTGGTCGGTCTACAATTTCGAGGCGGCGCCGGTCGACGTGCTCACGCGTCATTTCGACGACCACGAGGCGGAGTGCCGCGACCTCGTCGAGCGGAACCTCCCGCTGCCCGCGTACGACCAGGTCCTGAAGTGCTCGCACACGTTCAACCTGCTCGACGCGCGCGGAGCGATCTCGGTCACCGAGCGCGCGTCCTACATCGGCCGCGTCCGCGCGCTCGCCCGCGACGTCGCGGAGCTCTACTCGGAGTCCCTTGTCCAGCCTGCTGTTTGAGATCGGCTGCGAGGAGCTGCCCGCCTCGGCCTGCCGCGAGGCGGAGCGGCAGCTGACGGAGCGCTGGGAGGCCGCCCTCGGCGGCGGCAGTGGCGAGGTGCTGGTGGGGCCGCGCCGGATCGCGCTCGTCGTCGCCGACCTGCCCGAGCGCACGCCCGACGGGTGGGTCCAGGGCCCGCCGGAGCGCCTGCGCGAGAAGGCGGCGGCAGGCTTCGCCCGCAAGCAGGGCGTGTCGGTCGACGAGCTCGAGACCCGCGACGGGTTCCTCGGGGTCGTCTTCCCGGGAAGGCCGCTCGAGGAGGCGCTCCCCGAGCTGCTCGACGACCTTCTCCGCGGGCTCACGTTCGGGAAGTCCATGGTGTGGGAGAAGGACGGCCTCCGCTTCGCGAGGCCCGTCCGGTGGCTCTGCTCGAAGCTCGACGAGCGGACGATCGAGCTGGAGGTGGCGGGCCTCGCGTCCTCGGGCCGCACCTTCGGCCACCGGTTCGGCGGCGGCGAGTTCGAGATCACGAGCCCCGCGACCTACGCCGACGAGCTGCGCGCCGCGGGCGTCGAGCCCGACCAGGCCGAGCGCCGGCGGCTGATCCTCGAGGGCCTCGACGCGATCGGAGACTGGCGAGACCCGGTCGGCGTGCTCGACGAGGTCGTGCACCTCGTGGAGCGGCCTCTCGTCCTCGAAGGGCGGTTCGACGAGCGATTTCTCTCGCTGCCGCCGAAGGTCGTCGAGACGGCGATGCAGTCGCACCAGCGCTACTTCCCGCTCGAGGGCGCGCGCTTCGCGTTCGTCGCGAACGGCGGCGACCCGGCCACCGTCGTCGCCGGCAACGAGCGCGTGCTCGAGGGGCGGCTCGAGGACGCCCACTTCACGTTCGAGCGCGACGTCAACGTCGGCATCGAGGAGCTCGTGGGGAAGCTCGGCTCGATCACGTTCGTCGCCGGCGCGGGAACGTTCGCCGAGAAGTCGGCCCGCCTCGCCGAGCTCGTGGGCGAGCTCGGCGGAGGTGAGGCCTCCCGCGAGGCCGCGCGGCTCGCGAAGGCCGACCAGGCCTCGGAGCTCGTGCGCGAGTTCCCCGACCTGGAGGGGGCGATCGGCGCCGAGTACGCGCGCATCGCCGGCTACCCGGAGGCCGTTTGCGCGGCGATCGAGGAGCAGTACCTGCCGGAGGCCGCCGACGGCCCGCTGCCGCAGACCGAGCCCGGCCGCGTCCTCGCCGCCGCCGAGCGGATCGACAACCTCACCGTCAACTTCGCGCTCGGGCAGCGGCCGACGGGCTCCCGCGACCCTCACGCCCTCCGTCGGGCCGCCATCGGGCTCTGCCGCCTGGCCGTGGAAGGCGCGCTCGCCGTCGACGTGGACGCGCTCGTGGCCCGTGACCTCGCCCTGCTGGTCGAGCAGCAGGCCGAGGTGAGCGACGACCCGGCGGACGTCTCCGACTTCGTCTTCGAGCGGCTCGAAGGGCTGCTGGACGTCCCGGTCGAGTTCGTCCGCGCGGCGCGCCGCGGAGCTGCGAGCGAGATCGGCGCCGTGGCGAGGCTCGCGGAGACGCTGGCCGCCGAGGCGTCGTCGCCCGCCTTCGACCGCGCCTACGTTGCCTTCGACCGCTCCAACCGTCTCGCCGGCAAGGCGGACGGAGCCGCGGGAGCGTTCGACGTCGGGCTCGCGACCGACGAGGCCGAGGTGGCGCTCGTGGAGGCCCTCGGAGCCGCGTCGCCGCGGATCGAGGCCGCCGTGTCCGCGGCGGACTACGGCGGCGCCATCGCCGCCGCCGCCGAGCTGGGCGCGCCGGTCGACCGCTTCTTCGACGAGGTTCTCGTCATGGCCGAGGACGCGGCCGTCCGCGCGAACCGGCTGCGGTTGCTGCTCGACGTCCGCGACGCCGTCGGCGCGCTCGGCGACCTGTCGCAGATCCCGCGGTAGGGGCGCGCGGACGATGGCGGACCCGGTCGAGCTCCACGTCGCCTCCGACTCGACGGGCGAGACGGCCGCGCGCGTCGTCGACGCGGTCGAGGCGCAGTTCCCGGATCTGGAGTTCGAGGTCGTCCGCCACCCTCGGATCACGGCCGTCGAGGACGTGCACCTGACCGCGGCGCGGGCGCGCGGGCGCCGTGCCGTCGTCCTCTTCACGCTCGTCGAGCCGGAGCTCCGCGAGGCGATGCGCGCCCTCTGCAAGCGCTACCGCGTGCACTACTGCGACCTGCTCGGGCACCCGATCGAGGCGGTCGCGCGGGTCTCCGGCTCGCCGGCGACGCGACGCTCCGGCGCGCGCTCGGTGCTCGACTCGAGCTACTTCCGCCGGATCGCCGCGATGGAGTTCGCCGTCCGCTACGACGACGGGGCGGGGGCGAGCCGGCTGGCCGAGGCGGACATCGTCCTCGTCGGGGTCTCGCGCAGCTCGAAGACGCCGCTGTCGATGTATCTCGCCTACCTGGGGTACAAGACCGCCAACGTGCCGATCGTGAGGGGCATCGACCCCCCGGCGGAGCTCTGGGACGTCGACCGCGCGAAGGTCGTCGGGCTCACGATCGACCCGGACGCGCTCGCGACCGTCCGGGGCGAGCGCGCGAAGGGGATGGGCGGGGGCGGCAGCTACTCGGACCTCGCCGAGATCTACGAGGAGCTGGACCACGCCGAGGAGGTCTACAAGCGGCTCGGCTGCCCGGTGATCGAGGTCTCCAACCTCGCCATCGAGGAGACCGCGCGCCGCATCGTCCGGATCGTCGAGGAGCGGCGCCTGCGAGCGGGGGCGACGCAGTGAGGAAGCGCCCGATCCCGTTGCTCTACTGGCCGCTCTGGGGGCTGCTGCTCGCGGCCGGCCTCTTCGTCTTCTACGTGCTCTTCACCCCGGTGTGGATCGGCATCAGGCTCGTGTCCTGGCTGGCGGAGCGGCGCAGCCACGCCGCGATGCCCCCATCGCAGACTCCCGGACAAAGGTAGAGGCGGCCGTGGTGCAAGCCGCCTCTTCTCGGGCCGAGACGTAGGCTGCGGCGCCCCACGTCTGCCTAGCCCGATACTTCCACCATGAGCGGGATCGCGGCCGTCCGCAATTCCCCTGCCGGGGGATCCGAGCCGTTC
>DATBJE010000314.1:0-4702 GCA_036556565.1 Gaiellaceae bacterium
GGAGAAGGGCTCGCGCATCCTCTCCATGGCCCAGCGGCTCCGCGCCGGCGTGATCTGGGCGAACACCTACAACCGCTTCGACCCCGCGTCGCCCTTCGGCGGCTACAAGGAGTCGGGCTTCGGCCGCGAGGGCGGCCGCCATGGCCTCGCGCCCTACCTGGAGCTCGACGGATGACCCGCCTCCCGGTCCCGAAGACCTACAAGCTCTACATCGGCGGGGCCTTCCCGCGCTCGGAGTCGGGGCGCACCTACGAGGCCGAGGGGGCGAACGTCGCGCTCGCGTCCCGCAAGGACGTCCGCGACGCCGTGCGCGCGGCGCGCGGCGCGTTCCCCGCCTGGGCGAAGCTGACCGCCTACAACCGCGGGCAGGTCCTCTACCGCGCCGCCGAGATGATGGAGGGCAGGCGGTCAGAGTTCGCCGAGCTGACTCGGAGCGAGGAGGAGGTCGACGCGGCCGTCGACACCTGGGTGTGGTACGCAGGGTGGGCGGACAAGCTCGCGCAGGTCCTGGGCGCCTCGAACGCCGTCGCCGGGCCGTACTTCAACTTCACGATCCCGGAGCCGACCGGCGTCGTGGGCATCGTCGCGCCGGAGGAGCCGTCCCTGGCGGGTCTCGTGTCGCGGCTCGCGCCGGCCATCGTCGGCGGGAACGCGGCCGTGGTGATCGCCGCCGAGCGGCGCCCGCGGGCCGCAGTCACGCTCGCCGAGGTCCTGGCCACGTCGGACGTGCCCGGCGGCGTCGTGAACGTCCTCACGGGGCGCAAGCGCGAGCTCAGCCCGGTCCTCGCGGCGCACATGGACGTGGATGCGATCGACCTCGCCGGAGCGGACGACGCCCAGGAGCTCGAGGCGCTGGCCGCCGAGAACGTCAAGCGCGTGGTCCGAAACGGCGACGGCCGCTCGCCGTGGCACGCCGCCGCGTTCCTCGAGATGAAGACCGTCTGGCACCCGATCGGGGTCTAGGGCGAGGAAGTACGCTGTTCGACGGACCATGAGCCGTTTCAGCGAGGCCATCTCGGAGGGCGACGGCATCTCGGTCATCCCGGTGCTCGCCGGAGACCTCGAGGCGCTCGTCCGCCTGGCGGAGGAGGCCGGCGCCGAGGCGATCGGCGTCCTCGCGGACGACGTCGAGCGGACGAGAGGGCTCACCGGGCTTCCCATCGTCGCGCGCGACGGGCGGCCGCAGGCGATCTCGGACGCGGGCGGGGACGCGATCGTGGTCGAGTTCGGGGCCGCCTCGGACGAGGGCGTGCTCGAGCGCATCTGCGCGGATGCCGCCGAGCTCGAGCTCGACTGCGCGGTCGACGTCCGCGACGAGGAAGAGCTCGAGGACGCGCTCGCGCGGATCGACCCGGACATCGTCCTCATCTCGGAGCACGGCCTCGACGAGGACGAGGAGGACCTCGAGCGGACGCTCGACCTCCTCTCCGACGTGCCGGCGGGGAAGCTCGTCGTCTCGGAGGCCAAGATCGCCTCGCGCGACCAGGTTCTCGCTCTCGAGCGGGCGGGCGTAGACGCGATTCTCGTCCACGGCCTCGCGCTCGAGCCCGACTTCGCCGGGGTCCTCGAAGATCTCGTCCGTGGCCCGGAAGCCCACCAGTAGCCCTCCGGACCGGGCTCTCGACGCCGCTGCGAACGGCGGAGACGGGCGCGCCCCCGTCGACCGCGCGCCCGAGGCCCCCGGGACAGGGACGCGTCTGGACGGGGTCGCGATCCTCGTCGCGGTCTTCGTCTCGGGCGCCGTCCTCCTCGGCGTCGAGATCGCCGCCAGCCGCGTCCTCGCGCCGTTCTTCGGGAACTCGCTCTACGTCTGGGGCTCGCTCATCGGCGTCGTCCTCACCGGCCTGGCCCTCGGCTACTGGCTCGGCGGCGCGCTCGCCGACCGCCTGCCCGTGACGCGGCTCCTCCTCGGCGTGATGGCACTCGCGGCGTTGCTCGTCCTGGCGATCCCGTTCGTCGACGACGACGTGCTCGAGTGGGTGGTCGGCTGGGACCCCGGGCCGCGGCTCAACCCGCTCATCGCCTCGGTGATCCTCTTCGGCCCGATGAGCGTCGCCATGGCCTGCGTGACGCCGATCGCGGTGCGCCTGCGCGCCCGCTCGCTGGCGCGGGTGGGGAGGACCGCGGGCCGCCTCTTCTCCGTCTCGACCGCGGGGAGCATCGCCGGGACGCTCGCGACCGCGTTCTTCCTCATCCCGGAGCTCGGCGTCGACCAGCTCCTCGCGTGCGGCGCCGCGGCCCTGCTCGCGGCCGTGGCCGTCGTCGCTCTCGCCGAGCGCCAGGCGGTCGCAGCCGTCGGCGCGGCGCTCGCCACCGCGGGCGCGATCGTCGCCGTCGTGTCGTTGGCTCCCGACGTGGGCGGGACGCTGTCCGGCGCCGCCGCCCAGAACTGGTCGCCGCTCTACCGGCTCCGCGGCTCCGAGACCGTTCTCGACGCGCGCGACCCGCGCGCCGCGATCGCGCAGCCCGATCTCCGGGTCGTCTACTCGAAGGACACGCAGTACCACCGCCTCTCGGTCGTCGAGGACGCGGACACGCGCTACCTCCGATTCGACAACTCGCTCCAGAGCGCGATGTACGTCGACGACCCGTACCGGACGCGGTTCCGGTACACGGATCTCTTCCACCTCGCGGTGGCGTACAACCCCGAGGCCCGGAACGTCCTCTTCGTCGGTCTCGGCGCGGGCTCGTCCGAGAAGCGCATGCTGCGCGACTTCCCGCACGTTGCGCTCCACGCGGTCGAGATCGATCCGGCCGTCGTCGACGTGGCGCACCGGTACTTCGCCGTGCCGGGCGGCGATCCCCGGCTCGAGATCTCCGTGGGGGACGGACGCCGCTTTCTCGCCGACGACGAGACCCGCTGGGACGCGATCGTGATCGATGCGTTCTTCGCCGACGCGATTCCCTTCCACCTCGTCACGCGCGAGTTCCTCGAGCTCGCGCGGTCGCGGTTGAACCCGGGGGGCGTGATCGTGACGAACGCGATTGGCGCCATCGCCGGGCCCGGCTCGAAGCTCTTCCGGTCGATCTACCGGACGTACCGCACCGTGTTTCCCACGGTTCTCGTGCATCCGGCCATCCTCGCCGGCGATCGGGGAGACGAGACGTTCCGGAACCTCATCCTCGTGGCCACCGAGCAGGCCGCGCCCCAGCGGACCTTCCTCGCGCAGCGGTGGCAGGAGATCCGGGCCGAGCACCCGACTGCGCCCGATCTTCGCGGGCCGATCCTGGACCGCCACGACGAGCTGATCCCCACCGGTGACGTCCCCGTCCTGACGGACGACTACGCGCCGACGGACGCGCTCCTGCTCCTCTTTCAGTAGGGCTGACGCCGGGGCCGCCGCGGGCCTCCCTCCGCTTCGAGCGTAGCGAGCGAGAGCGCGCGGGTGGCGCGCGCGGTGTGCCCCAACTATGTCCGGAGTGTGACGGGATGCGCGCTAGCCGAAGAAGGTGCGCGCCACGTCGTAGAACGCCGGCGGCACGGTCTTGAGCTCCGCGACGGCCTCCCGCAGCGGGACGTCGACGATCTCGTCGCCGCGGAGGGCGGCCATCGCGCCCCAGCGCTCGTCGCGGACGAGGTCGGCGGCCTTGAGTCCGAAGCGCGTGGCGAGGATGCGGTCGCGGGGGGTCGGCGAGCCGCCCCGCTGCACGTGACCGAGCACCGTTACGCGCGTCTCGTAGCCCGTTCGTTCCTCGATCTCGCCCGCGAGAGCCTGGCCGACGCCGCCCAGCCTGACGTGGCCGAACTCGTCCAGGGCCACCGCTTGCGCAACCTGCTGCCGCTCGCCGGAGGCGTAGGTCAGCTCGTAGCCCTCGCTGACGACGACGATGGAGAAGGTCTTGCCGCGCTCGTGGCGCCGCTGGATGTCCCGGCAGGCCTCCTCGACCGTGATCGGGTGCTCGGGAATGAGGATGACGTCCGCGCCGCCCGCCATGCCGCTCATGACGGCGATCCAGCCCGTGTGCCGGCCCATCACCTCGACGACCATGACGCGGTTGTGCGACTCCGCGGTCGTGTGCAGGCGGTCGATCGCCTCGGTGGCGACCGTGAGCGCGGTGTCGAAGCCGAACGTGTACTCGGTCGCCGAGAGGTCGTTGTCGATGGTCTTCGGAACGCCGACGACCGGGAAGCCGTGCTCCTCGTTGAGCCGGGCCGCGACGCCGAGCGTGTCCTCGCCGCCGATGGCGACGAGGGCGTCGAGCCGCTCCGACGCGAACGTCTCGAGCACGCGCTCGACGCCGCCGTCGAGCTTGTACGGATTCGTGCGGCTCGTGGCGAGGATCGTGCCCCCGCGCGGCAGGATCCCCGAGATCGCGCGGTCGTCGAGCGGCTGTGCCTTGCCCTCGACCAGGCCGCGCCATCCCTCCCGGATCCCGACGACCTCGGAGCCCCGATCGAGCGCGCGGCGGGTCACCGCGCGGATGACCGCGTTGAGCCCCGGGCAGTCGCCTCCTCCTGTCAAGAGCGCGAGTCGTTTCGCCATCGGATCTAACTTCAGGGCGGCCAGGACGTCTGTTTCGTCGAGTCCGTCCCGATTGTTGTCCTACAGCCTAAGCGTGAGAGGTGACCGGATGCCGAAGGCGGGGATCGAACCCGCACGGGGCAGAGCCCCACTGGATTTTGAGTCCAGCGCGTCTTCCAGTTCCGCCACTTCGGCGCGCAGCGAGCGTGGACATCGTATCGGGAGGGGGTTGCAAGGGC
>DATBJE010000315.1:0-3143 GCA_036556565.1 Gaiellaceae bacterium
CGTCCGCGCGCTTGACCGTGTCGGCGAGAGGGAGCGCGGGCACGGCGCCGTCCCAGTCGTCCCCGAGCGCCCCGACGACGCGCTCAACGACATCCTCGGAGAGGAGCGGCCGGGCCGCGTCGTGGACCAGGACGACGGCGACGTCCTCGGGCACCTCAGCGAGCCCGGCGCGAACCGAGTCCGCCCGGGTCCCCCCACCCGTGACCGCCGAGCGCACCTTCGACGCTCCCAGCTCCTCGGCAAGGAGGATGACGGGCTCCTCCCACTCCTGCGGGGCGACGA
This sequence comes from Gaiellaceae bacterium, assembly GCA_036556565.1. Taxonomy (GTDB): domain Bacteria; phylum Actinomycetota; class Thermoleophilia; order Gaiellales; family Gaiellaceae; genus JAIBJN01. The sequence goes on from DATBJE010000315.1 coordinate 283, forward strand.
CCACGATCGACTCGATCCATTCGGACGCGTCGAGTCGCCCGAGGCTCTCGGCGAGGAGCGGCCTGCCGCCGAGGTTTGCGAAGGCCTTGGGCCGGTCGCCGCCGAAGCGCTCCCCGCGGCCCGCGGCGACGAGCACCGCCCAGACCCCGGTCGCCCCCGCGCCCATCAGTAGGTCACGAGCTCGCCGTCGCGCTCGACGAAGAGGGCGGGGCTGAGCGGGTCGTCGGAGGTCTGGAACTGGCCCCGTACCTTCAGCCGCAGCGCCTTCTCGGTGAGGCCGCGGCTCAGGAGGCTGCGCGGGAGGGCGACGAACACGTTCTCCATCGGGACCGCGTACACGGCGGGGCGGCCGCCGTAGACGCGCTCGATCTGCGCGCGCAGCTCGGGGACGATCATGCGCGTCGCGTCGTAGCCGTCGCCCGAGGCCCAGCCGCAGAGCTTCCGCTTCCCCACCGGCTCGCACCGGAGCGGTTGGTCTCGGTTGGTGCTGCGGAGAAGGTTGTCGCTCGCGATCCCGTCGACCTCGGCCGTCGTCGTCCCCCACCGCTTCACGTCTTCGGGGCGGACGACGGTGAACGCGTCCCCGCTGTCGACGGCGTAGGTCACGGACAGGCCGGCGGGAAACGGCGTCGAGGCCGGCTCGAAGCCGTAGGTTCGGAGCTCGAACGGGGCCTTCAGGAGAGGTACGAGGTCGGCACGGACGTCCTCGAGGGACGTCTCCGAGAGCCCCTCGTCGAGCTGCCGCTTCGCGTCGTTGACGACGCCGTCCACGATCTCGTCGCGGCTGCCCGGATCGTCGCCGTAGCGGGCGAAGGCGTCCCGGAGGTCGAGGTCAACCCAGTTCGGGCCCTGCTGGGCGCGGACCGAGAGGTTGCCCGCGGCGGGCTCCGCCTCGAGCCCGGCCTCCTTCAGCTTCGCCACGACGACCTCGTCGAACGAGGAGGGAGCGAGCGTCGCTCCGTCCGCGTCACCCCCGTCGCCGCTGCAACCGGACGCGAGCGCCGCCACGGCCAGCACGGTCGAGAGCGCACGCAGAAGCACCCGGGAAGGATGCCTGCGCGCGGCTGCGACCGGTCGCAGTCGCCCGGCGCTCCCGAGAACTACGTCGGGATCTTGGCGCCGACCGAGTCGAGGACGTCGTCGAGCCAGACCGCGGCCTCGTCCTCGTCCATGGCCTTCGCGTACATGAGCTCGGAGGCGAGGATCTTCTTCGCCTTGACGAACATCTGCTTCTCGCCGGTCGAGAGGCCCTTCTCGTGATCGCGGAGGGAGAGGTTCCTGACGACCTCGGCGAGCTCGAAGATGTCGCCGGTCTTCATCTTGTCGCGGTTGTACTTGAAGCGGCGGTTCCAGTTCTTCGGCATCTTCGTGCCGCTGCCGTGGAGCACCTTGACGACGCGCTCGACCATCTCCTCGTCGATGACCTTGCGCAGGCCGACTCGGTCGGCGTTCTCGGACGGCACGTTCACCGTCATGTCGTTGTGAAGGATCTTGATGGTCAGATACTCGCGCTGCTGCCCGAGAATCGTCCTCGTCTCCCGCTTCACGACCGTACCGGCGCCGTGATGGGGATAGACGACCTTATCGCCGACTTTGTACAAGCCTCTCCTCCTCTGAACCCGGGCGCAAAAAGAGACGCCCAAGACGCCTGCGGAAACGCCATTTTACCGGAAACCCGCTTGGTAAGCGAGCTTCAGGCGCATCTTCCGCGTCGTTAGAGCTGCAGGTACCGGTCGACGAGGTTGTGCTCCTGCAAACGCCGGAGCCCTTCGCGAATCTCGCGGGCCCGCACGGCGCCGACCCCGTCGACCGCCTCGAGGTCGCGATGGCTCGCCCGCACGACGGCGTCGAGGCTCTCGAAGTCGCGCACGACCTGGCGGATGACCGAGTCCGGGAGCCGCGGGATGTGCGACAGCACGCGAAAGCCGCGCGGCTGAACGCTGTGGTCGAGCGGGTTCGTCTCCCGCGAGTACCCGAGGACCTCGGTCAGCTCCTCGAACTCGAGCACCTGCGGGTACTCGATGCGCGAGAGCTTCTCGAGCGCGGCCGCGGCGTCGGCCGGCTCGCCCGTCCGCTCGTAGTCGTTGACGATCGCCACCTTGTCGCGGGGCACGTCCTCCATGAGCTCGTCGAGCTGCATGCGGATGAGGCGCCCCTCCTCGCCGAGCTCGACGCAGTTGCGCTCGATCTCAGCCGCCATCCTCGTCGTCATCTCGGCCCGCTGGAGCACGACGAGCACGTCGTCGAGGACGACCGCGCTCTGGAACTCGAGGGCGGTCAGGCGCGTGAGGCCCTGGTCGAGCCGCGTCCGGTAGGTCTCCAGCGTGCCTAGCGCCTGGTTCGTGCGGGCGAGCGTGTCGGAGATCTCCCCGAGCTGGTACCGGAGGTCGCCGACGAAGATCGTCACCGTCTCGCGCTGCTGCGAGATCGAGACGACGAGCGCGTCGGTCTGCTTGGCCACGCGCTCGGCCGTCCGGTGGCGCGTGCCCGTCTCGCTGGAGGCGATCGACGCGTCCGGCATGAGCTGGACGTTCGCGTAGACGAGCTTCTGCAGGTCACGGCTGACCACGATCGCCCCGTCCATCTTCGCCAGCTCGTAGAGGAGCTGGGACGTGAGCGGCAGATCGAGGCGCATCCCGCCCGAGAAGAGGAACGCGAGCTCGTTCGGGTCGCCGATGACGATGAGGGCGCCGAGCTCGGCGCGGATGATGTCGTCGATCCCGGAGCGCATCGGCGTTCCGGGCGCGACCTGCTTGAGCGCCGAGAGGAGGGTCTTATCCGTCCGAGGATCCGCTCGCATCGAGCCCCGCCGTGATCGCCGTTCGCAGCGTTCCCGCTGCCGTGAGGCGCATTGTGCCACG
>DATBJE010000316.1:0-1612 GCA_036556565.1 Gaiellaceae bacterium
GACGAGGAGCTCGTTGCGCTGCTTCTCGGTCATGTCGCCGCTCGAGACGACGTCCCCGAGCAGGATCTTGATGTTCACCTCGTGGTCGGAGCAGTCGACCCCGGCCGAGTTGTCGATCGCGTCGGTGTAGATCCGGCCGCCGGCGAGCGCGTACTCGATCCGGGCGCGCTGCGTGAGCCCGAGGTTCCCGCCCTCGCCGACGACGCGGCAGCGGAGGTCGCACGCGTCGGCGCGGCTGGGGTCGTTGGCCTTGTCGCCGACCTCGAGGTGGGACTCCCACGAGGCCTTGACGAACGTGCCGATGCCGCCGTTCCAGAGCAGGTCGACCGGGGCGGTGATGATCGCGTGGACGACCTCGTTCGGCGTCAGGGCCTCCGCCTCGACGCCGAGGCGGGAGCGCGCCTCGGCCGAGAGCGGGATCGTCTTCGCGGACCGCGGGAAGACGCCACCGCCCCGCGAGATCGCTGCGGCGTCGTAGTCCGCCCAGCTCGACCGAGGGAGGTCGAACAGGCGCTCGCGCTCGGCGTGGCTCCGCTCCGGGTCGGGATCGGGGTCGAGGAAGACGTGCTCGTGGTTGAAGGCGGCGACGAGCTTCAGGTGACGCGACAGGAGCATGCCGTTGCCGAAGACGTCGCCGCTCATGTCGCCGATGCCGACGGCCGTGATCTCGGTCGTCTCGACGTCGACGCCGAGCTCGCGGAAGTGGCGCTTTACCGACTCCCAGGCCCCGCGCGCGGTGATGCCCATGCCCTTGTGGTCGTACCCCGCGGAGCCGCCGGAGGCGAAGGCGTCGCCGAGCCAGAACCCGTACTCGGCGGCGATCGCGTTGGCCGTGTCCGAGAGCGCCGCCGTGCCCTTGTCCGCGGCGACCACGAGGTAGGTGTCGGCGCCGTCGAGCACCCGGACGTCGGGCGGGTGGACGACCTCGCCGCCGACGAGGTCGTCGGTCACGTCGAGCATGCCGCGGATCAGCGTCGAGTACTGAGCCACCACGTCCGCCCGCTGCTCCTCCTTCGATGCCGCCGTGCGCTTGAGCACGAATCCGCCCTTCGAGCCGACGGGCACGATGACCGCGTTCTTCACCATCTGCGCCTTCATCAGGCCGAGCACCTCGGTGCGGAAGTCCTCGCGCCGGCCCGACCAGCGTAGCCCCCCGCGCGCGACCGGCCCGCCGCGCAGGTGCACGCCCTCCACGCGCGGCGAGTACACGAAGATCTCGTACATCGGCTTCGGCTCGGGCAGCCCCGGCACCTCGGGCGGGTCGAACTTGAGCGACACGTAGGGCTTCGCCCGGCCCTGCGCATCGGGCTGGAACGCGTTGGTGCGCGTCGTGGCGTGGATCGTCGCCAGGAACTGGCGCAGGATGCGGTCGTCGTCGAGGCTCGGCACCTTCTCCAGCGCCGCCTCGATCTGCGCGACGAGCGCCTGCGCTTTCTCCGGCGCGGCCTGCCCGGGCTCGAAGCGCGCATGGAACAGCTTCACCAGGTCGCGCGACAGCGCGGCGTGCGCGACCAGCACCTGCTGCACGTAGCCGAGGCTGAAGGTGAAGCCGGCCTGGCGCAGGTAGCGGCTGTAGGCCCTGAGCAGCGAGATACTGCGCGCCGAGAGCTCC
>DATBJE010000317.1:0-32289 GCA_036556565.1 Gaiellaceae bacterium
CCGTACCAGCCCGCCATCCACGCGGCCACGATGAACGTGGCGCCCGCGAATGCGAACCAGCCGAGGACGGACGGCGCCGCGATCGGCTGGAGGACGATGCGGGTCGGGAAGACCTGTCCGTTCTCGGCGTGGCGCTCGACCGGGACCGCCTCTGTCTCCGGGTGTTCCAGAAGGCTCATCTCTTCCTCCTTCGTGTCAGGTCGTCGGTCTGTCCCTGTCAGCTTCGTTCCGCACGGCGGCTCGGAGGATCGGCCGTCCGACCCTTTGTGGGCGCCATCGGCGGGTCAGCCGACGGGCGTGGCGGACTGGCCCGGCGGCTCCTCCGACGGCGGGAAGGGGCGGACGGGGACGCCCGTCAGCGCTCCCGACATGAAGTCGTGCCAGGTCATTGCCGGGATCGAGCCGCCGAAGACCTCCGGGAACCCGTCGACGTTCAGGAGCGGGATCTCGGCCTGCGGGTAGCCGACCCAGACGCAGGTCGCCAGCTGTGGGACGTACCCGCAGAACCACGCGTCCTCGAAGCTCTCCGCCGTCCCCGTCTTGCCCGCCGCCGGGCGCCCGATCGCCGCGGCCGTTCCCGTCCCCTGCCGGATCACGCCCTCGAGGGCGTCCGTGGCCTCGGCCGCGATCCCGGCGGGGACGGCCTGCCTGGCGCGCGGCCGCGGCGCGGGGAGCTCCCCGCCGTTCCAGGTCACCGTGCCGAGGGCGTTCGGCGCATGCCTGACGCCGCGGGAGGCGAGCGTCGCGTACGCGTCGGCCATCTCCAGCGGGGTGACCGGCTGGGAGCCGAGGGTGATCGAGCAGACGGGCTGCAGCCGCGTCGTGATCCCCATCCGGTGCGCCACCCGGGCCACGTTGTCCGGGCCGGCCGCGACGACGACCTGGGCGAAGATCGTGTTCACCGAGTGGGCGATGGCGTCTTTCAGCGTCATCGTCCCCGCCGACTCGTCGGCGTAGTTGGAGACCTGCCACGGCCCCTCGGCGCCCTCGCAGCGCGGGTCGGGGATGGTGAGGGAGGGGGGCCCGTGCCAGACGGAGCCGAGCGAGATCCCGTGCTCGAGGGCGGCCACGAGCGTGAACGGCTTGAAGGCGCTCCCCGCCTCACGCCGCGCCTGGGCCGGCAGGTCGAAGAAGAGCTTCCCGCCGGGCGTTCGCGCGGCCATCGCCCGGATCGCGCCGTTCCGGGGGTCGATCGCCACGAGCGCCGCCGCCGGGTCGGTGGGCAAGGGCAGGCGGGCGCGGAGGACGCGGTTGGCGAGCCGCTCGAGGCGGGGATCGAGCGTCGTCCTGATCGTCAGGCCGCCGGTCTCGAGGCGGCTCTGCGGGAACGAGCGCTCCAGGCGGCTCTCCACGTAGCGCGCGAAGGGCAGGGCGCGAACGCGCTCGTAGCGGCCGCCGGGCTCGAGCCCGAGCGGTGCCGCGCTCGCGCTCCGGTACTGCCGTGAGGAGATCGTGCCTGTCGAGAGCATCGCCGCGAGCACCTCGTTCCGCCGGGCGCGTGCCGCCGTGGGCCGGGCCAGCGGGTCGTAGGCGGAGGGCGCCTGGGGAAGCCCCGCGAGCAGGGCCGCCTGCGACAGCGACACCCTGCCCGCGGGGCGCGAGAAGTACGTTCTGGCGGCCGCCTCGGCCCCGTACGCGTCGTTTCCGTAGTACACGCGGTTGAGGTACGCGGCGAGGATCTGGCCCTTCGACATGCTCCGCGCGAGGCCGAGCGCGAGGCAGGTCTCCCGGATCTTTCCGCCGAGGGTAAGGCGGGCGCCCGTGTCGAAGTAGAGGTTGCGCGCCAGCTGCTGGGTGATCGTCGATCCCCCCTCGATCACGTGCCCGGCCCTGACGTCGGCGACCGCGGCACGCAGGATCCCCACCGGGTCGAGGGCGCCGTGGAGCCAGAACCGCCGGTCCTCGATCGCCACCGTCGCGTCGCCGAGCCACGGGGAGATCGACCGGGGCGGGACGGGCTCGCGGTGGACGGGGGACGCGATCGTCCCGAGCGAGGCGCCGTTCGCCGCCTCGATGAACGAGGTCGACCCGAGCGGCCGGGGCTGCGCCGAGGCGAGGCTGCAGTCGGACTCGACCGCCGAGACGGCCGCGTACCCGGTGACCGAGACCGCAACGACGGCCAGGAGCCCGACGAGGACCAGCACCGGCGCGAGCCGGGAGGCCCGGAGGCGGCGCCGGCGCGCATGCCGGCGGGCTCTCGCTCGCGCTGGTCGGCTGATTCGCGGCACGATCTCCCTCGGGCGGTTGCGGACGAGGATTGCCGTCGCCGACCGGCCGGGCCAGCGGTCGATCGCAGGGTGCGCGGGTCGGCCGCGCTCCCCCGCGGGCTCCTGCGATCAGCCGATGCGCTCGTCCCCTCGCGCCTGGGGGACGAGCTGCCTCGCCCGCGAGAGCGCGCTGAGGACGTGCCACGCCGTGCGCCAGGGAGCCGCGCTCCACTCCTCGGGCCGCCCGCCCGTCGCGACGCCGAGCGCCGCGTAGGCGACCTCGAGCACCTCCGGCCGCGGGTCTCCCCGCTCGAGCCAGACGGCAAGCATCGCCCCGAGCGGCGACCAGCGGCACGCGCTCGGGCTCCACGGCTCGACGCGCCGCCCGTGACGGTCCTCGGCGAGCGACGCGCGGCACCAGCCTCGCGCGACGCGGTCGGCCGCGAGCGCGAGGAGGCGGTCCTCGGTCAGTCGTTCCGGTGATGCCCGGTCGGAGGAGGCGTCGGTCGGCGCATGCTCCGCCGCTCTCGGCATCGCGGGGAGATCAGCTCTCCTCCGCGCTCCAGTGGAGCTCGCGGAGCAGGTCGCCGATCGCGCTGAGCGAGGTGAGCTTCGCCTCGAACCCGTCGAACTCGAGCAGGGCCGCCTGGATCACGGCGATCTTCTGGACGTCGCTGAGCGGCGCCCGCACCTCGTCGCAGACGCCGAAGGCGACCACGATCGCCCGCGCGAAGCGCTCCGCCGCGGCCACCTGGGCGGTCAGCGTGGCGGCCGCATCGCCGTGCCCGTTGCCGTTGCCGTTGCCATTGGTGTAGGTCATGCGGGGAGCATCGTCCGCGGGCGGGTCGCCCGGCATGGGCCGGGCGGAGGAATCGACGGGCGACCTTGGCTCCACCGTCGTCGGCCTCCGGCCTCCTCCTGCACGAGGGAAAGGACACTCCCCGGGTCGTCTTCTTGCAGGATTCGCCACGAGCCGCCCGGGAGGCAGCCTAGGAGACATGCACGGACGGCCCCTGTCGTGTGCCCATCGATCCGCGGAGGCGGGTGGCCGGCCCGCCGGTCCGAGGAGTTGACGAGGTGGGCACCGCAGAGGCCGTCGGAGGACTCGAGCCGGCGGGGGGATGGGCTCCGCCCGGCGCCCCGGACGTCCGGTCGCGGACGCCGTGGCAGCTCTTCTGGGAGCGGTTCCGGGAGGACCGCGTCGCCCTCGCCGCGCTCGGGTTCATCTGCTTCGAGATCATCGTCGCCGGGGCCGCGCCGCTGATCGTCGGGGCGGTCGGGCATCCTCCGAACGCGCAGTACCCGGGGGCGCTCGACCCCGTCTTCGGGACGCCGACCGGCCCCTCCCTGCGGTTCTTCTTCGGCGTCGACCCCGTCGGCGAGGACGTCTTCTCCCGTGTCATCTACGGGGCGCGCGTCTCGCTCGAGGTGGCGCTGGTCGCCACGGCCCTCTCGGTCGTGATCGGCGTGGCCCTCGGGATGGTCGCCGGCTACTACCGGGGCGTCACGGACACGGCCATCTCGCGCGTCATCGACGTCACGCTCGCCTTCCCGATCCTCCTCCTCGCGCTCGGGATCGCCTCGGCCTGCTCGCTCGGGAACGGCTGCGCGGCGGGGCTCGTGAAGCCCGGTCTCCGCACCGTGATCGTGGCCATCGTCGTCATCAACTGGACCTACGTCGGCCGCGTCATCCGCGGCCAGGTCCTCTCGCTGCGGGAGAAGGAGTTCGTGGACGCGGCGCGGGCCACCGGCGCGGGCGACGTCTCGATCCTCTTCCGCGAGATCCTCCCGAACCTCGTCGCCCCGATCGTCGTCTACACGACGCTCATCATCCCGCAGAACATCCTGCTCGAGGCGGCCCTCTCGTACCTGGGGGTGGGCATCAACCCGCCGCAGGCGAGCTGGGGCGAGATGATCGCCGAGGCCACGCCGATCTTCAACACCGCCTGGTGGTACTTCACGTTCCCGGGCGTCGCCCTCGTCCTCACCGTGCTCGCCTTCAACCTCCTCGGAGACGGCGTGCGCGACGCGCTCGACCCCCGTGCCGACTAGCCATGCACTGCGTTCCAGGAAAGGAGGAACGACCATGAAGACGTTCAGACCACGAGACGGGCGCGTCGGCGTCGGGATGGGCGCCGCGGCGCTCCTCAGCCTCGCCGTCCTTGCGGCCGGCTGCGGGTCCTCGTCCTCGTCGACGGCGGAGGGCACCTCCACGCCGTCAAACATCTCGACGGCGCCGCCGCCGACGCCGGTCAGCTGCGAGACGAAGGGAGGCACGCTCAAGATCCTGTCGGCCGGCGACGTCGACCACATCGATCCGGGCGAGGCCTACTACTCGTTCTCGTACGAGATCACGCGGCCGACGCAGCGCGCGCTGCTCGCCCCGAAAGGGAACTCGACCGAGCTCGAGCCCGACCTGGCGGCGAGCATGCCGACGGTCTCGAAGGACGGCAAGACGGTGACCGTGACGCTGAAGCCGGGCGTCCGCTTCAGCCCGCCGGTGAACCGCGAGGTGACCTCGGCGGACGTGAAGTACGCGATCGAGCGCGGCTTCGCAACGAGCGTCGCGAACGGCTACGCGGGAGCGTACTTCTCGGTGATCGAGGGCGCGCCCAAGACGCCGCCGCAGTACCCCGTGCCGATCTCGGGGATCGAGACCCCCGGCCCGCACACGATCGTGTTCCACCTCGTCCGCCCCGAGGCGGTGTTCGTCAGCGCGCTCTCGCTGCCGCTGACGGCCCCGGTGCCCGAGGACTACGCGAAGCCGTTCGACGACCAGGCGGTCTCGAGCTACGGGCTGCACCAGGTCGCGTCCGGCCCCTACATGATCAAGAACAACGCCTCGGGCAGCATCAACGGCGTCGGCTACAAGCCGGGCCAGCTGATCGAGCTCGTCCGCAACCCCAACTGGAACGCGAGCACCGACCGGCGGCTCGCCTGCGCCGACGACGTCCGCTTCCAGGAGGGATACCAGGACCCGACCGTGATGGCGAAGACCATCCTGAGCGGCGCGGCCGACGCCAACGGCGACACGCCGCCCCCGCCGGCCGAGCTCAAGTCGATCCTCTCGAGCTCGACGCAGAGCAAGCAGCTCTTCTTCACCCCGACGGGCGGGAGCCGCTACGTGGCCCTGAACACGAGCAAGGCGCCGTTCGACAACCTCGACGTCCGCAAGGCCGTCGCGTACGTGCTCGACCGGAACGCCATGCGGCTGACCCGCGGCGGGCCGGTGGACGGGGCGATCGCCACCCACTTCATCGACCCCAGCTTCGGCAACCAGGGGTTCGACCAGTCGGGCGGCACGTCCTTCGACCCGTTCCCGAGCCCGGGGTTCGCGGGTGACGTCACCAAGGCGAAGGAGCTGATGAAGGCCGCCGGCTACGCGAACGGGATGTACACCGGGCCGCAGGTGACGATGGTGGCCGACAACACGCCGCCCGGCTCCGACACCGCCAAGGTGATCGCGGCCGACCTGGCCAAGATCGGCATCGACGCCAAGATCATCTCGGTCACGCACTCGACCATGTACACGAAGTACTGCAACGTCCCCAAGAACGAGCCGAACGTCTGCCCGAACGTCGGCTGGCTCCCCGACTTCCACGAGCCGCAGACGATCATCGACCCGACGTTCAACGGGAAGAACATCCTCCCGTCGAACAACTCGAACTGGCCGCTCCTGAACGACCCGACGCTCAACGCGGCCATGGACCGGGCCGAGAAGACGCTCGACCCGCAGACGCGGTACGAGCAGTGGGGCAAGCTCGACGACCAGGTCGCCGAGACGGCCGCCGCCGTCCCGTGGCTGTGGGAGAACTTCCCGACGCTCTTCTCCAGCCGCGTCGTCCCCGCCCTCATGGTGGACAACGAAGGGGCGCCGGATGTCTCCTACATGTCGGTGAAGTAGGGGCGCGTTGTCGGCGAGCGCCGAACCGCAAGCCGCCCCCCGGCACTCGCTGCCGGAGGGCGGCCCCGCCCACGGGCCGGCGGCGTTCCTCGCGCTGCTCCTCGGCGTGCTCGGATCGTCGATGTCCCGCTACATCGCCCGACGGGTCGGCTGGGGGATCTTCCTGCTCTTCGTCGTCAGCGCGCTCACGTTCCTCATCTTCTACGTCTTCCCGTCGGCCGACCCGGCCGCGCTGCGGGCCGGCCGGCAGGCGAACCCGCAGCTGATCGCGCAGATCCGGCACGCCCTCGGCCTCGACGACCCCCTCTACGAGCAGTACTGGATCTACCTGAAGGGGATCTTCCTTCACTTCAACCTCGGCTACAGCTACCAGAACAACGTCTCGGTCACGTCGCAGATCCTCACGCGGCTCCCGGTCACGATCTCGCTCACGGTCGGCGCGTTCGTCGTCTGGATCGCGATCGGCATCCCGCTCGGGATCCTCTCGGCCATCAGGCGGCACTCGACGGTCGACCGCTCGACCATGGGCCTCGCCCTCCTCGCCATCTCGGCCCCGGTGTACTGGCTCGGCCTGATCGTCCTCCTGCTCTTCGCCGACGACATCGGGAAGGTCCACCTGCTGCCGGGGGCCGGGAGCTACGTCCCGATCACGCACGACCCGACGCAGTGGTTCCTCTCGCTCCTCATGCCCTGGTTCGTCCTCGCCGCGTCGTTCGCCGCCATCTATGCGCGCATGGTGCGGGGGAACCTCATCGAGGTGATGGGCGAGGACTACATTCGCACGGCGCGGGCGAAGGGGCTCTCGGAGCGGCGCGTGATCCTTCGCCACGGCGTGCGGGCGGCGATCACGCCCGTCGTGACGCTGGCGGGGCTCGACCTCGGAATCCTCCTCGGGGGCGCGGTGCTCACGGAGACGGTGTTCAACATCCCGGGGATCGGGCGCTACGCCTACGACTCGATCGTCAACTCCGACCTGCCCGCGATCCAGGGCACCGTCCTCTTCGGGGCCTTCTTCATCATCGTCATGAACATCGTCGTCGACGTCCTCTACGCGTTCCTCGACCCGCGCGTGCGGTACTGACGTGGCCCTGCTCGAGATCGAGGACCTGCGCGTCCGCTTCCAGACCCGCGACGGCGTCGTGCGGGCGGTCGAGGGCGTGTCCCTCTCGCTCGACCGGGGGCGGACGCTCGGCATCGTCGGCGAGTCGGGCTCGGGGAAGAGCGTCACCGCGCTGACCGTCATGGGCCTGTCGCGGCTGCCGAACGCGACCGTCGAGGGCCGCGTCCTCTTCGACGGCCTCGATCTCCTGGCGCTGCCTCTCGAGGAGCTCGCGCTCTACCGCGGGAAGCGGATCGGCATGATCTTCCAGGACCCGATGTCGTCGCTCCACCCGCTGTACAAGGTGGGGTGGCAGATCGTCGAGGCGATCCGCGCCCACGAGGACGTGTCGAAGTCGGCGGCCCGGCGCCGCGCCCGCGACGCCCTCGCCGAGGTCGGGATCCCGAACCCGTCGGAGCGGCTCGACAGCTACCCGCACGAGCTCTCGGGCGGGATGCGGCAGCGGGTGATGATCGCCATGGCGCTCGTGCTCGATCCGGACGTCCTCATCGCCGACGAGCCCACGACCGCGCTCGACGTCACCGTGCAGGTGCAGATCCTCGACCTCGTGCGCCGGCTCCAGGCAGAACGCGGCGCGGCCGTCCTCCTCATCACGCACGACCTCGGCGTCGTCGCCGAGACGGCCGACGAGGTGGCCGTGATGTACGCGGGCCGCGTCGTGGAGCTCGGGCGCATGGAGACCATCCTCGGGGCGCCGGAGCACCCGTACACCTGGGGGCTCATCGAGTCGCTGCCGCGCCTGGGCGATGCCCGCGGCGCGCGCCTCCATCCGATCGCCGGCCAGCCGCCGAGCCTCATCCACGTTCCGAGCGGCTGCCCCTTCCATCCCCGCTGCCCGCATGCGTTCGCGGTGTGCCCCGAGGTCGAGCCGCCGCTGCTCCCGTCCGGCCCCGGCCACGTCGTCGCCTGCCATCTGGCTCCCGCCGCGCGCCGCAGGATCGGGCTCGCCCTTCGCTCGGCGGCCACGGGAGGGAGCGTCGGATGAGCGTGGTCCCCCTCCACTCCGTGACGGAGCCCGTCTTCTCGATGGGCGAGCCGCTGGTCGAGGTCCGGGAGCTCGTCAAGCACTTCCCGATCGGCCGGGGCGTGCTCCTCCGGCGGGAGCTGGGGCGCGTCCATGCGGTCGACGGCGTCACGCTCGCGATCGCCGGTGGGGAGGCGCTCGGCCTCGTCGGCGAGACGGGGTGCGGCAAGTCGACGCTCGCGCGCCTGGTCACGCGCCTCCTCGAGCCGACGAGCGGGACGGTGCTCTTCGACGGCGTGGACATCTCGCACCGGTCGCGGCGGCGGTTGCGCCCGCTGCGGCGCGAGATGCAGATGATCTTCCAGGATCCCTACTCGTCGCTGAACCCGCGGCGGACGGTCGGGGCGATCATCGGCGAGCCGCTGCGGATCCAGCGGCTGGGCCCGAGGGAGGGGCGCCGGCGGCACGTCCAGGAGCTCATGGCGCGCGTCGGGCTCAACCCGGAGCACTACAACCGCTACCCGCACGAGTTCTCGGGCGGCCAGCGCCAGCGCATCGGCATCGCGCGGGCGCTCGTGACGACGCCGAAGCTCATCGTCGCGGACGAGCCGGTCTCGGCGCTCGACGTGTCCATCCAGGCCCAGATCCTCAACCTCCTCAAGGATCTCCAGGCCGACTTCGACCTCACGTACCTCTTCATCGCCCACGACCTCGACGTCGTCCGCCACGTGTCCGACCGCGTCGCCGTCATGTACCTCGGGAAGATCGTGGAGGTCTCGTCCGGCGACGCCCTCTACTCGGCGCCGGTCCATCCCTACTCCGAGGCGCTCCTCTCGGCCGTTGCCGTCCCGGATCCGAGCGCGCGCGAGCGGGCGCGCGATCGCATCGTCCTCGCCGGGGATCCGCCGAGCCCCGTCGCGCCGCCCTATGGCTGCCGCTTCCACACCCGCTGCCGCTACGCGACGGAGATCTGCAGCACCGTCGAGCCGCCCCTGGTCGACCACGGCAGGGGCCGCATCGCCGCCTGCCACCATCCTCTGAACGTCGGATCCTGAACCGGCCGGGCGATCGTCCGCTTGCACGATCCCCCTTCCGCGCGGGCGCGACCACGCTGACCGGAGCGACGAAAGGACCGAACGTGAGACGCCAAGCCTTCGCCCTCGGGGTCGCCGTGCCGGCCCTCGCAGTAGTCCTCGCGGCCTGCGGCGGCGGGTCGTCCGGCTCGAACACCAACGCGGCGAGCCCCACGACAACCGGCTCGACGACGACCAGCCCGACGACCTCGACGGGGGCCTCGAGCTCCCAGGGGACGACCCTCCAGCTCGAGTCGAATTCCTCCGGGCAGCTCGAGTTCGACAAGACCTCGCTCGAGGCGCCGGCCGGGAAGGTCACCATCGTCATGACGAACCCCTCGTCGGTCCCGCACGACGTCGCCATCGAGGGGAACGGCGTCGACGTCGTGGGCAAGACGGTGACGGACGGCGGCACGTCCACCGTGACCGCGACCCTCCAGCCCGGCACGTACGAGTTCCTCTGCACGGTCGACAGCCACGCGGACGCGGGCATGAAGGGGACGCTCACCGTCACCGGGTGAGGTGACCGCGGGTGCGACGCCTGAACCGGCCCGCGCTCGTGGTGATCACGCTCGTCCTGCTCGTGCTCGTCGTCGTCGGGCGGCTCGGGGCCGCCCTGCGGAGCGCCCCGGCCCATGCCCGGCTCGCGCCGCCGCCGGCGCTTCCGGGCGAGCTCGTCGGACCCGCTCCCTGGCCGCGGAACGTCGCCCGGCTCCGGGCGAGGCTGGCGGCGATCGGGCTCCCGGCGCTCGCCGAGGGCGGCACCCGCCTTCACATCCACCAGCACCTCGACGTCTTCGTCCACGGCCGCCGCGTGCGGGTGCCGGCCGGGATCGGGATCGACGCGGCCGGCCGGTTCGTCTCCCCGCTCCACACCCACGACTCGACCGGCGTTGTCCACGTCGAGTCGCCGACCGTCCAGCTGTACACGCTGGGGGAGCTCTTCGCGGTGTGGGGCGTTCGCTTCACGCCGAGCTGCCTGGGCGGCGACTGCGCGGGTGGCGGAAGCGGTCTAAGGGTGTTCGTCGACGGCCGGCCGGTGGCAGGCGATCCGCTGCTCGTGCCGCTCGAGGAGCACGAGGAGATCGTCGTCGCGCTCGGGACGCCTGCCGAGCTCCCGAAGCCCGTCCCCTCGTCGTACGCTTTCCCGGCCGGGCTGTGAAACGTACGGGCGAGCGGGGGGAGGAGCCCCGCCTCGTCCGTCGCCCGGGTCCGCGGGGACGCCTGATCGTCCGGACGGCGGATCGCCCGAACGCCCCGGGTCCGCGACGCTTCGGACGTGAGTGTCATCGATCCCCGTGTGTTCGCCGTCCTCGCCTCGGTGATGCTGGTCGCCGTCGCGTGCGTCGCGCTCGGACGCAGCGTGTTCCTCCTCGAGAGGGTGCGCCGGGAGCGGTGTGTCGCCTGCGGCCGGTTCCTCGAGCCCGGGCGCACGTGCGACTGCTCCCGCTCGCGCTCTAAGAGCTCCTAACACAATGAGGAGCCATGCCGCCTGGTCACGCCGGGCGGCCCGAGGCGGCGTCCTCGGTCGCGCCCATACCTCTTGGGTATGAGCACTCCCTGCGTCCTGGCCTCGAACCACCCAGCGCACCCAGTCGGGGGGTCATCACTCTGTTAGAAGCTCTAAGGCGCGGCTCCGTCCGGCAGCGTGATCTCGACGCGCGTCCCCTTGCGAGGGCGCGACGCGATCTCCATGCTCCCGCCCGCGGCCTCGATCCGGACGCGCTGGGAGGCGAGGCCAACGTGGCCGTCGGCGAGCTGGGCGCCTAGGCGCTCCGGGGGGAAGCCGCGGCCGTCGTCCTCGACCGCGAGCACGAGGCCGTCCGCGGTGTCCGTGAGCCGGAGCGTGACGTGCGCCGCGCCCGCGTGCTGGACGACGTTGGCGAGGAGCTCCCGCGCGGCGGAGAAGACGAGCTGTTCCTGTGAGTGCTTGCCCTTGCAGCGGAGGTCGAGCTGGAGGTCGAACCCTCCCCGCGCGGCCGCCTGGCCGGCGACGGAGCGGATCGCCGCCTCGAGCCCCGCCTCCTCGAGGACGTAGGGGTGGAGCTCGAACACCGCGCCGCGCAGCTGGCCCACGGTGTCCGCGAGCGCGGCGTCGGCGCGGTCGAGCGACGGGTGCGGGGCGACCTCGTTCGCCTCCTCGATCTCGTGCCGGGCCGAGAGCAGGTTCTGGATCGCCTCGTCGTGGAGGGCCTCGGCAAGCGCCTTGCGCTCGCGCTGCTCGGCGGAGAGCGCGTCGGCGAGCAGCCTGGCCCGGCTCTCCGCGAGCTTGACGACGGCCCCAGTCCGACGGGCCAGCAGGGCGGAGAGGAGCACGCACGCGAGGCCGACCCAGAGCAGGAACCCGGCCTGCGTGAGGATGAAGCGCGTCGCCTCGGGGCTGCCGGCTGCGGGGTGGGCGAACGCCTGCACGAGGTAGGCGCCCGTGGCGACGAGCGTCGCCGCGGCGGTCATCGCCGGGCGGAAGCGGAAGGCGACGGTCACCGGCACGATGAAGAACCCGAGCCGCGCGTGGGAGAACGGGCCGCCCGACAGGGCGGCGAGGAGGCTGATGGCGACGATGTCGACGCCGGTCGAGACGACCGGCAGGCCCGGGCCCACCGGACGCAGGTAGACCCAGGCGAGCAGCCCGGCGCTCCACGCGGAGAAGATCGCCAGGGTGACGAGGAAGGCGGTCGTCTTCGGGTTCGGGTGGGCGAGGCTCTCGGAGAGCGCGAAGAGCGCGATCGCCGGCAGGCGGAGCCAGGCGACGACGCGCTCGGCCTCGGCGACCGCGCCCTCGGCCCGCGGCAGCCGGTCGAGGCCTCGCACCGTCTACTCGATGAGGCCCCGGCGCATCGCCGTGGCGACGGCGGCCGCCCGGTCGGAGACGCCGAGCTTCTCGTAGAGGTGCTGCACGTGGGTCTTCACGGTCGTGAGGCCCAGGTACAGCTCCTTCGCGATCTCGGGCAGGCTCTTCCCTGCGGCGATCAGGTGCAGGATCTCCTGCTCGCGCGGCGTGAGCGCCGGCGCGTCGTCGTTCTTGCGGAGGCGGATCTCGGACACGAGCCCCGCGGCGACGTCGGGCGGGACGACGTTCTCGCCGCGTGAGCAGGCGAGGACCGCGTCGACGATCTGCTCCCGGCGGGCCTCCTTCGAGATGAAGCCGGCCGCGCCCGTCTCGAGCGCCTTGTAGACGACGCCGCTGTCGATGAACGCCGAGACGAGGAGCACGCGGACGGGCAGCTGCTCGCGCACGATCGCGTGCGTGACGGCCACGCCGTCGAGCTCGGGGAGCTTGTAGTCGAGCAGCGCCACGTCAGGGAGCTGCTCCTGGATCTGGGTGAGGGCGGCCCGGCCGTCCTCGGCCTCGGCGACGATCTCGACGCGGCCGCTCGCCGACAGCGCCCGGACGACCCCTTCCCGGTAGAGGGGGTGGTCGTCGGCGACGAGCACCCGGACCCGCTTTCGTGCTTGCTCGGCCATCGGAGCGCCTTCCATGCTACGCCCCCGAGCCGCTCGGCAGCGTGCCCAGCGTGACGTCGACGGTCCGGGTCGTCCCGTCGCGCACGAGCTCGAGGTTCAGCGTGTCGCCGGGCTTACGGAGCGCGACGGCATCCGCGACCTGGGAGGAGGAGGTAACGCGGTTGCCGTCGACGCTCACGATCGTGTCACCGCCGATCGGCTGGCTGACGCCGTCGACGGTCACGACCTTCGTGGCCGGCTCGAGGCCGGCCTTCGCCGCGGGGCTGCCCGCGACGACCTTGACGATCACTGCCCCGTGGGAGGGCGCGCCGCGCACGACCCCGGAGACGCTCGGGTCGACCGCGGCGAGCTCGACGCCGAGCCACGCATGCTCCGCGTGGCCCGTCGTGATCAGGGAGTGCGCCACGCCGGCGGCGGTGGCGCTGGGGATGGCGAAGCCGACGCCGACGTTGGCGTCGACGGTCCCGCCCTCGATCTGCGCGTTGACGCCGACCACGCGCCCGAACCGGTCGAGCAGCGGGCCTCCCGAGTTGCCGTGGTTGATCGGCGCGTCGGTCTGGATCGCGTTCGCGATCGTGAGGCCGTTCGGCGCCTCGATGTCGCGGGCGACCGCGCTGACGATCCCCGCGGTCATCGTGCGGTCGAGCCCGAACGGGTTCCCGATCGCGTAGACGGGGTCGCCGACCTCGATCCTGCCGGAGTCCCCGAACTCGAGCGGGTGGAGGGCGGAGGCGGGAGCCTTCACCCTGACGACCGCGATGTCGGTGGACGGGTCGGTGCCGACGACCGTGGCGGGGGACGAGGCTCCGTCGCTGAAGCCGATCCGGATCGCCGTCGCGCCCTGCACGACGTGGTCGTTCGTGACGATGTCGCCCTGCTTGTCGATGACGAACCCCGACCCGAGCGCCTGCACCTGCCGGCTCTGCGAGGGGGCGAACGGGGTCGCCGGGACGTTCTGCGTCTGCGTGTCCGTGATGACGACGACGCCGGGCGCCGCCTGCTTGTAGATCTGCTCGGGGGTCAGGGCGTGGGCGGGCGTGGTGGTCGCGACGGCAGTGGGCGGCGACTCGGTCGCCGACGGCGTCGTGCCGGCCTCCGCCTCGCCGTCGTTCAGGGCGAGCCCGATCGACGCGCCGGCGATCCCGCCGATCACGGCGGCCGCGAGGGCGATTGCGAGCGCTCGTCTCATACGACGCGAATCGTCTCTCGGGCGGCAGGAGGCCGGGATCGCCCGTCTGTCCCATCGCTCCGTCCGCGTCTCCTCGCTCCCGGACGAGCCGCGCTCGTCCGCACGATCGTCCGTTCGGCGGATTCGCTCGCGGGCGTTTCGTGGTGACGGTGGTCACGAACTCGAACCCGAGGACGGCAGCCGTCTTGCTCGCGACCCCACTCGCGCTCCTGGTCTTCCTCGCCGCGGCCGTCGTGACCTGGGCCGCGGGGGTCGCGCTGTCGAAGACGACCGACGCCCTCGACGTCCGGCTCGGCCTCGGCGAGGAGCTGGGCGGAATCCTGCTGCTCGCGATCGCCGGCAGCCTGCCGGAGCTCGCGATCACGGTGTCGGCAGCCTCGGCCGGGAACCTCGGCCTGGCGGCCGGCAACCTGATCGGAGGAATCGCCGTCCAGACGATGGTGATCCTCCTCTGCGACCTGGCCGCCGGCTCGAAGCGGCCGCTGACCTTCCTCGTCGGCGCCCTCACGCCGGTGCTCGAGGGCCTCCTGGTCGTGCTCGTCGTCGCGGCGGTGCTCATGGGCGCCCTGCTCCCGCCGTCGAAGGCGATCGGCGGCGTGAGCCCCGCGTCGATCGCGATCGTCGTCATCTGGCTGGGCGGCGTGTTCGTGATCGACCGCGTCCGGCGCGCTCCGCGCTGGAGCGTGTCGATGCCGGGCAGCCGCCCGGGCCGGCGCCACCGGCGCCAGTCGATGGCGGCGGGGCCGCACCCCTTCGCCGCCTCCACGACGCGGCGCGTCGCCGCGATCTTCGGCGCCGCCTGCGTGGCCACGCTCGTCGCCGGGGTCGCGCTGGAGGTCGCCGGCAACACGCTCGCCGACCGCGCGGGGGTGAACGGCGTCGTCTTCGGCGCGACCGTGCTGGCGGCGGCGACGGCGCTGCCCGAGATCAGCTCCGGGATCGCGGCCGTCCGCCTCGGCGATCACGCGCTCGCTCTCGGCGACATCTTCGGGGGCAACGCGTTCCAGGTCTGCCTCTTCCTCCTCGCCGACCTCATCGCCGGCACGCCCGTCCTTCCCCGCTCCGGAGAGCTCAACAGCTGGCTGGCCGCGCTCGGGATCGCGCTGACCGCCGTCTACGCGAGCGGGATCGTCGCCCGCCCGTCCAGGACGCTCCTCCGCCTCGGGCCCGACTCGCTGCTCGCGCTCCTCCTCTTCGCCGTGGGCATCGCAGGGCTCGCCGCGCTCCCGCGCTAGCTGCGCCAGATGAGGAGCGAGGACGGCTTCGGGGAGCCGTCCTCGCTCCTGCGGGCGGGGCCGCGCCGCCCTATCTGGGCTGTTCGATGCGCGCGCGGACCCCACCGTAAACCGCTCAGATTCTCGGGGCATCAGCCGTTCGGAGGAGCGGCGTGATGATCCGGGCCTCGTTCGCGCGCCACCGCCGGGCCTCGTCTGTTAGCGTCGGCGCCTTCGTCCCCGGGCAGGCTGCGAGAGGTGATGCACATGACCTCGACCACCCAGGCGTTCCCGCGACGCGATCTGGGCGCGAGCGAGCTGTGGGAGCGCTCGCTCCGGCGCTCGCGCCGGCGCCGCTCGAGCGGCGCCGGCGGCGAGAGGCCGTCCCGCAGCCTCGTCTCGGTCGCGCTCGCGGACCTGGACGGCCCGGCCCTGCGCGCCGGCGACGGGAGGACACAGCGCCGCGATCTCTCCGACCCCGAGCTCTGGGACTTCTCGGCGGCGTGCGCGCGGGCGAAGCGCCTCGCGGCCGAGCCCGGCCTGCTGCCCCAGGCCCGGGTTGCGGGCGCCACGCTCGTCGTCGCCGCGGTCGCGGCCGCCCTCCCCGCTCCGGGCGGCGCGCACAGCCGGGCGAGGTCGTCGGGGAGCGCGCGCGTCCACCCGCAGCTCCTCGTGCTCGGAAGCCACGGGTCTGCGGTGAGGGACCTCCAGCGCGCCCTCGGGATCGCGGACGACGGCATCTTCGGCCCGAGGACGCGGGCCGCCGTGCGCGCCTTCCAGAAGCGGAACGGGCTTCTCGTGGACGGGATCGTCGGCTCCCGGACGCGGGCCGCGCTCCAGAAGGGCGACGCCGGCCGGCGGCTCATCCGAGCGTGGTGGGTGGCGCCCGTCCAGCGCGCTCTCGGCGTCCCCGTGGACGGGGTGTACGGGCCGATCAGCCGCACTGCGGTGCGGGCCTTCCAGGCGCGCAAGGGCCTGATCGTCGACGGGATCGTCGGGCCCCAGACGCTCGGGGCCCTCGGCATCGGGGCCGGGAGCGACCGGCCGGGCCGGCCGAAGGCGGCGCCCGCGCCGGCACACTCTGGCCGCGGAGCGAAGGCCGTCGCCATCGCCCGCAGGTACCTCGGGACGCCGTACCGCTGGGGCGGCGCCTCCCCGGCGACCGGGTTCGACTGCTCCGGCTTCGTCATGTTCGTCTACGGGAAGCTGGGCGTGTCGCTCCCACACAACTCGGCCGCCCAGTACGGCTTCGGCCGCTCCGTCTCGCGCGGGCGGCTGGCGCCGGGCGACCTCGTCTTCTTCGACGGGCTCGGGCACACCGGGATCTACGTCGGCGGCGGGAAGTTCGTCCACGCCCCGCACTCAGGCGACGTGGTGAAGATCTCGAGCCTCGGCGAGTCGTGGTACTCGTCCCGCTGGGTCGGAGCGCGCCGGCTCTAGCCCCGCGGCGCCCGATGCGCGTTCACCGATGGCCGGGCTCGCCCCCCCCGGTGAGGCCATGCCCTTCGTCCCGCCGGTGACGAGGACCGGCCGGGACTCAACCGAGTGCGGGGGCGTTGGTACGGTCCGGCGGTGACCACGTCGGTCGACACGGCGATCGTCGGCGCGGGCATCGTCGGGCTGGCGACCGCCCACGCCCTGTGTCGCGACGGCGCCGGGAGCGTCGCCCTGTTCGACCGCGGGCTGCCGGGCGACGGCGACTCCGGGCGCTCGTTCTCCATGGTGAGGCGGCACTACTCGAACCCCGTCGTCGCTCGGCTGGCCATGGCCGGCTCGAAGACGATCGTGGACTGGAGGGACGAGGTCGGGGTCGCGGACGCCGGGTACGTCCGCTGCGGCTACCTGCTCACCGTGCCAGAGCCTCTGGTCGACGCCTGCCGCGGGAACGTCGCCATGCTCCGGTCCCTCGGCCTCGACACGTGGTTTCTCGAGCCGGGGGAGATCAACGACGTCGAGCCCGAGCTCTCGCTCGACCGTGTCGCGGGCGCGGCGTACGAGCCCGACGGCGGGTTCGCCGACGCCCAGAAGATGTGCCTCGGCTGGTTCGCAACCGCGACGCGCAACGGCCTCCGCTCCCACCTCGGCGTCGCGGTGGACGCCGTCCGGGTGGAGGAAGGGCGCGCCGTCGGTCTCGACACGGCGGACGGCTTCGTCCCGGCGGGCACGGTCGTGCTCGCGACCGGGGCGTGGGCGAACGATCTCCTGCGGCCGCTTGGCGCGGAGCAGCCGATCGAGCTCAGGCGGCTGCAGGTGCTCGTCGCCCGCACGGGGCCCGGTGGGCCCCTGCCCTCGGCGGCCTGCTCGGACGGGGTCACGAACGTCGTCGTTCGCCCCGACCGGGGACGCCGGTTCTGCGCGGTCGCCTACGCGGGCGAGGATCTGCTCGAGCGGGCCGACGACTGCGACCACGGCCTCTCCCCGGGCTACGAGGACGCCGTCCGTGCGGGGCTCGCCGAGCGGTACCCGCGGCTGGCCGGCTTCGAGCTCGTGCGCGGCTTCGCAGGGCCGTACGACGTCACCCCCGACTGGAACCCGATTCTCGGCCCCTGCCCCGGGATCGGCGGCCTCTACCTCGCCGTCGGCTGGAGTGGCCACGGGTTCAAGCTGTCCCCGGCGGTGGGCGAGGTCGTGGCCGCCGAGGTGAGCGGCCGGACGGCCCCGATCGACGTCGGCGAGCTGCGACCGGAGCGGTTCGCCGACGGGCGCCTGCTCCGGCTCGCGTACGGGCCGGGCGCCCGCGCCTAGCCGACGTGCCACACAGCTTGTAAGAACGAGCCTCTCCGACACCGGCGCGGCGTATAGTTGCTGCCCCTGCGGAACCATCGGGCACCTCGGGTCGGACGTCGCCCGGCCGCGCGCGCGGTCGCGGCCGTCATGGGCGTGGGGTTGGGCCTGGCGGCGGCGCCGGCAGCGGCAGCGGCAGGGGTCTCGCTCACGGTCTCGCCGGGCGTTGCCACCTACGGGGCCACCGTGGTCTACACGGGGACGGTCACGCCGGCGGGCGCCACACCCGTCGAGATCGTCCTGAACCCCGGGCCCGGCGAGCAGACGCTCGTGAGCGGCACGACGAAGGCGAACGGGAGCTTCCGGCTGACGGCCGTCGCGCGCGCGCCCGGAGACGTGGTCGCACGGGCGAGCGGCGAGCAGAGTGACCCGGTGCCGCTCGGGATCAGGCCGAAGCTCGAGGCGCGGATCCGCGGGCTGAAGGTCCTCGGCGCGAGGCTCGTGGTGCGCGGGCGCGTCAGGCCCGCCGGGGCGGGCGCCGCGGTCGCGCTCGAGATTCGCGGGAAGACGACCCTCCTCCCGGTCGGCGGCAGCGGCCGCTTCGGCGGCCGAGTCGAGGCGCGGCGCGCGGGCCACCTGAAGGCCCATTTCAAGCTTCAGCCCGCAACCGGCTTCGTCGGCGTCAACCGCACCCGGACGACCCGGATCGCCACTCCCGGGCTCGGCCTCGGCTCGAGGGGCCCGGCCGTGCGGTTCCTCGAGCGGCGGTTCGACGACCTCCGCTACGCCCTCCGTGGGGTGAACCGCTACTTCTCCTCCGACACGCGCGACGCGCTGTACGCCTTCCAGAAGGTCAAGGGGCTTTCCCGCACGGGAACGGCCGGCCCGCGTGTGTGGCGCGAGCTGCGCACGGCGAGGACGCCGCGGGCCTTCGAGCCGCACGGGGACCACATCGAGGTGCTCAAGGGCCGCCAGGTGCTCTTCGAGGTGCGCGCCGGAAAGGTCGTCCGCGTCTCGCACGTCTCGACCGGCGCGACGGGCAACACCCCGGTCGGGACCTGGCACGTCTACGGGAAGGTGCCCGGCTTCAACGGCAGCCACATGTACTACTCGATGTTCTTCCTCCGGGGCTTCGCCGTCCACGGCTACGCCTCGGTGCCGCCGTATCCGGCCAGCCACGGGTGCGTTCGCATCCCGCTCTGGTTCGCGCCGCGGCTCTACTCGCGCTGGCCGGTCGGGACGACGATCCGGATCTACTCCTCTTAGGCCCTCGAGCGGGGCGGGCCACAGGGGTGTGGCCCCCGCGGCCCGCCCGCCCGCTCAGGCCTTCTTCCCGAGCGCGATCCTGCGTGGCTTGGTGGCCTGCAGCTTCGGTGCGTGGATCTCGAGAACGCCCTTCTCGAAGTCGGCCATCACCGCCTTCGTGTCGGCCTCGGCCGGCAGCTGAAAGCGTCGCTCGAAGCTCTTCTCGAGCCGCTCGTGGAGGCGATAGGTCTTCTCCTTCTTCTCCTTCTCCTCCTCACGCCGGCCGGTGACGCAGACCGTGTGGTCGGTCACCTCGATCTCCAGCTCCTTCTCCTCGAAGCCGGGCACCTCGAGCTCGACGACGTATTCGTCCTCGGTCTCGTAGACGTCGGCGGCCGGGAGGAGAGCCGGCACGAGCCCCGCCTCGTCGAAGAGGCGGCGCATGCGCAGGTTCATCGCCTCGAGCTCGCGGAACGGCGTCCATCTCACGACCTCCATGAATCCTCCTTCCGGGTCGGAGATCCCTCCACCGTCCATCGTCCGTCGCCCGCATGTCCGGGCGCATCGGCGAGGGCGCCGATCGGAGGTGTGGGGAACTACGGAACCGCAGAGACGGGGGCGCTTGCGGGACTAGTCGTCGGGCTCGAGCCCGGCGAGCGCGAGCGTCCCGTCCAGTCCGCGCACGCCCTCGACCGCGCCGACCGCGGTCACCGCGAGGGCGCCCGCCGCGGTGGCGAGGGCGGCCGCGCGCTCGAGCGGCCAACCGGTGAGGAGGCCGTAGAGCAGTCCGGCCACGAACGCGTCGCCCGAGCCGGTCCCGTCGACGACGGCCACGCTGGGCGCGTCGATCGGGCCCTCGAAGCCGTCCCCCGAGACGTAGCAGCCCTCGGCGCCCATCTTGAGCGCGACGGCGCCGACGCCCGCCTCCCGCAGCCAGGCGGCGACGTCGGCCGGCGTCTCGCGGCCCGAGATCGCCCTGCCCTCGGCGAGGCTCGGCGCGATCAGGTCGAGGTGGGGGAGACTCGGCACGACACGCTCCCACCGCCCGGTGGCGTCCCAGACCGTGTCGAGGCTCGTCAGGAGCCCGCGCGCCCGGGCCTCCGCGAGCAGGGCCGCAGTGGGCTCTCCGTCGAGCTCCGGCATGACGAGCGCGCCGGCGACGTGCAGCGTGCGCCCGGCGTAGAGGACGTCCGGGTCGAGCTCGTCCGCGCGGACATATCCGTTCGCGCCGGGCACGTGCAGGAACGTGCGCTCACCTCCCGCTTCGACGAGCACGACGCTCGCCGACGTCCCAACGGTCGGGTCCCGGAGCACGCCGCGCCGGTCGACGCCGCGCTCGTCGAGCAGGCCGATGACGAAATCGCCGAAGGGGTCTCGGCCGACCTTGCCGACCGCTCCGGCGCGGAGGCCGAGGCGTGTGAGCGCGCTCGCAGTGTTGAGCGCGCAGCCGCCGCCGTGGAGGGTGATCTCGTCCACGAGCTCGAGCGAGCCGCGCGGCGGCAGGCCGTCGACGGGGCGGGCGATCGTGTCCGCGACCAGAATCCCGAGGCAGACGACGTCGACGGGCGCGGCCACGACGTCGGGCTTGGAGGCCATCGTGACCGACGAGTCTCGCAGGTCGTAAGGACCTCGCGGACGGCGTCACTGACACCTGCGACACCGTCAACGAGGGGAGTGTCATGAGCAAGGCTCGAACACTGCGACCGATTCCGCTGGGGCTGACCCTGCTGACCGCGGTCGTCAGCGCGTTGGCCGTCCTCGTCGTCGCCGGCGGGCCCGACGCGCTGGCGCACGGCGACCACGGCCGGCACGAGGCCCACGGCCAGATCTCGAAGAAGGAGCTCGCGTTTCGCAACGACATGCGCAAGCTCTGGGAAGACCACGTCACGTGGACGCGCCTGGCGATCATCAGCCTGACGACCGACTCGCCCGACACGCAGGCGACGGTCGGACGGCTGCTCCGAAACCAGGACGACATCGGCGACGCGATCAAGCCCTTCTACGGCCGCCGTGCCGGGAACGAGCTGACGCGGCTCCTCCGGGAGCACATCCTGATCGCAGCCGACCTCGTCCTCGCGGCGAAGGCCGGCGACCAGGCGGCGGTCGCGGACGCCCAGTCCAGATGGACCGCGAACGCCGACGAGATCGCCGGGTTCCTGGCGACCGCCAACCCCCGCCACTGGCCGCTGGACGAGATGAAGGAGATGCTGCACGAGCACCTGCGCCTGACCACCGACGAAGCCGTCGCCCGGCTGCAGGCCGACTGGGACAGGGACGTTGCCGCCTACGACGAGATCCACGTCCAGGCACTGGGGATGGCCGACATGCTCTCGACGGGCATCGTCGAGCAGTTCCCGCGCCGCTTCCGCTAGGGCGACCGCCGTCATCGCCGCCGCCTCGGGCCTCCTCGGGGCGGCGGCATCAGTAAGAAGCCGCGCCGCGCGATCACCAAAGAGATATGGGCACCCAACAGACGACCGAGGCACGCGAGGTCTACGAGGTCGTTCGCTGGCGGCGGCGCCAGCTCGCGGCCGCCGGCTTCGGCCTTGCCCTCGCGGCGAGGCTCGCGCGAGATCCGCGCTGGGACCTGCACGCGCTGATCGAGCTCGTCGAGAGCGGCTGCCCGCCCGAGCTGGCGGTGCGGATCCTGCAGCCGCTCGACGGGGTGAAGGCCGCATGAGCCTCCCGGCCGCTGCTGCTAGGGTCGGGCGCGTGGAGGTCGCCTCGGAGTCGTCGAGCGGCGGGCCCTCCGCCGCGATCCGGCTCGACCCCGAGTCCCGTCGCTGGTTGGGCGAGCTGCGCGGCGCCGGCGCCGAGCGGGACGCCGCGGTCGCACGCCTGCACGAGCTTCTCCTGCGCGCGGCCCGCTTCGAGGTCGGCCGGCGGCGGACGGTGCTGCCCCACCTGCGCGGGAACGATCTCGACGACATCGCGAATCAGGCGGCTGACGACGCGCTGGTCTCCGTGCTCGCCAAGCTCGACGACTTCCGCGGTCTGAGCCGCTTCACGACCTGGGCGTACAAGTTCGCGCTGCTCGAGGCGGCCGTGAAGCTGCGCCGCCGCGCCTGGCAGGGCCGCGAGATCCCGCTCGAGCCCGAGGGCTGGTGGAGCGTGGCGAGCGAGGCGCCGACCCCCGGGGAGGAGATCGAGCAGACGGAGCTCCTCGCCGCGATCGCCGACGCGATCTCGGGAGAGCTGACGCCTCACCAGCGGCAGGTGCTCGTGGCGCTGGCGCTGAACGGCGTCCCGATCGACGTGCTCGCGGAGCGCCTGGGCACCACGCGGGGCGCGCTCTACAAGACCCTTCACGACACCCGCCGGAAGCTGCGGCGGCGCCTCGCCGAGGGCGGCTTCGACGTGACCGCGGCGAAGGAGGTGACGTGATGGAGCGACAGGAGATCGACCAGGCGGTCGAGCGGCTGCTCGGCCCGTCCGAGCCCGAGCTCGGCTGCGACGAGTGCTTCGCCGAGCTCGACCACTACGTGGAGCTCGAGCTCGCGGGCGCCAAGGCCGACGCCGCCGTCCCCGGCCTCCGCGCCCATCTCGCAGGGTGCCCTGCCTGCCGCGAGGAGCACGAGAGCCTGCTGGCGCTCGTGCGCGCGAGCGGCGACTCCTAGAACAAGGGGCCGCCGGCCGCAGATCCCCAGGAAGGGGGACGGCTCCCTTCCGGCCGTCTGCCACGGTGCGATCCAGCAGGAACAACCATGCTGCGGCTCTTCATCCTCACGTTGCTCTGCGCTGCGGTGACCGCGGCGACCGCGTCTGCGGGCCAGCAGCTCCAGACGGTGGCTCGAGACGGGGTCAAGACGACCTCTCGCTCCTCGTCGGGATCCTGCGGATTCCAGGGCGACTACTCGGGCACCGGAGATCTCCTCCTGCGCTGTGATGGCAAGCGCGGCTCCGCCGTGGCGCGGTACGACTTCGCACTGCCGAGCAAGGCGTACGGGACGCCGACCATGCGCGTGTATGCAAGCAAGCTCTGCTGCTCGTCCTCGAACATCAAGACGAGACTGGTGCGGGTCTCGAAGCTGCGCTACCGCATCGTCGTGAGCGTGTCCAAGCAGACCCGCTTCGACGTGCTGTCGGTGAGCCTCTCCTACTACGTCAAGACCTAGCCCGGTGCCGACGCCTCCCGAAGGCATGCGCTGGGGAGCACACATCGGGGTTATCGCTGCGATCGTCCTCTCGCTGGTCGGGCTCAGCGTGATCGCCGTCGTGGCGGCGAGGGACGCGCGCACGACGGCCGCCGAAGTGCGTGAGTCGTCGGCCGTCTGGAACGCGTATCAGCAGGCGCGCTACTCGGTCGTCCAGGAGGCCCTGCTGACGCAGGAGTACCGGCTCGCGGCGTCGCCGGCGTACGAGGAGCGGTTCGGTGAGGCAGCCGCCGACCTCGCCGCCGCGCTCGAGACCGTCGAGCGGTCGGCCAAGCCGGCCGATCGTGGCACGGCGGCGCGGGTCCGGACGACGAACGCCGCTCTCATCGCCGCGGTGCCCGGCCTCGTCGACGCGATCAACGCCGGAGACGCAGCGCGTGCGGAACGGATCGCGACAGAGCGGCTCGAGCCGCTCTTCGAATCGTCGATCTCGACCGTCGAGCGAGCTGCGGCGTCGCACAGAGCAGACTCGCGCGCGGGACTGGTCGCCGCCGAGCGCGCGGAGACCGTGACGCTGGCGAGCGCTCTCGCCGTCTTCCTGCTCGGATTGCTCCTCGCGGCAACCACGGCGGCCGCGCTGCGTCTCCGCCGCCGGTTGGACGATGCTCGTCGCACCGACCTCGATCGACTCCGGGTCGCCGCACTCACCGACAGCCTCACCGGTGTCCTGAATCATCGCGCCTTCCACGAGGATCTCGCGGAGGCCCTCGCGCCGGGTGGCAGCGCCCGGGCCCCGGTGCTGATCATGCTCGACCTCAACGACCTCAAGGCGGTGAACGACCGCTACGGACACCATGCCGGCGACGAGCAGATCAAGCTGCTCGCGGCAACGGTCGATCGGGCTGTCTCCGACCCGGACCGCCTGTATCGCCTCGGCGGCGACGAGTTCGCAGTCGTCCTGCGCGATTCGCTCGCGGCCGACGCGCTCCGCCTGACCGAAGCGATCCACGACGCGTTCCCGACCGACGGCTCACACCCTCGGCTCCGTTTCTCTGCCGGCATCGCGCAGCACGAGGACGGGATGGCGAAGGACGAGCTCGTCCGGCGGGCGGATCTGGCGCTGATCGAAGCGAAGCGCCTCCGTCAGAAGGCGCTCGTGTACTCGCAGACGTTCGAGATCGCCGTGGAGACGGAGCCGGAGGAGCTTCGGCATCTCCGCGTGCTCGCCAATGCGCTCGCGCGCGCCGTCGACACGAAGGACGCGTACACGAACAGCCACTGCGAGACGGTCGCCGAGCTCTGCGCGGTGATGGCCGTCGAGCTCGGATTCGACGAGCAGCACGTCTTCAAGATCCGTCTGGCCGGGCTCCTGCACGACGTCGGGAAGATCGGCGTGCCGGACTCGATTCTCCAGAAGCCCGGCCCGCTCACCGAGGACGAGTACGAGGTCATGAAGACGCATCCCGTGCTCGGCGCCCACATCCTGAGAGCCGCCGAGCGTCACGTGGAGGCGCGCTGGGTTCACTCGCACCACGAGCGGCCCGACGGCAAGGGCTACCCGGACGGCACGTCCGAGATCTCGTTGGAGGCGTCGATCATCGCGGTCGCGGATGCATTCGAGGCGATGGTCTCGAGGCGGCCCTACCGCGAGCCGAGATCCGTCGACGAGGCGCTGGCCGAGCTCGCACGCTGCGCGGGAACGCAGTTCGAGCCGCGGTGCGTGGCCGCGTTGACCGCGGTGCTCGGGCGGACGGGCTCCGGAGCGCCGGCGCTCGTGTCCGAGCTGCCTCCGCCGGCCCAGTCGCTCCCGCTCGGCGCAGCAGCCGCCTGAACCGCGAAGGCCCCGACGGAAAGCCGGGGCCCGCGGTCGCGCCGATCAGGCGGCGCGGCGGAGGGGCTCCTCCGCAGGCGAGACGGCCGGGGCGGCGCGGAGGGCGCCGGCCAGACGGCCGAGCGTCAGGGCTGCGAGCATGAGGCCGAAGTCCCTGAGCGCGATGTCGTAGTAGGTGGGCGGGTCGACGGTCAGCAGGTTGACGATGATCCCGGCCAGCCAGGCCGCGACGACGTAGGCGCCGATGCGCGGCGCCACGGCGACCAGGATGCCGGCCGCGATCTCGATCGCGCCGACGACGTACATGAAGTCCTGTCCGCTTCCCGGCACGATGTCGTTCACCCAGGGAGCGAGGTAGTCGGGCCAGTCGACCGTCCAGTTGAAGAACTTGTCGAGCCCGAACAGGATCGGCGCGACGGTGAACCCGATCCGGAGCAGCAGGTACGCCTGGACCACGGGGTTGCCGAGCCGGTCTCTCTCGGTCAGCGATGCCATGGAGAGGCACCTCCTTGGTGCGATGGTTGAACGGACCCCTCGCAGGCGTTCGTGTCGGAGGAGGGGCCGTTCTTACCGAGGGTTCAGCGCACGGCGCGGTGACGGTGAGAGACGGAACCAGTCGCGGTCAGTGGGACCAGGCGCCGAGCGGCGCGGCCGAATCGTCACTCGGGCTAGGATGAACCCAGCAAGGGCGATGAGGCCCGCCCAAACCGCCGTTTGGCTGATGGCTTCTGCGGATCCGGAAGGAGCGTGGAAGCTATGCAGAACAGGCGGGCGATCGACCGGAAGTGTGCGGCGCCATGAGTGGGGATCAGCGGATGCCTGCGGCGCCCTTCGAGAGCATCCTCTTCGATCGACCCACCGACTCCACGGCTCCCGAGCCAGCTCTCTTCACCGACCTGAATCTCGATCAGGTGCTGGAGTCGGTGACGGTCGAGCGCGAGGAGTATGATCTCGCGCCTTTCTTCTCGGTGCCCTTGCGCGACGTCGGGGCGGTGCGGTACCGGCAGTCGATCCTGCGCGATCTCGAGCAGCCGGCGCTTGCTGAAGCTGCGGAGGCGTTCGCCGAGGGGATGCGGTGGACGCGCCGGTACCTCGCGCTGGCAGAGAAGGTCCGCTACGGATA
Organism: Gaiellaceae bacterium; assembly: GCA_036556565.1. Classification (GTDB taxonomy): domain Bacteria; phylum Actinomycetota; class Thermoleophilia; order Gaiellales; family Gaiellaceae; genus JAIBJN01. Next base: position 26,154 of record DATBJE010000317.1, read on the forward strand.
CGAGAAGGAAGCCTGGCTCCTCCACGCGGCCGAGATCTACTGCGAGGCCGTCGGTTCTCTGACGGACGAGCTTGCGGCGCTGGAGCTCGAATCCTCAGGCCTTCGGGGACTCCGCGAGTATCTGAGGGGATACGCGGGCTCCGAGTCGTTTGCCGCGCTTGCGGGCGAGATGCGAAGGGCAAGGGAAGCCCTCGCCGGCGTGAGGTACACGGTCCGGATCAAGGCGGACCGGGTCGAGGTCGGCAGGTACGAGGACGAGCCCGACTACAGCACCGAGGTGGAGGGGACCTTCGCGAGGTTCAGGCAAGGGGCGGTTCGCGACTACCGGCTAAGGCTCCTCGAGTCGTCCGGGCTCGATCACGTCGAAGCGCGGATCCTCGAGCTCGTCGCTCTGCTCTATCCGTCTGTCTTCGCACTGCTCGACGAGTTCTGGGCGCGCCACAGGAACTACGTCGATCCGACCCTCGCCAGGTTTGATCGGGAGGTGCAGTTCTACCTCGCGTATCTCGAGTACGTCGCGCCGCTCAAGGCCGCCGGGCTCCCGTTCTACTACCCGCGCATGTCGGCTCGCTCGAAGGAGGAGTACGTCCGGGAGACCTTCGACCTCGCGCTCGCCGCCAAGCTCGTCCGCGAAGGCTCGCCCGTCGTGTGCAACGACTTCGTGCTCGCCGGTCCGGAACGGGTCGTGGTGGTCACCGGCCCGAATCAAGGTGGCAAGACGACCTTCGCGCGGATGATCGGCCAGCTGCACTACCTGGCCGGTCTGGGCCTCCCCGTGCCGGCGCGGGAGGCGCGGCTGTTTCTCCCCGACCGCGTGTTCACGCACTTCGAGAAGGAGGAGGACGTCGCCACCCTCAGGGGAAAGCTCGAGGACGACCTGCTGAGGATTCACCGGATCCTCGAGCAAGCGACGGGCGAGAGCGTCATCGTCATGAACGAGAGCTTCACCTCGACGACGTTTGCCGACGCGCTCTTTCTCGGCGCCGAGATCCTTGAGCGGATCATCGAGATGGACTCCCTGTGCGTCTACGTCACCTTCGTCGACGAGCTTGCCTCTCTCGGCGAGTCGACCGTGAGCATGGTGGCCATGGTCGATCCCGACGATCCCGCAAAGCGAACGTACGAGGTTGTGCGAAGGCCCGCCGACGGTCTCGCCTATGCAGCCGCTCTTGCCGAAAAGTACGGGCTCACCTACGAGCGGCTGAGGAAGCGGGTGGCGGCATGAAGGCATTTCTCATGTATCGAGATCGTGACTTCGACCTGGAGCAGGAGCTCCCCTCGAACGAAGAGGAACTGATCCAGGACCTCGACCTGACGGCGCTCTTCGCGGCGATGGCGCTCGGCGACGGCTTCCTCTCCGGCGTAGCCAGGAGAGGCGTGCTCTCGAGCCTCGCCGAGCCGGAAGCGATCGTGTACCGCCAGCAGGTGCTGGCCGACTGCCTCGAGCAGCCGACGACCATCAGTGCGATATACGAGCTGGCTGTCGAGGCGATCGAGGGAAAGAAGCGCGCATACGGCTTTGTCTTCCGCGAGTCGCCCGACTCGCTCCTGAGCGGATCCATCCGGGTGCTCGAGCTCTTCGTGGAGGTGCTGAAGCGGCTTCGGGGAATCGGCGAAGAGCACGCGGGGGAGTTCCGGTCGGAAGGCTTCACGAGGTTCTTCGCGATGCTCGCCGAGGAGCTCGACGACGACTACTTCGAGACGATCGAAGGACACCTGAAGAAGCTCAGGTTCCGCCGCGGCGTCCTCATGAGCGCCGAGCTCGGGAAAGGCAACAAGGGCACGCGCTACGTGCTGCGGCGCCCGCGTCCACAGACCTGGAAGGAGCGGATCTCTCTCCTGGGGACCGGCTCTCTCGGCTTCCGAATCGCCGCTCGCGACGAGCACGGGTTCAGGGCCCTGGCCGAGCTGCAGGCGAAGGGCATCAACCTCGTCGCCAACGCGCTTGCTCAGTCGACCGAGCACATCTTCAGCTTCTTCCAGACGATGCGGGCGGAGCTCGCCTTCTACGTCGGCTGCCTCAACCTGCACGCGCAGCTCACGGAGAGTGGCGAGCCCACGTGCTTTCCCGTCCCCGTCTCTGCGCGGTGCCGGACGCTCTCCGCCCAGGGGCTCTACGACGCGTGCCTGAGCCTCCATCTCGACGGGAGGGCCGTCGGGAACGATGTCGACGCCGACGACAGGGCGCTCGTCATGGTTACCGGCGCCAACCAGGGCGGGAAGTCGACCTTTCTGCGGAGCGTCGGTCTGGCGCAGCTCCTCATGCAATGCGGGATGTTCGTGCCGGCGAAGTCTCTCCGCGCCAACGTCTGCGCCCGGGTTTTTACCCATTTCAAACGCGAAGAGGACGTCACCATGACGAGCGGTAAGCTCGACGAGGAGCTGAGCCGAATGAGCGACATCGCCGACGGCATTGCGCCGACGTGCCTTCTGCTCTGCAACGAGTCGTTCGCGTCGACGAACGAGCGGGAGGGCTCCGAGATCGCGCGACAGGTGATCAGTGCGCTCGTGGAAGCCGGCGTCAAGGTCGTCTTCGTCACCCATTTGTTCGACCTTGCGCACGGCTTGTATCGCCAGGAGCTCAACACGGCTCTCTTCCTGCGTGCCGAGAGGGGAGTCAACGGCCGGCGGACATTTCGTCTCGTCGAGGGCGAACCGCTCGCGACCAGCTACGGCGAAGACACGTACCAGCGCATCTTTGGCGCGGCGGGCGAAGCCCTCGCGACGCCGGCTGTCGCGGGCGGAAGTGGGGGTAGCGTGCGCTCGCTCCTGCCGTCGCGGAGGACGTCGTGAGCGACGGCCTTCAGCTCACCGAGGCCCACCGCCACGCCCTGGGAAGCCGTCTCGCCGGCCTGGCCGAGCTCCTGCGTAGGTCCCAACGGGAGGGGTTCGACCCACCCGGCCTCGAGCCCCTTCTCGCGGACATCGCCCTCATCGAGGAGGAGACCGGAGCGCTCTCACCGCGGCTTCCTCCGGACCCGGTTCGCGGGCTACTCTCGCGAGCGGTCGAGCTCGCCGAGGACGTCGCCCCTCGGGGGCTCAAGCAGTACGGGCCGCTGAGCGACGCCGCCGCTGAGTACCTGACAAGCACATCGAACCGCCTGGAGCGAGCCGTCTTCGAGCTGCTGGACGACCTCGAGCGGCGCGAGCCGGTCCAGATTTCCCGGGCCGAAGGCACGCTCTAGATGGCGTTCGAGAGGATTCTCATTGCGATCGACGGATCGGAATTCGGCGATCGAGCGTTGACCACGGGGCTCGAGCTTGCCGGGCTCACCGGCGCAGAGGTCCTGGCGCTCGCCGTCGAGGGGCCGCTCCCCGCCTACGCTGCGACGGTCGGTGAGGTCGAGGAGGTGAAACGAGAAAAAGACACCTTCTTCGCGCGCCTGCTCGCCAACGCCGACGAGCAGGCGGAAGCGGCAGGCATCGAGATCGATGTCGAGCTTCGCGCCGGCCATGCCGCCGAGCTGATCGTCCGGATCGCCCACGAGAAGCACGCCGACCTGATCGTCCTCGGCCACAAGGGCCACTTCCTGCGCGACCACCTACTCGGCTCGACCGCGGACCGCGTTGCCGAGCACGCGGACTGTCCGGTGATGATCGTCAAGTAGGCCCGAGAACGCGAACCCGCGCCGGGCCAGGATTCCAAGGAGAGAAGCGGAGGGGGAGGGATTCGAACCCTCGATCCGCCGAACGACGGATAACGGTTTTCGTGGCCGTCTACCGGTCAACCATGCAGGCTTGCGCGGATTGGACTGCGACGCGACGCGGCGAGTCTTTTGCGTCGCGCTCGTCGGGATCCGCCTTCTCTCTGGCGCTATAGGATGCGGGGCAGGATGCAGCCAGCGCTGATCTTCTCGTCCCGCCCAAATGGTGTGGACGGCAGGGGCCTCACGTCGCGGCGGAAGGGCCGTCAAACGAAGTTCGGCCCTGCAGGTCCTCGTACCTTCCGCATGCGGTGGCTCGCACACGACCCGCCGGGCCGTTAGCGCATCGGGTGGCCTAGCGCCGCTCACCCTCTAGTCCTTTCCAGGACCTAGCGACGCCGTGCGCGGGCGGCCGCCCGTTGGCACTCCACCAAGGAGGAAGCCTTCGATGCAAGCCAACCTGGACCGAGCGTTGCAACAACTCAACTACCCGAAAAGGGGTGACTCGAAATGATGGCGACCGTCGGCATGACCGCGATGGCACTCTGGCTGTTGGCCATCGTGGTCACCATCGCCTTCGAAGGGGTGGCGTGGTGAGACGTCGCAGGTCGAGGCGGTGGCCGCTGCCGCCGCTCTCAGGGTAAGCCCAGGCGAGCCCCTGAAAAGGTAGGAGCCAGGGAGGTACCGCGAAAAGCGGTGGTGCTGGTTGACACCCGTCCACCACCGTCTGCCGCTACGCGGTCGCTCGCATGCCCGCTCTCCGAGCGTGAGCTGAACGCCAACGGCCTGACACGACTCGTCCCCTCGCGCGCGGGGATCGGGTGGAGCCAGGTCGAAGCGATGGCGCTCGACCTCTAGGGAGAAGCGAAAGGAGCGAGGCAGGTGGCGGTTCTTGCCGTAGCCATTTTCGCGGTGGCGCTCGTCGTCATCGCGTTCGACTGGACGCACAGGACGAAGGTCGCGCTGGCGGGCGCCGGGCTGATGGTGCTCGTGGGTGGGCTCGACCTCGACGGCGCTATCGAGGCTGTCGATTGGGCCACCCTGGGTCTCCTCGTCGGGATGATGATCCTCGTCGGGCTCACCGAGCAGACGGGGGTGTTCTCCTACGCGGCCCTGCGCGTCGTGCGCATCTCGCACGGGAGTCCACTGTCGCTCGTGTTCCTGCTCGCGGGCGTGACGGGAGTGCTCTCGGCCTTCCTCGACAACCTGACCGCGATCCTCTTGGTCGTCCCGGTGACTTTCCAGGTGGCCGCCGTGTTGCATGTGCCGGCGTGGCCGCTGGTGATCACGGAGGTGGTCGCGTCCAACGTAGGGGGCACAGCCACGCTGGTCGGCGACCCGCCGAACATCATGATCGGCTCGGCGGTGCCGGAGCTGTCGTTCAACGACTTCATCGTCAACCTGGCCCCCGTCGCGCTCGTCACGCTGGCGCTGGTGACCGGCCTCATGTACCTCGCGTTCCGCTCGCGGCTCACTGTGCCTGAGGAGCGGAGAGAGGGGATCGATCAGCTCGATCCCGAAGCCGAGCTCGCCGGCCGCCGGCACGTGAAGCGGTCGGTAATCGTCCTCGTGGGGACCATCGTGCTGTTCTTCCTCCACGCTCAGCTGCACCTGGAGCCTGCGGTTGTGGCGCTCCTCGGGGCGACCGTGCTTCTGCTGGTGACCGGTGACGGGGACGTCGAGCCTTCGCTCGAGCGCGTTGATTGGGCGACCATCTTTTTCTTCGTCGGCCTGTTCGTCATGGTCGGGGGGGTCGAGCACCAGGGAGTGATCAGCGACGTGGCCGAGTTCATGCGCGACGCCACCGGCGGCTCACAGACCGGCGAGGCGATGGCGATCCTGTGGGGCGCGGCTGCCGGGTCCGCTTTCGTGGACAACATTCCGTTTACCGCCGCGATGATCCCCGTGGTCGAGGAGCTAGGGGCCGGCGATGCCGCGTTCAACGACACGAACTGGTGGGCCCTGTCCCTCGGCGCGTGCTTTGGCGGGAACGCCACGCTGATCGCGGCCGCCGCCAACGTCGCAGCGGCAGGCGTGGCGTCTCGTCACGGCGAGCCCATCTCGTTCGGGCGGTTCCTCGTGTACGGCCTGCCAGTGACGCTTTTCTCGCTCGCCTTGGCGTCGCTGTACTTGCTGCTGTTCCAGGTCTAGGGGCGGACGTGAACTGGGTCGCTACAGCGGTCGTTCTGCTGGCCACGGTCTCTACGCGCTCGGCCCATCAATCGTGGCGAGGCTGGGGCGGAGGCCGAAGATCACAGGTTTGTTGCGGCGCCAGGGTCGTCGACGCCGCCTCCGGTACCCCCGCCGCTGACGTCATGCGCAGCGCGAGCTGTCGGACTGTCCAGGAACGAAGCGGAGGGGGAGGGATTCGAACCCTCGATCCGCCGAACGACGGATAACGGTTTTCGAGACCGCCGCATTCGTCCGCTCTGCCACCCCTCCGACGGGATTCGTGCGAGCGTGCTGCGGAGCGGAGAAGGAGGGATTCGAAC
>DATBJE010000318.1:0-5619 GCA_036556565.1 Gaiellaceae bacterium
GGAATCGTGCAGGACCCCGTGTTCGGGCCGATCGTCGCCTTCGGGCCCGGCGGCGTGCTCGCGGAGCTCGTGGGCGAAGCCTCGTTTCGCCTCGCGCCGCTGACCGACGTCGACGCGGAGGAGCTCGTGCTCGAGGGAAAGGCGGGCGTGCTCGTCCGCGGCTACCGCGGTGCCCCGCCGGCCGACCGGGGCTCGCTCGTCGACCTCGTCCACCGGCTCGCAATCCTCGCGGAGGACCGACCGGAGGTCGCCGAGCTCGACCTCAATCCCGTCATCGCGCTCCCCGACGGGTGCGTCGCAGTGGATGCGCGCGTGCGGCTCCGCCGCGTCCCGACGACTGCCGCCGTGAAGACGTGGTGACCAGGCTGCTGGTCCGCTTCGTCGCCCTGCTCGGATGAGCCTCGAGACCCGCGCGACCCGGCGACGGGCGCTCGCCACGTTCGCTCTCGCCGTCCTCCTCGTGATCGGCGTGGCGCTTCTCGTCGGGAAGGCGGCGGGCTACGAGGAGGTCCTCGACGCGCTGCGGGCGGCCGACCCGCGGTGGCTCCCGGCCTGCCTCGCGGGCGAGATCGTCTCGTACTGCGGCTACGTGGTGGGCTTCCGCGCCGTGGCCGAGGCGGAGCGGGGCCCGACGCTGGGCCTTCGGCTGAGCACCGAGATCGTCTTCCTCAGCCTGGGCGCGACGCGCCTCCTCGCCGTGGGCGGCGCCGGCGGCCTCGCGCTCGACTACTGGGCGCTCCACCGCACCGGCATGTCGCGGCACGCCGCCTTCCTTCGCGTGCTCGCGCTCAACACGCTCCTCTACGGCGTCTTCGGCCTGGCGGCCTGGTCGGCCGCGCTCGTCCTGCTCGTGCGCGACGACGCGCCCATCGCCCTGGTCGCCCCCTGGCTCTTCGTGGTCCCGGCCTGCGTGGCCGCGGGGATCTGGGTCAGCGGCCCCGGCCGCGCCGCACGCCTCGCGCGACGGGACGGCGGGCGCGCGCGGGCGCTCTTCGCCGACGCCGTCGGAGGCGTCGTCCTCGTCCGGGGCCTCCTCTTCGACCCTCCGGGACGCCTCGGCGCCCTCGGGGCCGCCGCCTACTGGGGCGGCGACATGTTCTGCCTCTGGGCGGCCCTGCAGGCCTTCCGAGTCGAGACGACGGTCGCCGCGGTGGTGCTCGCCTACGCGACGGGCTACGCGGCCACGCTCGTGCCCCTTCCGACCGGCGGCGTCGGCAGCGTCGAGGCGGCCATGACCTTCGCGCTCGTCGCCGTCGGCGTGGGCCTGTCGCCCGCGCTTCTCGGAGTCGTCACGTATCGGCTCTTCAGCTACTGGCTCCCGACGATCCCCGCCCTCCTCGTGCTCCCGCGGCTGCCCGCCATCTCGACGGAGCTCGAGGCGTTCGCGAAGCGCTAGCTGCGGCTTTCCCGCGTCGGCGGTGCGGGCGCCCGCCGATGCGGCCGGGGCCGCTTCGACGCACACTTCCGGCAATGGTCCAGCGACTGCTCGCGCTCGGCGTCTTCGCCGCGATCTGGATCGGAGCGCTGCTCCATCTCCTCGATGCCCCGAGGGGCGGCGACGCGGTCTGGGCGGCCACGACGGCGGTCATCCTCGTGCCCCTCACGTGGTCGGTCGTGGGCTCGCTCCGGCGCGGCGACGTGGGCGTCGACGCCATCGCGCTGATCGCGATTGCGACCGCTCTCGCGCTCGGCGAGTACCTGGCCGGCGCCGTCGTCGCGCTGATGCTCGCGGGCGGAAACGCGCTGGAGGCCTCGGCGGGCCGGCGCGCGCGGCGTGAGCTGACGACTCTCGTCGAGCGGGCGCCGCGATCGGCCCGGCGCGTGCGCGGCGACACGGTCGAGGTCGTGCCCGTCGAGGATCTCATCGTCGGCGACGTTGTCGTGGTGCCCGCCGGCGAGGTCGTCCCGGTCGACGGGGTCGTCGAGAGCTCGGGCGCCGTCCTCGACGAGTCCGCGCTCACGGGCGAGGCCCTGCCGGTCTCACACCCGCACGGAAGCCCCGTCCGCAGCGGAACTGCGAACGCGGGCGACGCGTTCCGCCTGCGGGCCACGCGCCCCGCGTCCGAGAGCGCCTACGCGGCCCTCGTGCGCCTGGTCCGCCGGGCCGAGACGCAGAAGGCTCCCTTCGTCAGGCTCGCCGATCGATACGCCGCCGTCTTCCTCCCCGTCACGCTCGTCACCGCCGGAGCCGCCTGGGCGCTTTCCGGCGACCCCGTCCGGGCCCTGGCGGTCCTCGTCGTCGCGACGCCCTGTCCCCTCATTCTCGCGGCGCCCATCGCGCTGATCTCGGGCGTCTCGCGCGCGGCGCGGGCGGGCGTGATCGTCAAGGGCGCCGGCACGATCGAGCAGCTCGGGCTCGCCCGCACGGTGCTCCTCGACAAGACGGGCACGCTCACCGTCGGCACGCCCGCAGTCGAGGACGTCGTCCCGCTCGACGGCCTCTCCGCCGACGAGATCCTCCGCCTCGCCGCGTCCGTTGACCAGCTCTCGAGCCACACGCTCGCCGAGTCGCTCGTCCGCGACGCCCGCGCGCGCGGGCTGGAGCTCGTGTTCCCGCGCGGGGTGGCCGAGGATCCCGGGCAGGGGATCGAAGGCGACGTCGACGGCCGCCGCGTGGCGGTGGGGAGCGCCTCGTGGCTCGCCGGCCGCGGCTACGAGAGCAGCGCGGTCCCGGGCGGCGACCACCACGTGGGCGCCGGCCAGTCGGAGGTCCTCGTCGGCGTGGACGGCCGCGTGACCGCCGTGCTCGTGATGGGCGACCGGCTGCGCGAGGACGCCGGCGATCTCGTCACGGGGCTACGCGAGACGGGGATCCGGCACGTCGCGGTCGTGACCGGCGACCGCGAGGCGATCGCCGAGGACGTCGGGCGCCGTGTCGGCGTCGACCGCGTGTACGGCGAGCAGTCGCCCGAGGACAAGCTCGAGGTCGTCCGCTCGCTGCAGGCGAGCCCCGAGCTGCGGCCGGTCGTGATGGTCGGCGACGGGATCAACGACGCGCCCGCTCTCGCGCTCGCGGACGTCGGCATCGCCATGGGCGCGGCCGGCGCGACCGTCTCGTCCGAGACGGCCGACGCGGTCATCGTCGTCGACCGCGTCGAGCGCGTCGCGGAAGCTCTCCGGATCGGCAGGCGCTCGCTCGGCATCGCCAGGCAGAGCGTCCTCGTCGGAATCGCGCTCAGCCTCGTGGCCATGGGCTTCGCGGCGTTCGGCTTCATCGCGCCCGTGGCGGGGGCCCTCCTGCAGGAGGTGATCGACGTCGCGGTCATCCTGAACGCGCTGCGGGCGCTGCGGGCCTGACCGCGGTCTGCGTAGTTCCCCGCACGCGGGATCGGCGCGTCTCCCGATGGCGCCGGCGGGCCCGGCGGCGAGCATGAGCGTCGAGAACGACCGAAAGGAGTGTTCGTGAAGCGCCTCGCAGTCATCGCCCGGTTGAGGGAACGCGTCCAGGAGCGTGCCGCCGAGCTGCTCGCCCAGGGCCCCCCGTTCGACCCGCGCGAGATCGGCTTCGAGCGGCATTCCGTCTACATGTCGGGAGACCAGGTCGTCTTCGTCTTCGAGGGCGGGGACCTCGACCGGCTCCTGCGCACGGTCGTCAAGGACGCGGGCGGCTCCGAGGCGTTCTCGCGCTGGGAGGACCTCGTGGAGGGCGTGCCGCGCGTGGCCCAGGAGGTCTACTCCTGGGAGCGGGGCGACGAGTGGCCCGAGGGCTGGGGCGAGTAGCCCGGCGTTCTAACTCGAGCCCGAGCGCTCCCACGAGAACGCCATCTCGGCGACCCGGGGGCGGGCGGCGAGGCACTTCTGCCACTCGCGTGCCGCGACCAGGATGCCCGGGTCCTCGGCCGCGAGGCGAAGCGTGGCCCCCTCCGCCACGCCCTCGAAGACGAACACGGCTTCGGCCTCCGTGAGGAAGACGAGGTGCCGGTCGAACTCGGTCTCCTCGAGCGCGAACGGGGGGCCGGCGGCGAGCAGCTCCTCGACGCGTCCGCGCGTCCCCGGCTCGAGTGGCGCGACGACGACGAGACGGGTCACGCGGCGGGCCTCGAGGGCAGGCGCGCGTTGAGAAGCTCGACGAGCTCGGAGAGAGCGCCCGCGCTCCCGACGCTCGCGAGGCGGACCGAGCGCGAGGCGGGCTCGCGCTGGAGGACGAGCGTGGGGTGGCCGCCAATGCGCTCGCGGGGCGAGGCGACGCGCACGAGCCGTACGTCGTCGTAGGGAAGCGTCAAGGCGTTCAACGCGCCCCGTCCGCCCTCGAACCGGAGCGCGGCGGTCCCGAGCGTCAGCCGGCCGGGGCGCGCAATTCCATCCGCGCCGCGCCAGACCACCGCATAGCTCTGCCGACCGGTCACGCTCCCCACTCTCCTCCGTGGCAGGCGGCGTCGCATCCGGTCGGCACCGCCGAGCACGTGCGGGTTTCCCGCAACCGATCTCGGGGTGACGACTGATGCGAGAAGGCGCCCCTTGCATGCAGGCTTCGACGCATGGCGACCACGGCCGGACGCCATCCGTATCGCGTCGTCGTCGCCGGCGGCGGCGTCGCCGGCCTCGAGACGATGGTGGCCCTTCGCGAGCTCGCCGAGGATCGCGTCGATATCGAGATTCTCGCGCCCGGCCGCGAGTTCGTCTACCGGGCGCTCGCGGTCGCGGAGCCGTTCGGCGCGGGCGAGGCCGTCCGCTTCGACCTCGGCAAGCTCGCCGAGGGGTCCGGCGCGCGGCACCGCCTCGGATCGCTCCAGGCGGTCGATCCGGACCGGCACGAGATCCACACCAACCGGAGCGTGCGTGTCCCCTACGACGCGCTCGTGATCGCCCTCGGCGCCGGCCCGCGCATCGGCGTCCGCGGCGCGCTCACCTTCCGCGGCCCCGAGGACGTATCGGCCTTCCGCGCGTGCCTGGACGAGGCACTCGGCGGCGAGGCGACCAGGCTCGTGTTCGCCGTCCCGGGCGGCATCGCCTGGGCGCTTCCCCTCTACGAGCTCGCCCTGCTCACCGCGTCGCGCCTCGCGGCGGCCGGCGTCCGGGGAACGGAGCTCACGCTCGTGACGCCGGAGGAGGCGCCGCTGGCCGTCTTCGGGACGGAGGCGAGCAGACGGGTGGAGGCACTGCTCGCCGAGCGCGAGATCCGCCTGCGCCTCCGCACCTACCCGGACGCCTTCGCGGACGGGCAGCTGACGGTCGTACCCGGGGCACCGCAGCCCGCCGACCGCGTCATCTCCCTCCCCCGGCTGGCGGGAAGCTTCGTTCCGGGGCTCCCGCAGGATCCCGACGGCTTCCTCTCGGTCGACCCGTACGGACGGGTCGCGGACATCGAGGACGTCTACGCCGCGGGAGACATCACGACGTTCCCGGTGAAGCAGGGCGGCATCGCCGCGCAGCAGGCTGACACGGTCGCGGAGACGATCGCGCAGGCGGCCGGCGCGCCGGTCGCGCCGATGCCGTTCGACCCCGTCCTGCGCGGGCTCGTCCTCACGGGCGACGGCCCGACGTTCCTGCGGGCCGAGATCGGCGGCGGACGCGGCGACGCTTCGGAGGCGACCGGAGAGGCGCTCTGGTGGCCGCCGGGGAAGATCGCCGCGCGCTACCTCGCGCCGTACCTCGCCGAGCGCAGCGGGCTCGCGATCG
>DATBJE010000319.1:0-2914 GCA_036556565.1 Gaiellaceae bacterium
CGACGACGACGAGCCCGGCCGGCGAGGTCACCTTCGGCAAGCTTCAGCAGCGCAAGGACTTGACCGCGATCGCCGCCGCCCACAAGATCCCGTTCGTCGCACAGACCGCGGCGGGGCCGCACTGGCAGGACCTGAGCGAGAAGGCCGGCCGCGCGGCGAAGGCCGACGGGCCCGCCTTCCTGAACGTGCTGGCGGACTGCCCACTCGGCTGGGGCCACGAGGCGAGACTCTCGCCGACCATGGTCAACGGCGCGGTCGAGAGCTGCGTCTGGCCGTTGTACGAGGTCGAGGACGGGCACTGGCGACTGACCTACCGCCCCGAGGAGCCGCTCCCGGTCGCCGACTGGCTTCACACGCAGAAGCGCTTCGCCCACCTGTTCCGGCCGGAAGCCGCCGGCCTCCTCGAGGAGATCCAGTGCAGCGTCGACGACGACTGGGCTGCGCTGCTCGAACGCTGCGAGAACTGAGATGCGGCGCGTTCTGATCATGGGCGCCGGCGGCCGCGACTTCCACGACTTCAACGTGGTGTTCCGGGACGATCCGGCCGCACAGGTGGTCGCCTTCACGGCAGCTCAGATCCCCGGGATCGACGACCGGCGCTACCCGGCCTCCCTGGCGGGGCCGCTCTATCCGGACGGGATCCCGATCGTTCCCCAGGACGAGCTGACGCGCCTGATCGGCGACGCACAGGTGGACGAGGTCGTGTTCTCGTACTCCGACGTCTCGCACGACGAGGTGATGCACGCAGCCTCGACGGCGCTGGCCGCCGGCGCGGACTTCCGCCTGCTCGGCCCGGACCGCACGATGCTCCGCTCGGAGAAGCCCGTTGTCGCCGTCTGCGCCGTCCGCACCGGCAGCGGCAAGAGCCAGACGAGCCGCCGGGTCGGGCAGATCCTGCTCGACGCGGGATTCTCGGTCGCCCTCGTCCGGCATCCGATGCCGTACGGCGACCTCGAGGCGATGCGCGTCCAGCGCTTCGCGAGCCTCGGGGACATCGACGCGTCGAACCCCACGATCGAGGAGCGCGAGGAGTACGAGGCACCCGTGGCCATGGCCATGGTCATGTACGCGGGCGTCGACTACGAGCAGATCCTTCGGAGCGCCGAGGAGGAGGCCGACGTCGTCATCTGGGACGGCGGTAACAACGACTTCCCCTTCTACGCCCCCGACCTGCTCATCACGGTCGTCGATCCGCTCCGGCCCGGCCACGAGCTGACCTACCATCCCGGCGAGACGAACGTTCGCCTGGCCGACATCGTGGTGGTCAACAAGGTTGACAGCGCGTACCCCGAGGACGTCGCCACGGTCGTGGCCGACGTCACCTCGGTGAACCCGCAGGCGCTGATCCTCAAGGCCGCGTCCCCGGTCTCGCTCGACGAGGGCGAGCCGCTCGTCGGCAAGCGCGTGCTCGTCGTCGAGGACGGGCCGACGATCACCCACGGCGGCATGCCCTACGGGGCCGGCACCGTCGCCGCCCGTCAGGCGGGTGCGACGGATCTCGTCGATCCCCGGCCCTTCGCGGTCGGCTCGATCGCCGGGACGTTCGCCAAGTACCCGGCGATCGGGTCGGTGCTCCCGGCGATGGGCTACGGCGAGACGCAGCTGGCGGAGCTTGAGGAGACGATCAACGCGACAGACTGCGACGCGGTCGTCACCGGCACGCCCATCAACCTCGCGCGGCTCATCGACATCCGCCATCCGGTGCGTCACGCGACCTACGGGCTCGCCGACCACGGCCACCCGACGCTCGCACAGGCGCTCGCGCCCTTCGTCCGAGAGCACCAGAAGGAGCTGATCGGCGCGGGTGCTACCGCGAACGGCTCCTGACGCTCGTCCATCCGAGCAGCACGGCTCCGCGCCCCCTCCCGGGGACGCGGAGCCGGACGCGTCCGGGCTGAGCTCGGCCGAGGCGGCGGATCTCCTCCGCGCCGTCGGGCCGAACGCCATCGCCGAGGCGAAACGGCCGTCGCACGTCCGGCTGTTCGGCGCGAACCTCGTCCACCTCTTCGCGCTCCTGCTCTGGGCGGGAGCCCTCCTGGCGCTCGTCGGCGGCCTGCCGCAGCTCTCGGCGGCGATCGTCGCCGTCATCCTCGTCAACGCGGTCTTCGCCTTCGTCCAGGAGTACCGGGCCGAGCGAGCCGTCGAGGCGCTCCGCCGGATGCTCCCGGTCCGCGTTCGCGTTCGCCGGGACGGCGTGGCCGCCGAGATCGCGAGCGAGGAGGTCGTCCCGGGCGACGTCCTCCTGCTCGCCCCCGGTGACCGGGTGGCGGCGGACGCCGACCTCCTCGCCGCCCGCGAGCTGCGCGTCGACGAGGCGACGCTGACCGGCGAGGCCTACCCGGTCGAGCCCGAGACCCGCGTCTTCGCCGGGACGTTCGTGACGGCGGGGTCGGGGGAGGCCCTCGTCACCGAGACGGGAATGGCGACCCGGTTCGGGCGCATCGCCGAGCTGGCGCAGCGGACACGGCGGGAGCGGAGCCCGCTCGAGCGGGAGCTCGACAGGGTCACGCACCTCGTCGCGGCTCTGTCGGTGGGGATCGGGACCCTCTTCTTCGTCGTCGCGGGCTTCCTCGGTATGAGCCTCTCCGACCGCTTCGTGTTCGCCGTGGGCGTGACGGTCGCCCTCGTGCCGGAGGGCCTCCTGCCGACCGTCACGTTCTCGCTCGCGCTCGCGACGCAGCGCATGGCTCGCCGCCACGCGCTCGTGCGGCGCCTGTCCTCCGTCGAGGCGCTGGGCGAGACGACCGTCATCTGCACCGACAAGACGGGGACGCTCACCGAGGACGAGATGACCGTCGTGCGGCTCTGGACGCCGGCCCACGAGGTGGAGGTGGAAGGTGTCGGCTACGAGCCGTTCGGACGGTTCCGGGTCGACGGGCGGGTCGTCGATCCCGCGCCGCTCGGCGAGCTCCTG
>DATBJE010000320.1:0-2631 GCA_036556565.1 Gaiellaceae bacterium
CCCTTCAACAACTACGGCCCGTACCAGCACCCGGAGAAGGTCATCCCGCGCTTCATCACGCACGCGCTCGCCGACAGGCCGCTCACCGTCCACGGGGACGGCCACGCCTCGCGCGACTGGCTCCACGTCGAGGACCATGCCGAGGCGATCGACGCCGTGCTCGCGGCCGACGTCGACGACGTGGCGGGCGAGATCCTCAACCTCGCGACCGGCGTGGACGTCTCCGTCTCGACGATCGCCGACCTCGTGCTCGACGCGCTCGGCAAGCCCTCGACGCTCAAGGAGCACGTCCTCGAGCGGCCGGGGCAGGTCGACCGCCACGTCGGCTCGACCGACAAGGCCGAGCGGGTGCTCGGCTGGCGCGCGTCCACGTCCTTCGAGCGCGGGCTGGAGCGCACCATCGCCTGGTACGAGCAGAATCCCCTCTGGTGGGAATCAGCCCTTCGAGCGGAACCGGCGGCCAGCCCAAGCGCCTTCTCGTCCTAGGAGCCGGGCCGGGCCAGCTCGGGCTCCATCGCGCCGCGCGGGAGCGGGGGCTCTTCGTCATCTCCTGCGACCGCGACCCGGCGGCGGTCGGCTTCGAGTACGCCGACCGGCGCGCCGTCGTCTCCGTCGAGGACGAGGTTGCCGTCGGCCAGCTCGCCCGGGCCGAGCGAGTGGACGGGATCATCGCGCCCGGGATCGACTGGCCGGTCGCCATCGCCGCCCGCGTCGCCGCCCACGACGGGCTGCCGCATCCCGTCCGGCCCGACGCCGCCGTCCTCACGGTCCTCAAGCACCGCCAGCGCGAGCGGCTGGCCGAGCGCGGCGTCCCCCAGCCCCGCTTCGTGGTGACGAACTCCGCTCGGGGCGAGCTTCCGGTCCCGGCCGTCGTCAAGCCGGTCGACCGGCAGGGGCAGAAGGGCCTCGGCGTCGTCCGGGAGCGCGACGAGCTGTCGGCTGCCGTCGCGGCCGCCGTGGAGGAGTCGCGGAGCGGCGTCGCCCTCGTCGAGGAGCTCGTGCCTGGGCCCGAGGTGACCGTGAACGCCTTCTCGGTCGGCGGCCGGTTCGTCCCGCTGACGGTCACCGACCGCCTCACGGCGGACGGGCCGGCCTTCGGCGTCGCGCTCGCCCATGCCTGGCCGAGCGCGCACCGCGTGGAGGAGGCGGTCGAGGCCGCGCGCCTCGCGGCCGATGCACTGGGAGTGACCGACGGGCCCACGTACACCCAGGTCGTCCTCGGCCCGGACGGGCCGCGCGTGGTCGAGCTCGCGGCGCGGCTCGGCGGGGGGCACGACGCCGAGGTCTGCCGGGCCGCCCTCGGGATCGACCTGAACGCGCTCGCGATCGCGGCCGCGCTCGGCGAGCCCGTCGAGATCACGGACCCGAAGCCCGCGGGCGGCGCGTGCGTCCGCTTCCTCGTTCCCGTGCCGGGCACGCTCGAGGCGGTCGAGGGCGTCGACGACGCGCTCGCCGTCGAGGGCGTCGTGGACGCTCGCGTGTACCGGGCGCCCGGGTGGCGGTTCGGGCCGCTACGCCGGGGCAACGACCGCGCCGGCTTCGTCCTCGCGGGCGGAGAGAGCCGGGACGACGCCCTCGCCCGCGCCGACCGGGCGGCCGCGCTCATCCGCTTCCGGACAGCAGACCATGAAGCTCTCCTCGAGGCGTAAGACCTTCCTTTCCTTCCAGCCGCCGGCGATCGGCGACGAGGAGATCCGGGCGGTGGAGGAGACGCTGCGAGGGGGCTGGCTGACGAGCGGCCCGCGCAGCGAGGAGCTCGAGCGCCGCTTCGCCGAGTACGTCGGCGCGCGCCACGGCATCGCGCTCGCCTCCGGGACGGCCGCGATGCACCTTTCGCTGATCGCCTCCGGAGTGGGGCCGGGCGACGAGGTCGTCACGAGCCCGATCACCTGGCCCGCGACCGCGAACGTGATCGTCCATTCCGGCGCGCGGCCGGTCTTCGCCGACGTCCGGGACGCCGACCTGAACGTCGACCCCGACGCGGTCGCAGCCGCGATCACCGAGCGGACGAAGGCGATCATGCCCGTCGACCTCGCCGGCCAGCCGGCCGACCTCGACCCGATCCTCTCCCTCGGGCTCCCCGTGATCGAGGACGCCGCCCACGCGGCCGAGTCCGTGTACCGCGGGCGCAAGGTCGGCACGCTCGCGCTCGCCACCTGCTTCTCGTTCTACGCGACGAAGAACGTCGCCGCCGGCGAGGGCGGGATGGTGACGACGGACGACGACGACGTCGCCGCCGCCATCCGCGAGCTGCGGCTCATGCGCCGCGGCGAGGGCTCCCTCTACGACGTCTCCGTCGCCGGCTTCAAGGCGAACCTCTCCGACGTCCTCGCGGCGGTCGCGCTCTGCCAGCTCGAGAAGATCGGAGAGCACGCCGAGATCCGCCGCCGGCACGTGGAGGCCTACGACGCCGCCGTCGTCGACCTCCCCGGGATCGAGCCGCTCGCGCGCGACCCGCGCGACCACCACGCGCTCCACCTCTACGTCGTCCGCATCGACGCCGAGCGGGCCGGCGCCGACCGGGACGCGTACCAGCAGGCGCTCCGGGAGGAGCAGATCGGGACGAGCATCCACTTCCTCCCCGTCCACCGGCTGACGTACTACCGCGAGCGCTATCCCGACCAGCCGCGC
>DATBJE010000321.1:0-44433 GCA_036556565.1 Gaiellaceae bacterium
GTGGACTCCATGCGGCTCGCGTCGGGGCTCCCCTGGGCGCTCCCCGTCTGCCTCGCCGCCGCGGCCGCCCCGACCGGCGATCGCATCGCCCTGGCCGACGAGGACGGACGTCGCCTCGCCGTCCTCGAGGTCGAGGCGGTCTACGCCTACGACAAGGAGCGGGAGGCCGAGCGGTGCTTCCGCACGACGGACGCGGAGCACCCGGGCGTCGCGCGGCTGTACGCGCAGCACGACTGGTACGTCGCCGGCCCGGTCACCGTCTTCGAGCGGCTCGAGCCCGCGTTCCCCGAGCTCCACCGCGATCCCGCCGAGACCCGCGCGCTCTTCGCCGATCGCGGCTGGAAGCGCGTGGTCGGCTTCCAGACACGCAACCCGATCCACCGGGCGCACGAGTACCTGACGAAGTGCGCGCTCGAGACCGTCGACGGGCTGCTCATCCACCCGCTCGTGGGCGAGACGAAGTCGGACGACGTCCCCGCCGCCGTTCGCGTGGAGGCCTACCGCGTCCTCACCGAGGGCTACTACCCGGCCGAGCGCGTCATCGTGTCCGCGTTCCCCGCGGCGATGCGCTACGCGGGCCCGCGCGAGGCGATCTGGCACGCGATCTGCCGCAAGAACTACGGGTGCTCGCACTTCATCGTCGGGCGCGACCACGCAGGGGTCGGCAGCTACTACGGCACCTACGATGCGCAGCTGATCTTCGACGAGCTCGAGCCGCACGAGCTCGACATCGAGCCGATGTTCTTCGAGCACTCGTTCTGGTGCAAGACGTGCGGGCAGATGGCGACGCCGAAGACATGCCCGCACGAGGGCGACGCTCACGTGTTCCTCTCGGGGACGAAGGTGCGCGAGCTGCTCGCGAACGGGGAGCTGCCGCCGGAGGAGTTCACGCGGCCGGAGGTCGCGGAGATCCTCATCGAGGCCTACCGCGGCGCCTGAGGGGAGACGGTCGTCGGCCGAGGAGCGTGAGCGGGCGGTTCGAGTAGCCTGAGTGGCGTGCAGCCGGCACGCCGCACTGCTCGTCGGTTCGCGGGAAAGGCGCGTCGCGCGGGGCGCAAGGCGGTCCGACGGGCTCGTGCGCACGTGCTTCGCAGGTACTACCGCATCCAGCTGCGGTCGCCGATCGAGCCGAACCTCGCCGTCTTTGCCGCGTACTGGTATCGCGGCTACTCCTGCAACCCCAGGGCGATCTACGAGAAGCTCCGGGAGGAGGTGCCTCGGGTACGCGGGGTCTGGATCGTCGAGCGGGAGCACGCCGACTCGATGCCCGCCGGGGTGGAGCACGTCGTCGCGTGGACCCGCGACTACTACCGACTCATCGCCCGTGCGAAGTACTTCGTCAACAACGTCAACTTCCCGAACGACTTCGTGAAGCGAGAAGGGACGATCCACGTTCAGACGCATCACGGCACGCCGCTCAAGACCATGGGCCTCGACCTCCGAACGGCCTACTTCGCCGGGTCGAAGATGAACTTCGACCGCCTTCTCCGCCGCGCCGAACGCTGGGACTACAGCATCAGCTCGAACGCGTTCTCGACGGAGATCTGGAAGCGCGTGTACCCCGTGCGCTACCGGACGCTCGAGGTCGGCTACCCGCGAAACGACGTCTTCGCCAACGCGACCGCGGCGGACGTCGAGCAACTCCGTGACGAGCTGGGCATCGCGCCGGGACAGCGGGCCATTCTCTTCGCGCCGACGCACCGCGAGTATCGCCGCGAGTACGAGCCCACCGTCGACCTGGGACGGCTCGCCGGCGGCCTCGGGCCCGACCACGTCGTCCTGGCGCGGCTGCACTACTTCTACGGTGAGGAGCATCGGCCCGAGGTCGGCGGCGTCATCGACGTCACTCGCCACCCCTCGATCGAGGAGCTCTGCCTCGCCGCGGATGCCCTCGTGACGGACTACTCGTCGATCATGTTCGACTATGCCGTCCTCGACCGTCCCATCGTCCTCCACGTCCCCGACTGGGACGAGTACCGGGCGAAGCGAGGAACCTACCTCGATCTGCTCGCGGAGCCGCCCGGCGTGGTGACGATGACGGACGAGGAGCTGGTCGAGGCGTTTCGCTCCGGCACCGTCTGGGGCGAGGAGGCCAGTCGGCTCCGGGCGGTCTTCCGCGATCGGTTCGCGTCACTCGACGACGGTCACGCCGCCGAGCGTGTCGTGCGGGCGGTCTGGCCGTCGGAGGCCGGCGACGCCTCGGGGCCGCGCGAGCCGGCCGCGAGGGTCGAGGCGTGAGCGAGACGTCTCGGCCTGCTATCGCCGACGCGTGAACGGCAGCAATGCTCGGCGGCTGTCGGGTCGCCGCTTGAACTCGACGATCATCTGATTGCGTGGATGACCCCAGTCGCCGATGTACCGGAACCGCCAGGGCGAGAAGCCGGCCGCCCATTCGAGGTCGTCGGGCCAGTACCAGTACGGGTTGCGCTCCGCGTAGATGCCCTGCTTGGCCTCGAGGACGTCGTCGAGCGCGGTGGCGGCCTCGGCCTCGAAGAACGTCGCGTAGAACCGCCCCCCGACCTTCGTGTGCGCCGCGACACGGAAGAGGCAAAGTCGGATCTGGTTCAGCGAGATGTGCGTGAACAGCGACTGCCCGATGGCGAAGTCGAATGTGACGCCGAAGTCGCAGTCGAAGCGGTCCGTGGCCCGGAGGTTCTCCCGGGGGAGCTTCGCGCGGACCTCGTCGGGCAGCTCCACGTCGTAGCCGACGTCGAGCAGGCTCTCATTGATGTCGATCCCGTAGTAGTTGCCCGCATCGAGGTACTCGGCGAGTCGCACGCCGGCGCGTAACGGCCCACACCCCACGTCGAGCAGCCGGTGCCCCGGCTCGAGCCCGTGCGCGGTCAGGAACTTGAGCTGAAGCTTGCCCATCTTCCGCCAGAGGCCTCCGGCGCGTCTCCGGTGTGCCCCCTGCTCGAGCTGCTCTTGCGTCAGGTGCTTGGCGTAGTCGACGTCCGTGCGTGGCGTCGCGTCGGTCATCGCGGGACGATGGTAGCCCGCCTCGAGCCTCGTCGGAGACCTCTCGACCTCACGGAGCACCCCGCGACGGGCGTTGAGTAGCCTTTCTCGGATGACCACTGCGGGCGGGATCGGGGCATGAGCGGCGGGCAGCCTTCCGAGAATCCTCGGAGGCTGGTGCTGGTCGTCGGCATCGGGAGGAGTGGAACCAGCCTCCTGACGGGCATCCTCGCCCAGCTCGGCTTTCACGTTCCGCAGCCCGAGGTGAGGGCGGACGACACCAACCCGCGAGGCTTCGGCGAGCCGCGCTGGGTGGTCGACTTCCACTCGCGACTCATGCGCGACCGCCGCGTGGGCCGCTTCGACTCCCGACCCGCGGCCTGGCAGGCGACCGCCGAGGCCGCGGACGAGGAGGACGTTTTCGCCGAGCTCCGCTCGTGGCTCGCCGTCCAGTTCGTCGGGACCGACAACGTGGTCGTGAAGGATCCCCGCATCGGGTGGTTCCTCCCCCTGTGGGTGCGCTGCGCCGCCGGGCTCGGCGTCGAGGTCTCATTCGCGTTCATGCTGCGCCCGCCGTCCGAGATCGTGCTGAGCGCCCGGCGGTGGTACGGCGCGTGGCAGAGCGACGCGAGTCGAGCCGCCTCATGGGTCAACGTCACCCTCGAGACGGAGCTGGCGACGCGCGGCGCTCCGAGGGCGTTCGTGCGCTACGACGACCTTCTCGCCCGCTGGGCGGACGAGATCTCCAAGGTCGGCGAGCTGCTCCACCTTCCCTGGCTCGCGGGCATCGACCCGTCCCGGCATCCGTCGGTCGAGGCGTTCGTCGACCCGGGGCTGCGCCGGTCCGGGGCCGGGTGGGACGAGCTCGACGTGCCGCCCGTCCTGCGGGAGCTCGTCGACGAGGCATGGCCTCTCGTCTCGAGGCTGGCCGACCGCGGCGGCGACGACGAGTCGACCCGGGCGGCGCTGGACGCCTCCAGGGAGTCGTACGCCCGCCTCTACGCCGGGGCCGAGCAGATCGCGCAGTCGTCCCTCATCGCGGTCAAGCGCCGGGGCCGGTCGCCGGGGCGGCGGCCCGGCACGGGAAGGTCGGGGAGCGAGGCCTTCTCCCGCAACGGACGGGCGCCGCGGCTCGCCCGCATCGTGCCCGCGCGTCTTCGCGGACGGCTCGCGTCGGCCGGCGTGACCGGCATGGAGACGTTGCCCGTCCGCCTCGTCCTCCTCGTGCCTCCTCGCTACCGCGAACGCGTGCCTCTCGTCGTCGTACGGGCCGGGCTCCGCACGCTGCGGGCCCGGCGACGCGCCTAGCCGATTCCCGTGTCCGCGCGCGTCAGCGTCGTCGTCCCCGTCTACAACGTCGAGCAGTACCTCGAGGCGTGCCTGGAATCGATCGCGCAGCAGACCATGTCCGACCTCGAGGTCGTGATGGTGGACGACGGGTCGACGGACGAGAGCCCGGGGATCGCACGGAGCTTCGCGGAGCGCGATGGGAGGTTCCGGCTCGTGAGCCAGGCCAACGCAGGACTGGGTGCCGCCCGCAACACCGGTGCAGCCCACGCCTCGGGCGAGTTCATCGCCTTCGTGGACAGCGACGACGTCGTTCCGCGACACGCGTACGAGGTCCTGCTGGCCGCGCTCGACGAGACGGGCTCCGACTTCGCGTCCGGCAACGTCGAGAGGCTCACCTCCCGCGGTCCGACGAAGGCGACCTTTCTCGGCCGGACCTTCGAGCGAACCCGGCTCCGGACCCACATCACGCGCTCACCCGGGCTGCTCGCGGACAGGACGGCATGGAACAAGCTGTTCCGGCGCTCCTTCTGGGACGAACACGGGCTCCGCTTTCCGGTCGGCGTGTACTACGAGGACACGCCGGTCACCCTCCCGGCGCACTACTTGGCCAGGTCCGTCGACATGCTCGAGCAGACGGTCTACCTCTGGCGGAAGCGAGAGGGCGAGGACCTCTCGATCACACAGCGTCGCACCGAGACCAAGACGCTTCGCGATCGCGTCGCCGCCGTCGACCACGTCAGTCGCTTCCTCGACGAGCAGGGTCTCAAGGTGTCGAAGGCGCTCTACGACCGGAGCGTGGTCGGAAGCGATCTCCGCTTCTTCCTCGACGTCCTCCCGATCGCCGACGAGGACTTCCGACGCCTCTTTCTCGACCTCGCGAACGATTTCATCGATCGCGCGGACCCGTGGGTGCTCGACCAATCGCTCGCCATCGACCGGCTGAAGTGGGAGCTCGTCCGGAGACGGGCTCTCGAGGAGCTGCTCGAGGCCCTCCGCTTCGAGGACGAGGATCTGCGGGCGACGCCCCCCGTGCGCGAAGGGCGCCACTGGTTCGGCGACTATCCGTTCCGTCGGGACCAGCGGGTGCGAATCCCGCGTTCCGTGTACCGGCTCGAGGACGAGCTGGCCCCCGTCTTCCGCCTGGAGGATGTCAGGTGGGAGGGGGAGACGCTCCGCATCGAGGGCTATGCGTACGTCAGCATGATCGGCGCTCCCGAGCGCGACTCGCAGAACGTCGATCTCGTGGCGCGACGCCGGCACTCGTTGCGCGGGCGTCTGCACCTCGAGACCATCCCCGTCCACAGGCCGGACGTCACGGCGGGATCGGCGCAGGAGATCGCGAGGCTCGACTGGGCCGGGTTCGTCGCCACGTTGGACGCATCGCGGCTCGAGCGCCGCGGCGGATGGCAGGAGGGCATCTGGGACCTCTCGGCGGTCATCCGCTCGGACGGCCTCGTTCGGACCGCGCGGCGGCCGGAGGAGGCTCCGCTCTATCCCCCGCCGGAGGCCGAGCTCGTGCTCCCCGACGGAACGCGACTCCGGGCCGCGCTGAGCCCGACCCGAGAGCTCACCCTCGAGGTTCGGCGTCGCCCGTCCCGCGTCACGAGCTGCGTCCTCGACGAGAGCGTCCTGCAACTCGAGGGTGAGACCGCCTTCTCTGGGGGCTCGGCGCCGGTGCTGCGCGCGAAGCGGCGGGCAGGAGCGACGGTCCTCGAGTACCCGGCCTTCGTCGACCGCTCCGTGCGGCCGCCGAGGTTCGTGGCACGCCTCCCGGTGGAGGATCTGATCGGCGAGGTCGACCCCGGCGCCAGCGTCGAGGAACTGGGCGACGGCGTCTCGTGGGATCTGTACCTCGCTGGCCGGCGGGGTCGCCGCAGACTGGCGCTCGACGACGCACTCGAGGAGAGCGCCTGGACGGTGGGAGGCCGGGAGATCCGCGTGAGCTCCTCGCCCGACGGGGGAACCATGGTCACCGAGAGTGCGCTCTGTCGGCCGGTCGTCACCGACGTCGCCTGGTCCGAGGCCGGGAGCCTGGTGCTGGGCGGCAGGTTTCGTGGCCCGGCATCGGACTACGACCTCCACCTGAGTCTCCCCACCTGGACGGAGAGCTATCGCCGTCCTTTGGCCTACGCCGCCGATGCGGGGCGCTTCGAGGTGCAGCTTGCCCCTGCAAGCATCGACTCGCCGGTGGGGCAGCGCGCTCTCGCCGAGGGCGTCTGGCACCTTCGCGTCGGCCCGCGGGGCGGGTTCCGCCACGAGGCAGTCCGCGTCGCCGTCGATCGAGACCTCCTCGGCCGCTTGCCGCTCTCGGCGGGGAACGCTCACAGGCGCTTCCGCTTCGGCGTCGTGAACGACGACTCCGCGGTTCTCTTCGTCGAACGCGACCTGGCGGAGACGGAGCTGGGAGGGGTCGCACAACGACGGCTGCGAACGTCGGTCTACTCAGGAGAGCGACGCCGGCCGTTTCGCGAGGCGGTTCTGTACTCGTGCTTCGGGGGCCGGGAGCACTCCGACAGCCCAAGGGCGATCCACGAGGAGCTCGTGCGAAGGGACGCGCCGTTCGAACACCTCTGGATCGTGCGAGACGTCGCCTTCACCGTCCCGAGCGGGGCCGTCCCGATCCGCCACGGTAGCCGGGAATACTACGAGGCCCTCGCCCGAGCCCGGTACGTCGTCGCCAACGACCACTGGCCCCGGTGGTTCGACCGGCGCCGGGGGCAGAGGACCGTGCAGACGTGGCACGGCGCGCCCCTCAAGCGCCAAGGCTACGAGCTGGCCGAAAGGCCGAAGGCGCTCGGTGCATATCGACGCGCACTGACTCAGGCCGCAGGCAGTTGGCAGTTCCTGCTGTCCCCGGCTCCGTTCGCGACGCCGATCCTGGAGCACGCCTTCCCCTTCGCCGACGAGATCGTCGAAAGCGGTCTCCCGCGGACGGACCTGCTGCATCGGCCCGACCGTGACCGCCTTGCCGAGAGCGTCAGGCGCCGGCTCGGCCTGGACGGAAAGCGCGTCGTCCTCTACGCGCCGACGTACCGCGACCACCTCGAGGTCCGCGGTGGTGAACGTCAGGTGCCCAGGGACACCTCGTTGAACCGTGCCGAGAGCCGGAAGGCGTACCGCCTCGGCCAGCTTCTCGACCTGGCGGCTCTTGCCTCAGCCCTGGGGGAGGACTACGCGGTGCTGTTCCGGAGGCACCGGTTGACGACGGGGCCGGTGCCCGAGAGCACGCTGGCCTCTGCGATCGACGTCTCCGGGTTCCCGGACCCGACCGAGCTCCTGCTCGCAGTCGACATCCTGGTGACCGACTACTCGTCGGCGATCTTCGACTTCGCCGCCACGGGCCGGCCCATGGTCTTCTTCACCCCCGATCTCGAGGCGTACCGCGACGAGATCCGCGGATTCAGCATCGACTTCGAGGGAACCGTCCCCGGGCCGCTGCTGCGAACCACGGACGAGGTCATCGACTCGTTGCGCGACCCGGACGCGCTGGGCCGGACGTTCGCCGAGCGCTACGAGCGTTTCGTCTCCGCCTACTGCCCGCTGGACGACGGAGGAGCCGCGAGCCGCGTCGTCGAGGCGGTCTTCCGCGATTGATGCGGGCGGCGCCGGCTGCCTGCGCCGCGGACGCCACCCCTCTCGTTAGCATCCGGCTCATGCCGGCCGCCGCTCAGCGAGCGGGCACCCGCTCGCTGACCGCTCCAGAGCTCCGGGCTGCCCGTGCGTCGTGACGTTCCGTCCCCCGCCGAGGCCGCCGGGGAGAACGAGGCCGGGGCGGCCGAAGAGGCGGCCACACAGGCTTCGGCTCCCTCGTCGGCCCTGGACGAGGCCGATCGCGGCTCCCGGCTCAGCCGGGAGCGGGGCCTCGACCTGCTGGTCGGCGGCGGGGTCCTCCTCGTCTGCCTGCTCGTCCAGCTCGCGCTTCTCCAGGGGCCGAGACCGCTCGATCCGGCGCGGTACTTCGACACGGCGGTGGAGTTTCCGAACATTCCGGTCGACCTCTGGACGCTGCGCATCGGGCTCATCGCGCCGGTTCGGCTCGCGGTCCTCGTGTTCGGGCCTTCCGAGGCGTCGTTCTACGGCGTTCCGATCGCCGCGGGGCTCCTCCTGGCCGCAGCGGTGTACGGGACGATGCTGCTGCTCTTCCGCGACCGCGTCGTTGCCGCCGCCGCCGCGCTCGTCACCGCGCTGAACGCGAGCTACCTCTTCACTTCGAGCTTCATCTATCCCGACACGACCGCAACGGCGACGTTCACCGCAGGCTTCTTCTTCCTCGTGCTCGCCGCCGTGAGATCGAATGGCGGCGACGAGGGGTGGGTGCCGACCGTGGCGGCCATCGCGGCCGGGGCCCTCTTCGGCTGGACGTATCTGATTCGCGAGTTCAGCCCTTTCCTCCTCCCGGCGGTCGTGGCGGCGATCGTGCTGTTTCGCTACCCGCTGAAGCGGGCCGCGCTCCTCGCCGGCGCCGCCGTCGCGACGGCCGGCCTCGAGCTTGTCTACGGCTGGGCCCGCTTCGGAGACCCGTTCATCCACGCGCACCAGCTGCTCGACCGGAACCACACCTCGTTCTCGGCCGCGCGGGGGAAGAGGATGGACCACATCCAGGGGCAGCTCGACAACGTGATCGACGCGACGCTCGTGCTTCCCCGGCTCCTGCTGTCCTGGCGGACGGGCTGGCTCCTCGTGCTCGTGCTCGTGGTGTTCCTCGTGACGCTCGTGCTGGTGCGTGACCGGCGACTCTGGGTGCTCGGGATCTGGGGCCTCAGCTACTGGGCGATCATGATCGCCATCGGGCTCGGAGAGCTTCCCTCCGGCCGGTGGATCCTCAACATCACGAATGTGCGGTACTGGTATCCGCTCCTGCCCGCAGTCGTGATGGGTGCGTTCGGAGGCCTCTGGCTGTTGGTGCGGAGATGGTCCCCGGGCTCGCGGGGCCTGCGCATCGCTCAGATCGCCGCCGTCGCGCTCGCTGTCACGACGCTTGCCCCCGGGCTCGCCGAGTTCCGGAGCTGCTCGCACAGGCAGGCGTGGTGGAACGATCCGGCCGTGCGCTGGCACGAGCTCCGATCGTGGTTCGCCTCGCCGGCCGCCCGGCAGTACCGAGCCGTCTGGACGGACGGGCAGACAAAGCGTCTCGTTCCGATCTACACGGCCACGAACATCGGACGGACGGTGTGGCCCGGCAACGTGAAGGCGTTCTCGCTCCGCGAGCCGATTGCCCCGAAGACCGACCCGGCGAACACGCTGATCCTCGTCCACAAGGCTCGCCTGCGGACGCTGAGCTCGGAATCGCAGATGAGGCTCGACGAGCTTCGCGGCGAGTGGGCGCCGGTGTTCGTCAGCGACGACGGAGAGATGGCGCTTCTCGCGCATCGTCCCGGCGCGACGGCGGTCGGCGGCGACTGGTGGGATCTCTCCGATCCGCCGCCACGGCGGGCACGTCCTGGCCGTTGCGGGCGCAGCCCGTACGAGCAGGCCGGCTCATAGCGCCGGGCGGCCGGGCGCCCGCAAGCACGCGATCCCCCCTTCTTCCCCGGCCGGCAGGTAGCCGACGTCGACGAGCCGCTGCCTCGCCTCCTCGTCGTCGGGGACACAGGCGAGGTCGACACCCACCAGCCGAAGCGCCCGCCCGAGCTGCCGCGTCGTCAGCTTGCGGCCGGCGGGCACCTGGTCGGCGAAGTCCCGCAGGCGCAGGCGCTGCCCGACGTACGCGCCGTCGGCACCTTGCAGCGCCCGCGCATAGAAGCCGCGTGGCGCCACGGTCGTCACCTCGCCCGACATGACCGCGATCGTCCGGCTGACGTCGGTCGGGGCGAGGACGGTGTCACCCGGCTGGGCGGCACCGAGGATCCAGCGCGCGGCGGTCACGCTGTCGGCGGGGCGCTTCCAGGTCGGCTCACGTGCCAGGCCGACGTCGGGAAGCGACCAGAGGGCCGTCCCCCCGAGCGCGAGGGCGAGACAGACGACCGCTGCCGGAGCGAGCCTCAGGACGGGCGTTCGAATGGACGCTGCAAGCCCGACTGCCAGAGCGCCGACGAGCGCGGCCGTCGGGATCGCCCAGAGAAGTCGCCACAGCACTCGGCCCAGCCCGAGACCGTGGAAGGCTGCCAGGAGCACGGGCGGCGTCAGCAGGCATCCGACCAGCAGCGCGGTGGACGCCGTCATCCTCGCCGCCGTCAGGCGGGGAAGGAGGAGCGGCGCGACGAGGAGCGCCGTGACCGCGAGGAACATCGGCACGCCGTCGGCGAGCACGTAGCGAACGAGCACCCCTGCCGAGGCGTACGGGTTGTCCGCCGCCGAGCGCCCTCCCACCGCCAGCGTCGCGAACGCTGCCGCCAATGGGTACGCGGCGGTCGCGAGGAACGCGAGCCCCGCCCGCCGGGATGCCCGAAGCGCGATCGGCGCCAGGCAGCCCAGAGCCACGACCGGCACGACGAACAGGCCCGAGCTGCTGAGCCCGACTCCTGCGATGCCCGCGGCCGCGAGGAGAACGAGACCCCGGCGCGTCGGCGCGTCGACGTACTCGGCGAGGAGGACGTAGAGAAGCGGGACGAGAATCGCGGCCAGCATGACCTTGCCGTGCCACATCCGGGTGAGGACGGTGGTGCCGATCGCCCGGTGCACGGGTGCGTCCAGGAAGAGAAAGACCAGCGCGACCGAGAGCGCGACTCCGGCCATCGGGACGTACCAGCTCCGAATGAGCCGCCAGAGGCCGAAGACAGACAGCGCCGCCGCCGCGGGCGCGACCACGAGGTAGACGAGGGTCGGGGCCCCGACTCCCGATATCCGGGCCAGGGCGCCGACCAGCGCCTCCAAGGAGGAGATCGGCGGATAGATGATCGCGGGGAAGCTCTCATCCGAGAAGAGCGTGTCCCGGAGCGGGAAGGTGCCGTGGTCGGCGACCCAGCTCGAGAGGTGGACGTAGTACGTGTCGTCGGCCGAGGTCGTCTGGAGCAGCAGAGCGTGCACGGCGAGGGCCGCCGCCCAGACCAGGGCGACGACGGTTCCGGCCACTCCCGCGCTCGCGGGCGCCGCCGGCGTGTCGAGCCACCGCGAGCCGCCGACCGTGACGACGACCGCGGCGCCCGCTGCGAGGATCCAGAGGAGCCACGCCGCGGGCCACGGGGCCCGCGTGAGCGCGAGGACCGCCGCCGAGCCGACGGCCGCCACCAGGTTGACGACCGTCAGGACGCGGACCTGCCGCGTCGCTTTCCCCGGCGTGGACTCGAGCTCGGGTCGCCCGGGGACGATGGTGACCCGGCGGAACGCCACCACCCCGCACGGGACGAGCGCGACGGCCCCGGCGACCGTCGCAAAGGCCGTGCCCACGCGCAGAACGAGGCAGACGTGGTAGATCACGGTCCAGGCGGCGAACGCGAGGAGGAGGAAGTCGAGAATCGAGTCACAGACGCGCGGGACAGCGGTCGGCAGCCGGTTCAAGGGGCCATCCCCGCGCGCACCACGGCACTATAGGGAGCGCCGAGCTCTCGTCGGCCCACAAGCAGATGACATCCTCCTGACCGATGGCGACCAGGTCGGAACCGGCAGCGGAGGTCTCGCTCGTCCGGCCACGGTCGGGCACGCTCCTCGACGTCGCCGTCGGCGGGGCGGTCGTCCTCGTCTGCGGGATCGCCCTGATCGCGTTTCTCCAGGGGCCTCATCCGTTCGACCCGGCGAAGTACTTCGAGACTGCCGTCCACTTCCCGCACGTCGCCCTCGACCTCTGGACGCTGCGCATCGGGCTCGTCGGCCTCGTCTCCGCGGCCGTGCTCGTCCTCGGGCCGTCCGAGGCGTCCCTCTACGCCGTGCCGATCGCGACCGGGCTCCTGCTCGCCGCCGCGGTCTACGGGACGATGCTCGTCCTCTTTCGCGACCGCGTCGCGGCGGGCGCCGCCGCGCTCGTGACGACGCTGAACCCGGTCTACCTGCGGAACGCGAGCTCGATCCTCCCGGACACGACGGCCACCGCCACGTTCGCGGCCGGGTTTCTCTGCCTGATCCTCGGCGGCGAGGGCCCCTGGCAGCGGGCGTCGGCCCGCAGGAAGGACGTCGTGGCCGCGCTCGCGGGCGTCCTCTTCGGCGCCACCTACCTGATCCGCGAGTTCAGCCCCATCCTCCTGCCGGCCGTGGTCGCGGCGGTGCTCCTGCTGCGGTACCCGCCGCGCCGCATCCTCGTCCTCTCGGGAGCCGCGCTCGCCGCCGCCGCGCTCGAGCTCCTCTACGGGGCCGCGCGCGCGGGCGACCCGTTCCTCCACGCCCACGAGCTGCTCGAGCGCGGCGCGGAGGGCGCGGTCCGCGTTCAGGCGCGGCTCGACGCGGCGCAGATGCTGCTGCTCTTCCCCCGCCTGGTCCTCTCCTGGCGCAGCGGCTGGCTCCTCTTGCTCCTGCTCGTGCTCTTCGGGGTCGCCCTTGCCGTCACGCGCGACCGACGGCTCTGGATCCTGGCCGCGTGGTCCGTGAGCTTCTGGGTCGTGATGACGGCGCTCGGGCTCGTCTCGCTCCGCTCGGAGACCTGGATCCTCAACATCACGAACGTCCGCTACTGGTACCCCATCCTGCCGCCGATCGTAATGGGCGGTTTCGGCGGGCTCGTCCTCCTCGGCCGGCGGTTCGCGCCGGTCGCGACGGCTGCCCGCATCGTCCCGATCGCGGCCGCCGCGCTCACGCTCGTCCTCCTCGCCCCCGGGCTCGCCGAGTTCAGGAGCTGCGCCGCCCGCGACGGCTGGAAGACCGACCCGCGCGCGCGCTGGGTCGACCTACGCGGGTGGTTCGGGACGCCCGAGGCCGACCGCTACGACCGGCTCTGGACGGACTGGCGGACGCAACGCCTCGTCCCGGCGTACACGAGCACGACCTTCGGGCGGGAGCTCTGGGGTGGAGAGCTCCACGCGTTCCACGAGCTCGACGCCGCCACCGTCGCCGCCGCGGAGCGCGCGAACGGAGTGATCCTGATCCACAAGGACCACCTCTGGCGGGACGTTCCCCGCCCCGGGGCCTCCCTCCTCGCGCTCCGCGACGACTGGGCGCCGATCTTCGTGAGCGGGGACGGGAACACGCTCGTCCTCGCGCACGATCCACCGGCCGCCGAGCTCGCTGCGGCTCCGGGCACCTGGTGGGTCCGGGGCCCGACGGCCGACATCCCGGCGCCGGGCACCTGCGGGCTCGGCCCGTACGAGCGCGGTACTTAGGCGCTGCGTCGGCGGCTTTGGGGCGGCCGGTATCCTCCGCGCTCATGGCCAACCGCGTGCTCGTCGTCGGCTGGGACGGCGCCGACTGGGACATCCTCGACCCGCTCCTCGCCGCCGGCGACCTGCCGTTGCTGCAGGAGCTCGTCGGCCGCGGCAGCCGGGGCGTCTCGCGCTCGTGCCTCCCCTCCCACTCCTGGGCGGCGTGGCCGACGTTCCTCACCGGCCGCGATCCGGGCGGGCACGGCGTCTTCGACATCCTCGAGTACCGGCCGGGGACGACGCGGCGACTGCCCGTCTCGTCGAAGTCGATCCTCGCTCCCACCTGGCCCGAGCGCCTCTCCGAGATGGGCCTCGCGACCCTGCTCGTCAACGTCCCGCTCACGTACCCGCCGCCCGAGATCCGCGGCGTGGCGATCGCCGGAGGGGTCGTGCCTCCGGGGTCCGCGTACAGCCACCCTGCCGACGCCGGCCCCCGTCTCGACTGGCCGATCAACGGTGGGTCGTGGACGACCTTCCGCCACAAGCCCCTCGACCTCGTCGCCGATCTCGAGTCGCTGACGCAGAAGCGAGCGGCCGCGATGCGCACGCTGCTCGACGAGGAGCCGTGGGACGTCGCGTGCATGGTCTTCGTCTCGCCCGACCGCCTGCAGCACTGCCTGCTCGAGTACGTGCACCCCGGCCATCCGGCCTACGAGGAGGCGGCCGCCTCGCCCGTCGCCGAGCGGGTGCGGGACGTGTACAGACTCCTCGACCGAGAGCTCGGCTCGCTCGTCGAGCGGACCGACGACGGCGATCTCGTCATCCTCATGTCGGATCACGGGCACCAGCCCTGCACCAGGGCGCTCTCGATGAACAAGGTGCTCGAGCGGGCCGGCTACCTGCGCTTCGGACGCGGCTCGGCGCTCGTCAACCTCCTCGCCTGGGGGCGCGTGCGCTCGATCGCCCGGGTCGCCTACGACCGCCTCCACCTCCACGGCCGCGTCGCGATCCCCACGACCCCGATCGACTGGGCCGGCACCTCCGCCTACACGAGCGTGGTCTCCACGGGGGAGGGCGTGTCGCTCAACCTCGCGGGACGGGAGCCGCAGGGAACGGTGAAGCGCGCCGACTACGACCGCGTGCGGGACGAGGTCGCGGCCGCGCTCCTCGAGTTCACGGATCCCGAGACCGGCGGCCACCCGATCGGCGCCGTCCTGCACAAGGAGGACGTCCTGTCGGGGCCGTACCTGGACCGGGCCCCCGACCTCCTGCTCCAGCCGGCGCCGCTCTACAGCCTCACGCACGCCCGCGCGGTGGTGGAGCAGGCGGACTGGCTGTCGGGCGACCATCGGCCCGAAGGCGTCTACGTCATGGCCGGGCCCGACATCGCCCCGGGTGACGGGGACGAGATCTCGCTCGCCGACTTCGCCGGGCAGATCGTCTCGGCCACGGGGCTCGAGCCCGACCCGGAGTGGCGCAGCGGCGCGGCCGTCGAGGCGGTCGGCGCCTTCACGAAGGAGGAGGAACGCCTGGTCGAGGAGCGCCTGCGCGACCTCGGCTACCTCGAGTAGGACCTCCGGGGAGCGCACGAAACTGTCCGGCGTGAGCCACGAGCGGACGCTGATCACGGGCACGGCGGCCAACGTCGTCGGGCTCCTCGTCGGCGTCGCGGCGCTCCTCGGCGTCCAGATCCTCCTCGGCCGGACGCTCGAGCCGGGCGCGTTCGGCATCGTCAACGTCGCGGTGACGGTCGCCTTCGTCGCCGCCGCCGGGAGCCGCTTCGGGATGGACATGGCGGCCGTGCGCCTCGTCGCGATCGGGCGCGGGGCCGACGCGTCGAGCCACCTGCGGAGCCTCGTCGAGCGGTGCGCGCTCGTGGCGCTCGCCGGCAGCGTGGTCGTCGCCGTCCTGCTGGCCGCGACGGCGCTGCTCTTCGGCGACTACGCGCGCCCCGTCGCGCTCGCGGCTTGCGGAGTGCCGTTCATCGCGCTCACCAGCGTCTACCTGGGCGCGACGCGCGGGCTCGTCCAGATGCGGCAGACCCTCTACGTCTTCTGGATCGGCCAGCCCCTGGCGTGGATCGCGATCGCAGGGGCGGCGATCGCCGCGGGCGGGGCGGAGGACGCAGTCGTCCTCGCCTACGACGCGTCCTGGCTCCTTGCGGCAGTGGCCGCCTGGGCCCTCTGGCGGCGGGAGGCTGCCGGCTTCGCGGACCGCCCCGCGACGCGGGAGGAGGTCCGGGCGGCCGTCCGCTACGGCGTCCCCCGCGCGCCGTCGGCGCTCCTCGCCCAGGCGGTCTTCTGGGCAGACCTCTGGGTGCTCGCCGCCTTCGAGGACGGCACCGACGTCGGCGCCTACTCGGCCGCCGCCCGCGTCGCCCAGGTGCTGCTGCTCTTCCTGACGTCCCTCTCGCTCGTCTTCTCCCCGTTCGTGGCCGACCTGCACGCGCGCGGGGAGCGCGAGCGCCTCGACGAGCTCTTCAAGCGCAGCACGCGGTGGGCGCTCGCCGCGACGCTGCCGCTCCTGATCGTCCTCTTCGTCGCCGCCGACGACGTCCTCGAGGCGTTCTCGAGCTCCTTCGTGATCGGCGACACGGCGCTGCGGATCCTCCTCGTCGGCCAGGCCGTGAACGTTGCCACGGGCGGCGTCGCCTTCATCCTCATCATGGCCGGCTTCACGAGCCTCGACCTCGTGGACAACGTGCTCGGCGTGGGCCTCCTGGTCGCGCTCGCAATCGCCCTGACGCCGGCGTTCGGGATGGAGGGCACGGCGGTCGCCGCTGCGGTGGGCGTCTCGGCGCTGAACGTCCTGCGGCTCGTGCAGGTCCGCCAGCGCATCGGCATCCAGCCTTACGAGCGCGCCTATCTGGCCCTCATCGTCCCCGCGGCTGCGGCGCTGATCGCCGCCGTCGGCGCGCACGCTGCGCTCTCCGGCTCGACCTGGTGGGTGTCGCTCGTGGCCACGGGCGCCTGCGGATTTGTCGCGTACGTCCTCGTGCTGCCCGTCGCCCTGCCCGCGCGCGAGCGCGACCAGCTCCGGCAGCTGCCCACCCGCCTCAGGTCGAGCCGGGCGGCGACGCCCTAGCCGGGCGACCTCAGGGGCAGTCCCCGCCCGCGCAGTCCCGCTCGTCGGCGAGCCTGGTTGAAAGGTCCGCGACGACGCCGGGGCCCGGGTTGTTCGCAGGGTCGCCGTCGCCGAGCGTGTTCGTCAGCTGCCACGGGTCGGCTGAGAGGTCGTAGTACTCCCTGAACGTGGTGCTCCCGAGGTCGTCGTAGTACTCGACGTACTGGTACTCGAGAGCGGTCAGGGAGGCCCACGTCGGCGCGATGCCCGTGTCGCCCTTGAAGTACTCGACGAGGAGGTGGTCGCGCGTCCAGTGCCGATCGAAGAGTGAATGGCCGTCCATCGGCGGGCCGTCCACGTGCAGGCGGGCGGCGCGGGCGATCGTGGGGGCGATGTCGACGTTGGCCGCGATGCGCTTCTCGACGGACCGCTCCGTGATGTGTCCCGGCCAGCGCGCGAGCAGCGGCACGCGCACGCTGGGAAGGTACGGGACGGTCTTGTTGACGAAACCGTGGTCGCCCCACGTGTACCCGTTGTCCGAGACGAAGAACGCGAGCGTGCGGCGGTCTTCGCCCAGGTGGCGCAGCTCGGCGAAGATCGCGCGCACCATGTCGTCCACGGACATGAGCGTGCGAAGCTGGCGGGCGCGGACCGAGCGGGCCTGCTCGTACGTCACGTCTCTCGCCTGGACGTAGGGCGGCTTGTCACTGCGGTCGTCCTCGAAGACGGCAGGGTTTCCGGGCCAGTTGCCCACGGGCGCTCTCCGGTACTCGACCTGCGGCTTGTACGGGGCGTGGGGCGCGACGACGGCCGTGTACATCAGCCAGGGGCGGCGATCCTGCCGCTCGAAGGCGCGCAGGAACGCGATCGTCTGGTCGCCGATGAAGGTGGTCGAGTAGCGCTTGACCGTCCTCAGATGCCCGTTCACGTTGAAGAGCGTGTTCCGGTAGCCGTTCCCGCTCGGCCGAGTCGTGGCCCACAGGTCGAAGTACGGCGGTGACATGGGGCGGAAGTCGGGGCCCGCTCCCCAGCGGTTCAGGTACTTGCCCGCGATCCCGTTGAGGTAGCCGGCCTGCCTCAGGTACCTCGGGATCGAGGTCCGCACGTCGAAGGACTGCGGCTCCTGCGTCAGGATGCCGTGGTTGTGGGCGTAGCGCCCGGTCAGGATCGAAGCACGCGAGGGGCAGCAGAGCGGCGTCGTCACGTACGCGTTTCGGTACGTTCGGCCTTCCCGCACGAACAGCCTGCGCGTCGCCGGCATCACCTGCAGCGTCCCGCGTGGCTGGTCGTCGGTGACGATGATCAGGACGTTGGGTCGGCGCGAGCCGGCCTCCGCGTCGACCGGCGCGAGCCAGGCGACCACGGCCGCGAGGGCGACTGCGATCAGGAGCCCTCTCATACGGCGCTCACCCCCAGGCCCTCGAGGCGCACGGGCTTGCCCGAGGAGAGGACGTCGACCCGCACCCACCCCCGCCGGCGTTCGGGGAAGGACGCCACGGGGACGACCCGGCCCTCGCGGGTCGAAGCGGCCCGGAGGTCGATCGTCCTGACGACGGCGCCCCGCCAGCTGACGGCGATCCGTCCGCAGCGCGGGCACTTCGTCACGACGAGGCTGAGCCGTCTTGCGACAACCTCGCGTCGCGCCCACGCTCCCTTCCTCGCGGTCTGCAGCGAACCGCCCATGAACGAGCCGATTCCCCCGGAGTGCCATCGCCAGTCGTCGCTCCGGTCGAGCGAACGGGGATCGACCGGCACCGCGAAGCAGCGGCGACCGCTCCAGTCGGGTGAACGATTTCCCGCCTTGTCGCGGGCGATCGCCTGGAGGCAGTACGTCCGCCCCGTCCGCCCGACGAGCGTCGCGCCCGTGGCCTTGGTCTGCCGGAGCCAGAGTTGCCTGCGCATCGCCCCTGCGGCGGTCCAGCGGTCGTATCTCACGCTGAAGCTGGCGATGCCGCTGGGCGTGTCGGACGCGCCGCCCCAGGTCGCGGTCACGAATCGCGTCACCTGCCAGAGCCCGTCCGGCTCGAACATCGTCGGGACGGAGGGCGGGGTCAGGTCCACCCGCCACGTCCGAGCGACGACGTTGGTCGGTGTCGATTCGGGGCGAACGTCCAGGTCGTGGCGTCCCTCTCCGAGTGGCCCCGGGATCGTGTGCGCTTCGCCGCACGGCTCCCAGCTCGCCGAGTCGAGCCGACACTCGAGATCGGCCGGCTCGCTCGTCCGGAAGCGGAACGTGGCGTTCGCCTCCTTCGTCCAGGCCGGCGGGCCGCTGACGATCGTCACGGTCGGGCCCGCCTGCGCGGAGGCGGCGGCGGCCCCCGAAAGGCAGAGGGCGACCGACACCGCGATGAGAAGACGCCGACCCGTGTGGAGAGACATCCGCGAAGCACACCCCATCCTGCATGCAGGGCCAGCGCGGCCCTCGTCCTCGGTCACCAGGGTAGCGGCTTCCCCGGTTGCGGCCGGGCACGTACGGCTGTTCCGGCCACGAACGCTGGTATCGTCGCGGCCCGAGACGCGAACGAGCCTGTCGCGAGCCCGTACGCGATGCTCGGCTGAGTGAGTTTGGACGACGCGAAACGTGATCCTCGGCTGAAGACCGGGCGCGCTCCGACGCCTTCCCAATAGGCGTGACCGCCGCGATCGTCGTCCTGGCCGTGACCCTGCTCGTGCCGGGCGCCGGTGCTGCGCTCGCCTTCGCCGCGCCACGCTCGATCTCGATCGAGACCCGGATCGCTCTGACCTTCGGGCTCGGATACGCGGTCGTCGCCGCGACCGCCATGTTTCTCGCACTTGTCCACCTTCTGACCCTGCCCGCGCTCGTGGTGGGGCTCGTCTGCGTCACGGCGGTCGCCTGGACGTTGGCGCTCAGGCGTGCGCCGATGCGTGCGCACTCGTCTGCGCTCGTCGACCAGGCGAAGGAGGCGCCGTTCGCTCTGGCGGCCGGGCTGGCGCTCCTGCTCGCTGTCGCGGCGACCCGTCTCGTCTATCCGGCGGAGGCGAGCCTGCGGGTCCGCGCACCCTGGCGCTACTGGTCGGACGGCCTCGAGGTAGCCGCTGCCGGCCATGTCCCGGACACCTCCAGGCAATGGGGAGCCGAGATCCCGACCACTGTCAGCAAGGTCGTGTTCAACGCGTTCCAGGGGGGCATGTCGCTCCTGCTCGGGCAGGAGCCGCTGCCGGCGATGCAGGCGATCCTCGTTCTGACGTCGGTCGGGCTCGCGGCGGCCCTGCTGGCGCTCGGTCGCGATCTCGGGCTCGGCGTCTTCGCGCCGCTCGTCCCCGTTCTCACGCTGTTCGTACCGGACGAGCTTCCGCTGACGTCCATCATCGGGAACGACCTCAGGCTGTACTCCGCAGAGAACGTCGGGCGAATGGTCGCGGTCTGCGGGCTCGTGACGGGCATCTACGCTTTGCGTGCCGACCGCCGGCGGGCTGCCTCGTGTGTGACCGGGGGCCTCTTCGCGCTCGGCGGTCTCACACACCTCATCCCGGCCCTCGTCGCAGGGGCGATGCTCGCGCTCTACGCGTGTGGCGAGGTGCTCCTGGACCGCGGCCTCCTCCGCCGAGCCACGGCGGTGGGCGCAGCGAGCGCGATCGTTTTCGGCGCCACGTACGTCGGAGTCATCGCCTCGAGCGGAGGCGAGCTCGGCTGGGACCGTGCCACGCAAGGCGCAGGCTTCGACGGGCTTCCTCCGGATGTCGATCCGACGAGATCGTTCCAGGCGGGGAGATTCGTCGTCGCCCACTCCGAGCGCAACGCGTTCTTCATTCCGCCCCGCGACCTGGTCGAGCGTTTCCTGGATCACGTCGTGGCGTCTCCGGCCTCTCCGTGGGTCGCCGTGGTCTTTCTCCTGGCGCTTGCGGCGGCCACCGTGATCCTCGTACGAGCCTCGCAGTCGTTTTTTCCCCTCGCGGTCATGGCCTGGGGCCTCGCCCCGATCTTCCTCGCGGTTGCCCTCTTCTTCAGCGCCCGCTACGACACGGCGGTTCCCGGAGGCTGGGGGGTTCGGCGTCTCTTCGATTACGCGGGCCTCCTTCCGGCGCTGTTGGTTCCGGCGTGCCTACAGGGCCTGGCTGGACCGTTGGAGCGCCGGAGCCGGTGGATCACGCCCGTCCTCGCGCTCTGCGTGGCCGTACTCGCGGTGACGGCGGTGGTGGCGCGGGTTCCCGCCGACCGCGAGCTCGGAAGGGCGGACGACGGACTGGCCGTCGCCGCCCAGGTAGCGAGGCAGGTCCCGTGTGGAGCGCGGATGCTTGCGAACGTTCAGACGGCAGGCTTCTGGGAGGCGACGACCGGCCGTCGCGCGCTGACGGAGGGGATGGCGCCGTACCTGAGGCCCGAGGTGATGGCTCGTGCGCTCCCACTGCTCGTCGAGGCGAACGAGTTCTTCGACGACCCGGAGGCCGGCCGCGAGTTTCTCGAGCGCGAGGACGTCGACTACGTCGTGGTCGTCTCGCCTCGGGTCTGGGCCGGATATGGAGGTGGCAACCCTCCGACCGCGGTGGAGAGCGATGCCGTGGCCGCCGCCGGGCTCCGCCCGGTCTTTCGCGACAGGCGAGTCTCGATCTTCGCGGTCGGCGAGGAGGGCCCGAGCCCGCGCGGGCCGAAGCCTGGCGGACGGTGCGCGTCGTGAGCCGTCTCCTGTTCGGTTCGACGGCGCGCGCTGCTATCGTCGCGCCGTCGCAACAGTCACGAGCGAGATCGACGCACGCCCCTCGATGATGTCCTGAGCGAACAAGGAGGTTTTCCGAATGCGAG
Organism: Gaiellaceae bacterium; assembly: GCA_036556565.1. GTDB lineage: Bacteria > Actinomycetota > Thermoleophilia > Gaiellales > Gaiellaceae > JAIBJN01. The sequence continues at coordinate 21,238 of DATBJE010000321.1, forward strand.
TCTTGATCCTCGGCGGTGACGGCTATCTCGGCTGGCCGACGGCCATGCGGTTCTCGGGCCAGGGCCACGACGTCGGGGTGGTCGACAACTTCGCCCGTCGCCGCTGGGTCGAGGAGGCCGGGTCGCACTCCTTGACGCCCGTCACCTCGCTCGAGGAGCGCCTCCAGGCCTGGAGCGAGGTCTCCGGGAAGGACATCGAGCCGTACATCGGCGACATCGCCGAGGCGACGTTCGTCAGCGACGTCGTCCGCGACTTCGAGCCCGACGCCATCGTCCACTACGGCGAGCAGCCGAGCGCGCCGTGGTCGATGAAGAGCGTCGACCACGCGGTCGTCACGCAGGCCAACAACGTCCTCGGCTCGCTCAAGCTCCTGTGGGCGATGCGGGACCACGCGCCCGAGGCGCACCTGATCAAGCTCGGGACCATGGGCGAGTACGGGACGCCCAACATCGACATCGAGGAAGGCTTCATCGAGATCGACCACAACGGGCGCACCGACACGCTCCCGTTCCCGAAGCTCCCGGGCTCGCTCTACCACCTGTCGAAGGTGCACGACAGCCACAACATCCACTTCGCCTGCCGCGTGTGGGGGCTGCGCGCCACCGACCTCAACCAGGGCGTCGTCTACGGGATCGAGACGCCGGAGACGCGGCTCGACGATCGCCTGATCACGCGCTTCGACTACGACGAGCTCTTCGGGACGGCGCTCAACCGCTTCGCCGTGCAGGCGGTCATCGGCCACCCCCTCACCGTGTACGGCAAGGGCGGCCAGACGCGCGGGTTCCTCAACATCGTCGACACGCTCCAGTGCGTCGCGCTGACGGCCGAGAACCCGCCCGCTCCGGGCGAGTACCGCGTCTTCAACCAGTTCACCGAGGTCTTCAACGTCGCCGACCTCGCGGAGAAGGTGCGCCACGCGGCCGGCGAGCTCGGGATCGACGTCCAGGTCGACCACGTGCACAACCCACGCCTCGAGCTGGAGGAGCACTACTACAACCCCACGCATACGAAGCTGCTCGAGCTCGGGCTCCAGCCGACGCTGCTCTCCGAGACCCTCATCGAGTCGATGCTCGAGGTCATCCGCCGTCACCGCGACCGCGTGATCACCGAGGTCATCGACCCGGTGACGCTCTGGCGGCGCGAGCCCGCCGGCGAGCTGGCGACGTGAGCCGATGGAGCTGACGCCCCTCCGTACTGCGGGGCTGATCGCGGCGCTCGTCTTCGCCGCGGTCTCGATCTGGGCGTACCGCCGCGGCAGGATCGGCAACGGCGACCTGCTGCTGCGTTTCTTCGTGTTCGTCGTCCCCCTGCTGCTCGTCTCCCTGGAGCCGGGCGTCTTCACGTGGTTCCTCGACTCGTTCTCCTTCAAGAAGGGCGGCGGGGGCCAGATCCTCGGAGCGACGATCGTCGCGGTCGCCGTTCTCTACGCGTTCTCGTACTACATCGCCTCCCGGCAGGAGAGGACCCGTCGTGACCTGACCCGGCTCATCGAGAACCTCGCGCTCAACGAGTTCCGGGAGACCACGGACGTCGAGGAGTTCGCAGGCGGCATCGCGGTCGTCATTCCCGCGTACAACGAGGCCGCCCACATCCCGGAGGTCCTCGGGGCGCTGCCCCATGAGATGTCCGGCCTCCCCCTGCACGCCATCGTGGTCGACGACGGCTCGACGGACGACACGATGGAGCGGGCCCGCGCCGCGGGCGCGGCCGCGGTGCACCTGCCGCTGAACCGCGGCCAGGGCGCGGCGCTACGCACCGGGTATCGCCTCGCTTTGGCGACGGGGGCGAGGATCGTGGTCACCATGGATGCCGACGGGCAGCACCGCCCGTCCGAGCTTCCCCGGCTCGTCGACCCGATCCTCGCGGGCGAGGCCGACGTGGTGAACGGCTCGCGCGTCCTCGGCGCGGCCGACCCGTCCCACGCGGCGCGCAAGCTCGGGATCAAGGTCTTCGCGTGGCTCCTGTCGGTGCTGACGGCGAGTCGAGTGACCGACCCCGCCTGCGGCTATCGGGCGGTGCGTACGGAGGCCCTACGAGGCCTCGAGTTCCGCCAGGACCAGTTCCACAACTCCGAGTTCATCGTCGAGGCGTCGAAGCGCAAGCTCGTCATGCGCGAGGTTCCCGTCACCGTCGCCGGCCGCATCTCGGGAGCGTCGAAGAAGCCGCCGCACTTCCGCTACGGGCTCGGCTTCGCGAACGCGCTGCTGCGCGCCTGGCTCCGCTAGCCGGCGGCGCGCCGGGCTACGGGCAGCCGACGGGCGGGCTCGTGCCCTCGCACTCCCGGTCGGCCTGGAGCTGAGCCTCGAGGGCCGGGAGGCTCGGGTCGTTCGCGCCGTCCGGGTCGGCGAGCAGGTTCACGAGCTGCCACGGGTCTCGGACGAGGTCGTAGTACTCCCTGAACATCGGGGTGACGCCGTCGTCTTCGTACCACTCCGTGTACTGGTACGTCCGCGTCCGGATGGAGGCCCAGGTCGGGATGCTCACCTCGCGCCAGTACTCGAGGAGGATACGGTTGCGCCGGGACGGGCTCAGGAGCGAGCTCCCGTCGAGGGGCGGGCTCCCCGGGTCGGTCGCGATGCCGGCCGCGTCGAGGATCGTGGGCGCGAGGTCGAGCGTGCCGGTGAGGCGCTGCGAGCGGACGCCCGCCGGAATCCGTCCCGGCCAGCGCGCCAGCAGTGGCACCTTGACCGACGCCGTGTACGGCAGCCGCTTCTGCCCGACGGTCCCGCCATCGCCGCCGACCCCGTGGTCGCCCCAGGTGAAGCCGTTGTCGGACGTGTAGATCACGAGCGTGTTCGACGCCTCTCGCAGAGTCTCGAGCAGAGCGGTGAGGCGCCCGACCATGTCGTCCACCGAGAGCAGCTCGCGGAGCTGGCGGCTCCGGACCCTGCGGCCGCCCGAGAGCCCGTAGCGACCCGGGTTCAGGAACGGCGGCTTGTCCGAGACGTCCTTCTCGCGGACGGCCGGGTTGCCGGCCCACGTCGGGAACTTCCGGCCCGCGTACCTGGGCGTCGGGACCCAGGGCCAGTGTGGCGCCGTGGGCGCGACGTAGAGGAACCAGGGCCTCGAGTCGTCCTGCTCGAACTGCCTGAGGAACCGTGCGGCGAAGTTGGAGATCTGCTTCGTCGAGTACGGGCGCGTCTGGGTCATGGTGCCGTCGACGTTGAAGAGAAGGGGATCCGGGTCCTCGGCGCACACGCAGATCGTCGCCCAGCGGTCGAAGTACGGCGGGGAGGTGCCGATCGGCCACCTATTGAAGAACTTGCCCGTCATCGCCGTTCGATAGCCGGCCTCCTGGAGCAAACGTGGAAAGAGGGTGGTCAGGTCGAGCGGGGCCGGGTTCTGGCTGATGACGCCGGTGTTGTGCGCGTAGCGTCCGGTGAAGATCGTCGCCCGCGACGGGCAGCAGAGGGGCGTGACCGAGAACGCGTTCAGGTAGCGCGTACCTCTGTCGAGGAGCGCGGCCTGCGTCTTCTTCATCACCCAGAGGGTGTTCATCGCCGGCTGGTCGTCGGTGACGACGACGAGGACGTTCGGCGGCGCGCCCTGTGCCCCGGCCTGCGCCGGGAGCGCGAGCACGACCAGCGCGAGCGCGGCGCAGAGAGCCAGCGAGCCCCGAGCAGCAGGCATCCTCGGCATCCAGGGTAGCCGCAGTTCAGCCGGCGATCCCGCGCCGCGAGCTCGACGCTCCGACAGCGGTGCCCGAGAACCATTCATACGTCTGGCGGAGGCCGTCCTCGAGCTTGACCTGGGGGCCGTAGCCGAGACGGTCGCGCGCCTTGTCGATCAGGGAGTAGTTCCGCAGGATCTCGCCCAGCCGCGGAGGCTCTCGCCGCACGACGAGCTCTGTTCCGGAGATTTCCGCAAGCCGTGCGAGGAGGTCGTTGACGCTCGTCTCGACGCCGCTCGCGAGCTGGAAGACCTCGCCGCCCACGCCGCCCGCCTCGCTTGCGCGGACGAGCCCCTGCGCGAGATCGGTGACGAAGACGAAGTCCCGGGTCTGAGACCCGTCGCCGTACACGACGAGCTCCTGGCCGTCGCGCAGGCGGCGGATGAAGAGTGGGATCACGTTCGACTTGTGCGCGGAGCGCGGCCCGTAGGCGTTCGAGAAGCGCACGGCGACCGCCTCGAGTCCGTACGCGCCGTGGAAGGCCGAGCAATAGGCCTCGCCGGTCGCCTTGCTCGCGCCGTACGGAGAGAGGGGCGCGGACGGCTTGTCCTCGCTCGCGGGGTAGGCGCCGGCGCCCAGCGGCGCGTTCGACGACGAGAAGACGAAACGGCCGGCGCCGGCCCGGTGGGCCGCCCAGAGCGCCGAGAGCGTCCCCCGCGCGTTGAGGTCGAAGTCGGCGAAGGGGTCCTCGATCGACGGGACGACTCCGGTGCCGGCCGCGAGGTGGAAGACGACGTCCCGCCCGGCAGCCGCCCGCTCGAGGGCGCCGACGTCGCGGACGTCGCCCTCGACGAGCTCGGCCCCGGTGCCCTCGATGAGCTCGGCGCTTCCGGTCGAGAGGTTGTCGAAGACGCGGATCTCGTCGCCGCGCTCGGCGAGCAGTCGCACGAGCGCCGAGCCGATGAAGCCAGCGCCGCCGGTGACGAGGACCCTGCGCAACGGCGGCAGAGTGTAGCGGCCGAGAGAGGGCGCCCCGCACGCCGGCGCCGCCGGGAGACGCATGTGCTAGGCATTCCGGGTGACGGACGAGCCGCCTCGGAGGACTCTCCCCGCGCGGTGGGCGTGGACCGAGGACGCGGTCGTCATCCTGGTGGCCGCCGTCGCGACCCTCGTCGTCGAGTGGACGGTCATCGTGAAGCCGCGCGTCTTCCAGACGGACGCGATGATCCACGAGTTCTGGATGCGGCGGTTCCAGGACCCGGCGCTGTTCCACGACCCGCTCACGAACGCGCTCCTCGAGACCGGGTACAGCCCGCCGCTCTTCCGGTCGCTCTACTGGCTCGCGAGCTACGTCGTCGACCCGGTCCATCTCGGCGAGCTCCTGCCGGTCGTCCTCCAGCCTCTCGCGGTCTGGCTCGTCTTCCGGATCGTCCGCGAGCAGGCCGCCTGGCGGCCGGCGGCGTGGATCGGCGCGGCGCTGTTCCTCGTCCCGTGGGACATCCACCGCTTCAGCGGCGGCCACCCCAGGGCGTTCGCTCAGCCGATCGTGCTGCTCGCCGTCCTCTTTCTCCTGCGCCGGTGGATCGTGGCCGCGGCGATCGTCCCGCCCGTCGGGCTGCTCCTCTACCCGCCCGCGGGGATCACGGCGCTCGCCGTCGTCGTGCTCGCCGCGATCACGCGGCGCCGCTCGCCGCTCCTCGATCGCCGGCGGGCGGCGCTGGCAGGGCTCAGCGTGCTCGGCGTCGGGGCCGCGACACTCCTGGCCCGCGTGACGACCGGCTATGCGGAGGTGATCACCGCGTCCGAGGCGCACCGCTTCCCGGAGTTCGGCGTGCACGGCCAGATGCACTTCTTCGCGTCCTCGACCATCAAGTACCTGAGCCAGAACTACAGCGGGTTCTTCCTCCAGGACTCGGGCTCGATCCTCGCCGTCTCGGCGCTCTTGCTGCTACTCGTCCGCCCGCGGAACGCAAAGCTGATCCGCTGGGAGGTCTGGTGCATGGCCATCGCGGCCCTCCTGCTCTTCGCGGTTGCGCACGCGGTCCTCTTCCGCCTCTACCTCCCGCACCGCTACACGTACCCGCTTCTGCCCTTCTTCTGCATCGTCGTGGCGGTTTGCGCCCGCCCGACTGTCGAGGCGCTCGGCCGGTGGGCGCGGGCGGCGCTGCTCGCGACGCCGGTCCTCCCGGCCATGGCCGTCCTGCTCGCCCTGACCGTCTTCCCCCTCGGGCCCAGGATGTCGCTTGCGGACGCCGGCTCCTGGCTCGTGGATGCCGCGCCGGCGCTGGCCACGGGGCTGGCGGTCGGGATCCTGCTTGCGGCTGTCCTCCGGCCGAGGGGCCCGGACGCTCCCACCCGAGGGACGGTGGTCGCGCTCGCCGCCGCGGCGACGCTCCTCGCCGGGAGCGTCCTCGTGGCCGCGGTGGCCTTCGCCGGAGGCGGCGCCAGCCCCTACGCCGCGACGTGCAGGGAGGGCTCGCTGTACCGCTTCCTCGCAGGCGTCCCGAAGGATGCGATCGTCGCCGCGGACCCCTTCGACGCGAACTGCATCCCGATCGCGGCCCGCCGGCCGGTCGTGATCTCGCGCAAGCTCTACCAGCCGTGGGCCCTCGACTACTTCGAGCAGATTCGGGGGCGGATGTTCCGGACGGTCGACGCCTTCTACGGGCCCTCGGTCGACGACGTGAACGAGCTCGCGACCCGCTACGGCGCCGACTACCTCCTCGTCCGCCGCGGTCGGGAGCCGACCTGGTTCCGGATGGCGCCCTTCACCCGGCGGGCCGAACGGCTCCGGCGGACGGTGACGGACCCGGCGATCGAGAACCTGCCGGAGCGGTGCGTCGTCTGGCAGAGCAGGAGGCTCGAGCTCTACGACCTCTCGTGCATCGGGTCGGAGACCGCGAGCTGAGGTTGGTGGAGGATCGCGCCGGGCGGCGCTCCCGGTGCCTCCGCGCGCGGCTCCCACGTGAACTCCGGCCCGAGGAGCTCGGCGAGGCGCCGGTTCGGCTCGGCGAACCGGTCTTCGAGCTCCGCGCGGAGTGCCGGGTCGATCGCGGCATAGGACGCCTTGTTCCGGTGCCGGAAGTCACCGTGCCACGGACGAGCGCCGATGAGCTCGAGCACCTCTGCGTAGGTCGCCTCGGGACGTTCGAAGTAGTCCTCCGAGCGGATCACGAGGAGCTGCTCCCGCGGAAAGTGGGCGAGCCAACGCTCGAGCTGCTCGGCGTAGAGGCCGCGGCGGAAGTAGGCGCGGTGGAAGTGGTGCCGGCGATAGCGGTGGTCGGTGAGGATGAGCGCGTCCTCGCCCGCCAGCCGTCTGTCCTCGGCCGCGAGGGCCTCCGCGAACGAGTGTTTCTCGCGGCCGAGGCGTTTCTTGTGCTGGTAGTGCGAGTACGCGCGCTCGACGGGGTTGCGGAGCATGGCGATGAGCTTGACGTCCGGCAGGGTCTCCGCGACGCGCGCGGGAACCTCGGGGTGAAAGAGGTAGTACGGGGAGGATTCCCCGGCAACGAGGTCGCGGCCGCGAAGGCGTGCGAGCCGACGCCGAGCCTCGAGGGGAAAGAACGACCGATACCAGTCGATGCCGTTCTCGAATCTGTGGTCGAAGAAGTGGACCTCCTTGCGGAGGCGAACGAAATCCTCTCCCGCGGTCGGACCTGTCACGTCCGGGTGGCGCCGCAGAGCGTCGAGCAGGGACGTGGTCCCGCCGCGCTGGGCGCCGATGATCAGGAAGGAAGGCAGCATGCGGGCGCCCCGAGTGGCCAGCCGAAACCGGCGTCGCGCGCGCGTACGCGCGCGCGTTGGTGTGGGCGCCCTCGGCATTCGCCGGATGATAACCAGCGCCCTCGTGATCGCCTCTCGACGCCGGCCGGGTCGGCCTACGGGTCCTCGAGCACGACCTCGTCCGTCCCGGACACGCCGAGAAACTCTTCGTAGGCGGCGATCGCCGTGTCGGGGCTGTCGCGCATCTTCACTCGCCCACGGTGGATCCAGATGACCTCGTCCGCGAGCTCGTGCATGGTCTTGAGCGCGTGACTGACGATGAAGATCGTCCGCGCCTGCTCGCAGAGCTCACGCATCTTGTCGAACGACTTGCGCTTGAAGCGGGCGTCGCCGACGGAGAGGGCCTCGTCGATCAGGAGGATGTCCGGCTCCAGGTTGACCGCGACCGAGAACGCGAGCCTCCCGTACATCCCCGACGAGTAGCGGCGCATGGGAATGTCCATGAAGTCCTCGAGCTCCGCGAACGCGGTGATCTCCTCGTACTTCGCCTCGATCTGGTCGCGGCTCAACCCCGCGGCGAGCCCGCCGAGGATGACGTTGTCCTGTCCGGTCAGATCGGCGTTGAAGCCGACGCCGAGGGCGAGCAGGGTGCTGACCCGTCCCTGCACCTCGACTCTGCCCTTCGTCGGAGGGAGGATGCCCGCGAGCGTCCGCATGAGCGTCGATTTGCCGGCGCCGTTGACGCCGACGATGCCGACGACCGTTCCGTGGGGAACCTCGAACGAGACGTCACGGAGGGCGTTGATCTCGCGGATGATCCGCTTCCGGCGACCGAGCCGCTTCAGCGTGCCCTTGAGCGTCGGTCGCTTCTGAACCGGCGTCCGATAGGTCAGCGAGAGATCCTCGACCTTGACCGCCCAGGTGCCCGCAGGAGCCTGGGGCGACCGGGCCGTGGTGACCGGCTTAGAGCTCATTTCGGAATGAGGCCTCAGTGCCTCATTTCGAAAGGGGTTCTCAGAGGCGGACGGCAAACTCTCGTTCCCGTGAGATGAAGACGAGGCCGCCGATCAGGATCCCGGCCACGGCCCACGCCACGCTGGCCGCGAGCAATCCGGAGCTCGGGCTTCGGCCGAAGTTCACGGTCTCGCTCAACGTCGCGAGCATCGGATAGAGCGGGTTGACGTACAGGACGAACCTCAGCTGGTCGGGGACCTCGTTGGCGTAGTAGAGGATCGGGGACGCGAAGACCCAGATCCGGAGGAAGAAGGGCAGGAAGTTCCGCGTGTCGCGGAAGTAGACCTGGGCAGTGGCCACGAGCATCGTCATCCCGGTCGCGAACACGACCATGAGCGCGAGGATCGGGATGCCCCACAGGATCTCCGGGGTCACGGGCAGTCCGGCGAGCGCGTGGACGATTGCGTAGATGCCGAGTGTCGGGAGGAAGCGCAGGATCGAGGCCAGGACGGCGGAGATCGGCAGGAGCGCGCGCGGGAACGCGGTGTTGAGGATGAGCCGACCGCCGCTCGTGACCGACTTGGCTCCCGGCCTGATCGCCCCGCTCACGAGCCGGAAGGCGAACACTCCCAGCAGAAGGTGGGCGAGGAACGCGGACCCGCGGCTGTCGCCGCGAACGATCGTGACGAGCATGAAGTAGACGAGCCCGAGGAACAGCGGGTTGAGGATCAGCCAGAGCTGGCCGAGGACGGTGTTGTAGTTCTGCGCCCTGAGGTTGCTGCGGGCGAGCTCGACGGCGAAGGCCCGGCGCCGCCACAGCTCCCGGAAGTACGGCGCGAGCGGCGGGAGCCCGACGCGGTGAGGCTCGTAGACCTGCAGCTGGGACGTGAACTCGTCCTGAGCAGGGCCGGGCTGCTCGGCAACGGCGCTCATGGCGTGCCCGATCTCGGCGTCGTCGCAGCGTTCGCCTCTGCTCGCACGCGATCCAGATTAGTCGCTGGCCGCGACACGGTGATATCTCAGCGCAACCGGTCGGACGCGAGTATCGACGAGGCGTGCCCGATGACGGCGACGATCGCCACGACGACGAGGGCGAGCAGGAGCCCGCGACTGGCGTCCAGGCTGTCCGTCGCCGAGTCGATCAGCGCCGCGCCGAGGGCGAGGAGCGAGGCCTCGACGGCATAGAACGGCCGCAGGCCCGGGAACAGCCTCACGCCCTGCCGCAGGGCGGAGCGACGGCCGGAAGGTCGAGGCCCGCCGCCTTCCCAGAGCCTTTCGTCCACCGAGAGGCCGGCCCGTGCCCGGGTGGCGACGACGAGGATCGATTCCGCCTTCAGCAGAAGGACGAGCACCGAGACCGTGAGGCCCAGGGCCGTCCAGCCGCCGATGGAGTCCCAGCCGCCGTCCGCCCGGATGCCGAGACCTGCGGGCAATGCCGCCTCGATCGTATGGTGGCCGAGCGCGTCGAGGTACGGTCCCTTGAGGGAGAACGTCCGTCGCCAGCGTGCGACCTCGCCGTCGCAGCAGTCGAGCAGGAGCCAGACCTGGGCCAGGAGAGCGGCCCCGACCGCAGCGGCGACGCCGGGGAGGCTCAGGGCGAGCCCGGCCAGCAGCCCGACCGGGATCATCAGGGCGGTGACCGCGTTTGCGCTGATCGGTGTGGCGACGAGGACTCGCGTCACGTGCAGCGAGATCCGGCGCATGTACAGCCGACCGGCCCAGTGCTCCTCGCCGGGTCGCTGAAGGTGCCCCTCCGGCTGGGCGACGGCGCGGAGCTCAGCGAGCGAAGGCACCGACGAACTCGCGAACGCGTTCGTGGATTTCCGTCGTATTGAGGTCGAGGTGCTCGAGCACCGTGAACCGGCCCGGCCGTGTCGATGGAGCCCGGGCGACCGCCGCGCAGAACTCCTCCTCCGACATGCCGAGGTCGGACGGCAGGCGGGCGACCTGGTGCCGCGCGAGCGCGGCGTCGAGCGCGGCCAGATGCTCGTCGTCGCGCATGTACGAGGCGAAGAGCGCGCCCACGGCGACCTGCTCGCCGTGCGGCGCGCGTCCTGGGTAGAGGGCGTCGATCGCGTGTGAGATCTCGTGACAGGCTCCGCTGCAGGGGCGGCTGCTGCCCGCCGCGGCCATGGCCAGGCCGCTCAGCACGAGCGCCTCGGCGAGCGAGGTCAGGAAGGCGTCCGACGTCAGGTCGTCCGTCCGGTGCAGCAGCGACTCCGCGCCGGAGCGGGCGAAGGTCGCGGCGAGGCCGTCGACCGGCTCTCCCCGCTCCCGGCTCGCGAGCTCCCAGTCTGCGAGGGCGCTCAGGTTGCTGAGCACGTCTCCGACCCCCGATCGCAGCTGCTCCGCGGGGGAGCGTCGCACGTAGTCGAGGTCGACGACGACCGCGATGGGAATGTGGACGCCGTACGAGCCCTTGCGGCCGTCGTGCTCGAGCGACGCCACCGGCGACGCGATGCCGTCGTGCGCCAGGTTGGTCGCGACCGAGACCATCGGCAGGCCGACCAGGCCCGCGGCGTACTTGGCGACGTCGAGGGTCCGCCCGCCCCCGATCCCGACCACGGCGTCGTAGGAGCCTGCACGGAGCCGCTCGGTGAGGTCGAGCGCGGCCTGCAGCGTGCCTCCCTCGACCCGATGGACCCCTGCGTTTCCGAGGTCCGGCCGGACGACGTCGGCGATCGCGTCACCCTGCCCGGGCCCGACGACGACGGCAACCTGGCCGTTCGAGGAGATGCGCCGATCGTCGAGGAGAGCGGCGAGCGCCCCGACTGCTCCGCTACCGACCTCGATCGCCAGCGGACAGGCGACCAGGCGGGCTAGGACCGGAATTCCAGCTCCCTCGCGCGCGCGAGGTCGGCAAGGTCGTCGACCTCGACCCAATCGACTGTTCCGATCGGGGCGATGCGAACGTCCCCGTCGCGATCGGCAAGCTCCTGGAAGCCGTCCTCGTAGTAGAGGGACGGATCGCGTCGCCAGGTCGTCTCGAGCGCTTGGGCTAGGGGCTCCGCGGCGGCCGCCTCGATCAGGGCGACGCCGATGTACTCGCCGTCGGCGGTCGCGGGGTCGACGTCCTTGCCGATGCGCCGCAGGGTCCCGTCCTCCTCGAGGACGACCTTCATCTGCTCGGCCCCGAGCTTCCTCTCCTGGTCGACCGCCAGGAGCAGGCCGGGCCCGCGAGCCGCCAGGAGGCTGTCTTCCACGCTTCGTGGGTGCGCCGTGTCGCCGTTCACGAGCATGCCGCCGCGCGCGAAGGCCTCACGGGCGAGCCAGAGCGAGTAGGCGTTGTTCCATTCCTCGGCGCGGTCGTTGAAGACGAGCTCCAGCCTCACGCCGTGCCGGCGCTCGAGGTCGGCGGCGCGCTCCTCGACCCGGTCGGCGGCGAATCCCGTGACGACGACGACCTCCTCGAGGCCGACCGAGGCCAGGTTCGCCAGCGCGAGATCCAGGATCGTCCGCCCGTCGTCCAGCGGGAGGAGTGTCTTCGGGAGCGCCTCCGTCAAGGGGTGAAGGCGTCGCCCGGGCCCGGCTGCGAGCACGATGCCCTTCACGCTTCATCCCGGCCCGGCGGTGTCATCGGCCGCGTTCTATCACGGCCGCCGTCGGGAACCTTGCGATCATGTCGCTCGGACCTCGGTGACGACACGTGACACGGATAGGAACGGCGCGGGATCGTGCTTCATCATCGCGACGCGAAACAGGCACGACGAGCTGATCGCGACGGTTCGGAGCCTCCTCGCGCAGAGCGTGCTCCCCGAGGAGCTGTGCGTCGTGGACTCGAGCGACGAGCCGTTGGGTCGTGCCGAGATCGAGCGCATGTGCGAGGAGGCGGGGCTCACGATCGACTACGTCCACCCCGCGCCTCGCGGCCTGACGCTCCAGCGCAACATCGGGATCGACCGAACCGCCGGCGATCCGGTCTTCCTGATCGACGACGACGTCACGCTCGCCCCGGACGTCCACGAGGAGATCCTCCGGGAGTACGGTCGGTGGGGGTCGGAGCTGGGCGGTGTCCGCGGAGCGCCGGTCTTCCCGCAACGGCCCGGGAAGCTGACGATCCTCTGGCGCAGGCTCTTCGGAATGGGTGGGTTCTGGCCCGATGCGAGCGGGCGAATGCGATCGGGGTTCTTCGTGGAGGGCGTGTCGGCCTCGGAGTCGGTGCGGCGGCTCGAATACTTCAACGGCTGGTTCATGTCCTTCCGCCGCGAGGTGTTCGACCACGAGCGATTCGACGAGAACATGATCGGCTACGCGTTCATGGAGGACTTCGATCTCTCCTATCGAGTCGTCAAGCGGGGCTACGTCCTCGTCCAGACCCCGAGGGCGCGAATCGATCACCACAAGAGCTCATCGGAGAGGCTCTCGACGTTCGACCACCAGCGAATGGCTCTCGCGAACCAGTTCTATCTGCACCGCAAGAACATGCCGCAGACGCTTCGGTACCGGTCGGCGCTCTGGTGGGCCCTGGTCGGAACCCTTCCGCTCAACCTCGGCAAGGTGGTGCAGACCCGCGATCCGGGCTGGTTGACGGGGTTCCTCGTCGGCGCGTGGGAGCAGGCACGGGGCCGCGGGCTCATCGACCCGGCGGCGGAGCGGGAGCGGAATGCCGACGCGCCGCGGGCGTAGATCGTTCGGTCGTGACGGCCGCCAGGGGCTGGCCGTTGTCCGCGAGCCCTCGGACCCTGTCGAGGAGGGCCAGCTTGAGCCTCGCCGCCTGCCGCCGCCGCCGTTCCGCCCACAGGCTGCGACGCAGCTCCGCCGCCGGCATGCTGCCCCCGGCGACCGGCTCGTAGCCGAGCTCGGCCATGCGCGGCCCCACGGCGTGCTCGACGAGGGCGATCTCGTCCGGCTCGAGGACGGTGTGCCACCCCGACACGCGAGCGGGGTCGGGCGGGCTCGCGAGATTCGAGTGGTACCGCTCGCTCCTGACCTCCTTGCGCTCGTGATACCTGAGCATCTGGTGAATGGCCTGGCTGTCGGCCGCCAGGCGGGAGAAGCGCGCGATCCGAGTCAGGACGACGTCTGGCTCGGTGACGAGATCCTCGTAGGCCACGTCGAGGATCTGGTCGCTCGCGAGTCGGGAACGCCAGGCGGCCACGGTGTTGATCGAGTGTTCCCACATCTCGAGTGCCGGAGCGATCCTTCCGTCGAACCACCCCAGCTTGCGCATCGACGCTACACAGGCGCGCGGGTCACGAACGACGTGGACGAACTGGGCGTCGGGAAAGAGATCCCAGACGACCGCCATCCGTGACGCGTACTTCGGGCGCTTGTCGCCCCAGCGCGGCTTCCCGTGTTTCTCCGAGTAGAGGAGGAACGGGGTCGCGAGCACGGACCCGAGCGTGGGCGGAGCCGCGACCAGTCGCTCGACCGCGAGGTCTCGGTCGAGGCCGAGCCGGCGATGGAGAGTCTGCGGTTGGTCGAAGATCCACGCGGCGAGTCGGCGCCGGTTTTCCGCCTCACGCATGTTTCCGAAGGCCCGTCGTCGCTGCCAGGCCTCGATGACGAACCGCGTCTCGCGTGGCATCGCCATCTCCGGATGGGAGTGCAACATCGAGCGGAGGAGGGTCGTGCCGGAGCGCGGGCAGCCGCCGACGATCACGGGTCGTTCGACCTTGTCCGCGAACCTCGAGAGCCCAACCTCGGTCGCCGTCGTCATGCAGGGGCATCGTATGCGGCGTCACGGCCGCCAGGTTCGCACAGCCCCGCCGGCCGGCCGGACGTCCTCGGGGAGCGGGGTACGATCACGTCGCGATGATTCTCCGCGGCATGTTGTGGGGCAGCCTGACGGCGCTCGCCTGGACGCACGTCGGCTACCCGCTCGCGGCCGCGCTCCTCGCCGAGATCCGGTCGAAGCGTGTCGTCAAGCGCGACATCGAGCCGAGCGTCGCGCTCGTCGTCGCTGCCCACAACGAGGAGGCCGTGGTCGCCGAGCGGCTCGAGAACGCCCTGCGTCTCGACTACCCGCGCGAGCGCCTGGAGATCGTCGTCGCGCTCGACGGCTCGAACGACGGGACGCGCGAGGTCGCTCAGGGGTTCGCCACCGACGGCGTCCGCCTGCTCGACCTTCCGAGAGCCGGAAAGCTCGCTGCTCAGAACGCGGCAGCGGCGATGACCACGGCCGAGGTGCTCGCCTTCTCCGATGCCAACTCGCTCTGGGACCGCGACGCCTTGCGCGAGCTCGTGCGCAATCTCGCCGATCCCGAGGTCGGCTACGTCTGCGGGCAGCTGCTCCTGGAGGAGGAGACCGGCGGCGACAGTCGCGAAGGCCTCTACTGGCGCTACGAGCTCTGGCTTCGCGAGAAGGAGTCGGACTGCGGGTCGATCACCGGCGGGAACGGCGCGATCTACGCGGTGCGGCGGTCCGAGTTCCTCGCGCTGGCGGACGGCCACAGCCACGACCTTGGTCTGCCGTTTCGCCTCCGGCGCCAAGGCCTCCGTTCGGTCTACGAGCCCGCGGCGATCGCGCGCGAGCCCGCCCTCGCGACGACGTGGGCGGAGCGGCGTCGGAAGGTACGGATGCTCTCCCAGGCGTGGTGGGAGATCCTGCACGGCGGCATGCTCGACCCGCGTGGCCAGCCTCCGCTCTACTACGCCGCCCTTCTTTCCCACCGCGGCATCCGGTACGCAAGCGGCCCGCTGCACCTGACGGCGCTCGTGGCGAGTCTCGCGCTGGCGCCCCGTGACCGGCGGGCGCGAACGCTCGTCGCGCTCCAGCTCGGATTCCTCGTGCTCGCGGCCGTCGGGAGACGCAAGCCCGATCTGCCCCTCGCGGGAGCGGCCTGGTACTACGCTGCGGTCACCGCAGCGTCTGCGGAAGGGCTCGTGCGCGCGCTGGGGGGGCCGCACGCCTCGTGGGCGCCACGCCGAGGCGCCTCGTGATCGGCGGCTACGCGCCCGTCAAGCGCGCGCTCGATCTCGCCCTGGTCTCGCTCGTCGCGATCGTGGCCGTGCCGCTCGGCGCCGTCATCGCCGCTGCCATCAAGCTCGAGGACGGTGGGCGCGTCCTGTTCCGCCAAGAGCGGATAGGCCGCCACGGCGTGCCGTTCGAGATCGTCAAGTTCCGAACGCTCGTCGACTCGCCCCCTCGCGAGCCCGTCGACTTCCTGATCACGGAGAAGGACCCACGGATCACCAGGGTCGGCGCCTTCCTGCGCCGCTCGTCGCTCGACGAGCTCCCCCAGCTCTGGAACGTGCTGGTCGGCGAGATGAGCATCGTCGGGCCGCGACCGACGCTTCGCTATCAGGTCGAGCGCTACGACGACTTTCAGCGGCGGCGGCTCGAGGTGCTGCCGGGCGTGACCGGCTGGGCGCAGATCTCCGGGCGCAACCAGCTTCGCTGGCCCGAGCGGATCGAGCTCGACGTCTGGTACGTCGACCATCGGTCTCTCCGCCTCGACCTGCGAATACTGGTCGCGACGATCCCGGAGCTCTTCCGCGGCAGGCCGGTGTACGGCGACGCCCAGGGCGACTGGGGCGAGCGCGGCTGAGTTCTAATCCTCGGGGCGCATGTCGGCCGCCGGGACGCCGGCGACTCGGGCGCCCGCGGGAACGTCCCGGACGACGACCGCTCCGGCGGCGACCAACGCGCCGTCGCCGATCCGGATCCCCTCGATGACGACGGCGCCGAGCCCGACGTGGGCACGCTCGCCGACGGTGACGGCACCGGCGAGCCGGGCACCCGGCCCCACGTGCGCATGGGCTTCGATGCGGCAGTCGTGCTCGACGATCGCCCCCGTGTTCAGGATGACGTCGTCGCCGATCTCGGCGTCGGCGTTCACGATCACGCCGGCCAGGACGTGAGCGCCGCGGCCGACGCGGGCCCAGGGGGAGACGACTGCCGAGCGGTGGACGATCGGCGGTAGCTCGAAGCCGGCCTCCAGCAGGCGTCCGACCGCCCGCTCTCGCGCCGCGCTGTCGCCCACGCCTCCGACCCCGGCAAACGCATGAGCGACCCCGGCCGCGCGGAGCTCCCCGAGGGCGTCGGGACCGACGACGGGGACGCCGAGGACCTTCGATCCCGTCAGGGCCGGATCGTCGTCCGCGAGCGCCGTCACCTCGAAGCGGCCGAGCGAGCGGACGGCCTCGAGGACGGATTTCACATGCCCGCCCGCCCCGAGGCCGACGATCGGGACGGCACGGTCTGCCGAGGCCTCGGACACGGGACGATCATAGGGATCATCTAGCATCAGGCTGCATGACCGCGGCCGCGCCTCCGCTTCTGGTGCTCGGAGTGCGGCGATCGGGAACCACGCTCCTGCGCGTCATGCTGGACCGGAACTCACGCCTGGCGATCCCGGACGAGTCGTACTTCCTGCCGCAGCTCGCCGCCCGGCACCGAGGCTCGATCGACGTGGCCTCGTTCGTGGACGACCTGCGCCGAATCGGCACGCTGGCGGACTGGGGCGTCGATCCCGAGCGCGTGCGCGAGCGGCTCCGCGATGGGATGCGAACGGGCGACGCGATCGCGGCGGTCTTCGAGACCTACGCCGCCGAGCGGCACAAGGAGCGCTGGGGCGACAAGACCCCGATGTACATGCAGTACCTCCCGCTCCTGGAGGAGCTGTTTCCGCGAGCGCAGTTCGTCCACCTCGTGCGGGACGGGCGCGATGTGGCGTCGTCCTTCCTCGCCATGCCGGAGGGCGTGGTCACGAGGACCTGGGCCCACCCGCGGTCGGTTCCGGACTTCGCGTGCGAGTGGCGAACCGAGGTCGAGGCTGCGCGCGGGCTCGGGGCGCGTGTGGGTCCCGAGCGCTATCTGGAGGTGCGCTACGACGATCTCGTCGCCGAGCCGCACTCGGCCTTGGGGGCGATCTGCTCGTTCGCGGGCCTCTCGTACGAGGCCGAGATGGTCCGTCACACCGAGGACGTCGCCGCAAGCAGCCGGCCGCATCAGCAGAGCCTGAAGCGTCCGCTGACGCCGGGCATCCGCAACTGGAGGAGCGAGATGGCGCCGGTGGACGCGGCGGGCTTCGAGGACGTCGCCGGGGAGCTCCTCGCCGCGCTCGGCTACGACCTCGCGACGGGTCCTGCTCGCCCGCCGTCCCTGCGGGCGAGGGCGCGGCTCGCCTCGTACCGAGCTCGGGGGTGGGCATGGCGAGCCGCCGGGACGGCCGTCCAGCGCTCGCCGCTGTGGCAGCGCCGGCATCCCGTGCCGGCGGGGCGCTCCTAGTCGGGCTCGGGAGGGCTGTTCTCGCCGCGGAAGGCGTAGAGGACCCGCCGGAACGAGAAGAAATACTGGCGGTCGGTCGCGATGCCGGGGCTGTAGCCGCCTTCCGAGCGGTGCCAGACCACCTTCCCGTCGGACGTGCGAAGGCCGTACGTGTCGCGCTCGAGCGTCGAGACGAAGACGAGGTCGCCGACGACCAGAGCCGGCGCCAGGATCGTTCCCCCCAGCGTCCGGTCCCAGAGAACCCGGCCGTCCGTGGCCCGGAACGCGCGCAGGTGCCCGTCGAAGCCGCCCACGTAGACCCGGCCGCTCGCGATCGCGGGGGTGGCGTACCCCCAGTCTCCCATCTGGAAGGTCCAGACGACCTTTCCGCTCCTGGCCGAGAGCGCGACGATCTTCCCGGCGCGCGACGTCGTGTAGAGGCGCGCCCCGTCGGTGGACGCGCTCGCATAGAAGCTCTCGTACGAGAACGCGTTCTGCTTGACGTACGTGTCCCAGAGCTTCTGTCCGTTCCGGCGATCGAGGCAGAAGACTGCGCCGGCATATGTGGAGATGCAGATCCGGTTGCCGAAGACAGAGGGGCTCGCGTTGATCCTGCCGCCGGTGTTGTAGGCCCAGCGGACGGTGCCCCTGTTCGCATCGACGGCGTACAGGCGGCCCTCGGTCGAGCCGAAGTACGCCGTCTCGTCGACGACCACCGGCGAGGACTCGACCTTCCCGGGGACGTCGATCCGCCAGACCTTGCGACCGTCCTCGCGCGTGAAGGCGGTGACGCTGCCGTCATGCGAGCTCACGATCAGCAGGGAGTCGTAGATCGCGGGGGACGAGGCGTGCGGGCCCCCGGTGTCCCGCTTCCAGACGAGGCGGCCCGTGGTCGAGTCGAGGGCGATGACGCCCCCGTGCTCGAGCGCGACGTACAGCCGGCCGTCGCAGAACGTCGGCGGGTACTCCATCAAGTCGCCCATCCGTCGCGACCAGAGCACGCGGGTCGGCCGCCCGAGGTCGATGAGCGGACGGCTGACCCGTCGTTGCGGGTCGCCCCCGAATTCGTGCCAGCACCGCTCGGGCGGCGAGTCGGTCTCCGTCTCCGGAGTCTCGGCGGTCGTGATCGGCCCGGTGTCTGTCGCAGCCTCGACCGAGACGCCGGCCAGCTCCGTGTCGGCGGCGTCGTTCGGCTGATCGGTGAGCCGGTTGTAGGCGACCGCTACTCCCCCGACCGCGACCAGCACAAGGATGACGACCCCTGCGGCGATCTTCCAGCGCATCGGCGAGCCCGTCATTATGCCGACGGCTCACGACGCGCCGGTGCAGCAGCTTCGTCAGGTCTGAGAGCAGAGCGACGACTCGTAGCCGAGGCGCTGCATGAGGGCGCGCGCGATCCCGTCGATTGCCTCCGCGTCCTCCGGAGAGAGGTGCTCGAGGCTGCGGGCATTCATGTTCTGCAGCGGCTGCGGCTCCCCGTAGATGTTGTGGCTTCGGATGGGCTCGTCGAGCACGCGGCGGTCGAAGAGCGTGCGGAGCTCGAGGAAGGCCTCCAGACGCTCGAGCTGCTCCTCGGGCTGATCCGTCAGCTCCTCGTAGGTGAGCCAAAGGGAACGGTGGAGCCGGTCGAGATCCTCGAGCAGGATCTCGTTTCCGCGCACCCAGTGCCGGGCCGCCTCCCGGATGGTGCACCCGGTCCGACGCCGGATTCCCTCGCAAACCGGGTAGGGATGTCGCACGAGGGCGACGAAACGAGACGGCCGGAAGTGCTCCTGGAGCCAGCGCGCCCTGACGGTGTTCGGGGGGCTCTTCTCCAGCAGGATCCCGGAGCCCCGCTCGGCGAAGTGGCTCCAGTCGTAGCGCACGCGCGACGCGAGGCCGGCCTCGCTCGTCTCGGTCCAGCGAAAGGCGTCGAGCCGCTCGGTCCAGAGCCTCGGGACGCCGAGGCGGAGCGGCGCCGGGAGCGCTCGCGTCAGGTACTGCCCCTCTCCAGGGAGTGAGCGGATCTCGGGGTGCGAGCAGAGGAGCTCGGCCAGGATCGTCGTGCCCGAGTTGTTGATGCCGAGGACGAAGAGCCAGTAGCCGCCGTCGAGCGCGAGTCGTCTCTCGGTCCACCGTTCGATGCCTGATGGATCCGAGAGGCGCCACCGGAGCCTGTGTGCGGGCAGGCCGGCCACCCTGCCCCAGCCGAGCTGGCCAGCCCGTCGCCACTTGTCGCGGAGCCCGATGACGGCGGCGAGCGTATCGCGGTTGGCTCAGCGACGCACGCGCGCTGCCTCGACGAGGCTCGCGACGACGAACGCCCCGGCGGCGACGAGGACGATCGAACCGCCCGGTGGCAGGTCGCCGTAGTACGCCACCGTCAGCCCGGCGAGCACCGACACGAGGCCGATGCCCATGGCGATGAGGAGGGACGAGCGCATGCTCCAAGCGATGCGTGCGGACGCGATCGCCGGGAGCACCATGAGCGCCGCGATGAGGAGGATGCCGACGATCCGCATCGAGAGCCCGATCGTGAGCCCCGCGAGCCCGGCGACGAGGACGCTGACGGCGCCGACGGGGACGCCGGCGACGCGCGCGCCTTCCTCGTCGATGACGACGCCCGCGAGCGTCCGGTAGAGGAGGCCGATGGCGGCGATCCCGCCGGCGCCGAGCACGGCGACGAGCACGAGGTCCTCCCGCGTGACCGTGAGGATGGAGCCGAAGAGGAACGCGAAGAGGTTCACGTCGAGCGCGCCCGCGGACGAGGCGAGCACGACTCCCGCCGCGATGCCGGTGTAGAAGAGGAGCGCGAGCGCCTGGTCGCCGACCGTCTGGTGGCGGGAGCGGAGCCACTCGATGCCGATCGCGCCGGAGACGCAGGCCACGAGCGCCGCGACCACCGGCGAGATGCCGAGCAGGTACCCGGCCGCCACGCCTGCGAACGCCGTGTGCCCGATCCCGTCCCCGACGAGGCTCATGTTCCGCTGGACGAGGAAGAACCCGACGGCAGGAGCCAGCAGCCCGACGACGGCGCCGGTCGCGAACGCGAGCCGCATGAACTCAGAGTCGAGCATGGGAGTGGGAGGGGTCGTGCCACTGGTCGGGGAGGGCGCGCGGCGGGCCGTCGAAGACGATGCCGCCGCGCACGAGGACGAGCCGCTCGACGATGTCCTCCACGGCGCCGAACTCGTGCGAGACGTACAGCGTCGTGACGCCCCGGTCGCGGCGGAGCCGGTCGAGGAGCTGTGCGAGGGCCTCCTGCGAGGCGGCGTCCACGCCCGCGGTCGGCTCGTCCAGCACGATGAGCGAGGGCTCGCCGGCGAACGCCTTGGCGATGAACGCCCGCTGCTGCTGCCCGCCGGAGAGGTCGGCGAGCTTCGCGTCGGCGAGCCCGCCGAGGCCGACGTCCTCGATCGCCTGCTCGACGATGGCGCGGTCTCGCCGGCGGAGCGGCCCGACGAGGCCGCCCTGCGCGAGCCGGCCCGCGGCGACAACCTCGCGGACGGTCACGGGCCCCCGCGTGCCCACCTGGGCGCGCTGGGCGACGTAGCCGAGCGCCTCCCGCCGCGAGAAGCGGTGGGCGGGCTCGCCGAAGAGCAGCACGGCGCCGCCGGTCGGCCGCAGGAGCCCGAGCGCGAGCCGGACGAGGGTCGTCTTCCCGCCCCCGTTCGGGCCCGCCACGGCGACGAACTCGCCCTCCTCGACCGCGAGCGTCACGTCCTCGAGCACCGGCTGGCCCGGCCGGTAGGCGAACGACAGGTTCTCGACCGAGAGCGCTAGCGGCATCCGAGCGCCCCCCGGATCGCGGCGAGGTTGGCGCGCATGACGGAGAAGTAGTCGTCGCCCGTGGCGAGCTCGTCCTCGGTCAGGCCCTCGAGGGGATCGAGGACGGCCGTCCGCGCGCCGGCCTCGCGCGCGATCGTCTCGGCGAGGTCGGGGGAGACGAGCGGCTCCACGAAGATCGTCGTCGCGCCGTGCGCGCGGGCGAGGTCGACGACGCGCTCGACGTCGCGCGGCCCCGGCTCCGCCTCCGGCGAGAGGCCCGTGGCGGCGATCTGCTCGAGCCCGTATCGCTCGGCGAGGTACCCGAACGCGGCGTGGGACGTGACGAGCTCGTGGCGCTCGCAGTCTGCGAGCCCGGCGCGGTACTCGGCGTCGAGGGCCCGCACCCTGGCGGCGAGCGCCCTCGCGGCCGCCTCCTTGCCGAGCGCCTTCCCGATCGTCTCGACGATGCGGGCGTAGCGGACGGGATCGAGCCAGACGTGGGGGTCGCCGTCCCGGACGTCGAGCCCGTCGAGGAGGTCGAGTGCCTTCCCGTGCGTGTCGCCGGCGGCGTCCTCGACCGCCGGCTGGAAGCCGTCGCCGAGGTAGAGGACGAGGTCGGCGTCGATGACGTGCTCCACGTCGCGCACCGAGAGCTCGATGTCGTGCGGCTCGGAGCCCGCCGGGGTGAGGTTCGTGACGTCGACGGCACGGCCGCCGATCTGCTCGGCGGCGAACGCCGGCGGGTAGAAGCCGGCGACCACGTCCTCGCGTCCGTTTCCCGCGGAGGCGTTGCCGCCGCAACCGGCGACCGCGAGCAGGCAGGCGACGACGACGGCCGCGCCGACTAACATGAGAACGATTCTCGTTATCACTCGGAGTAGGATAGACGTCGTGACCGCCACGCAGCAACGACGCCGCGCGACCGAGGCCCTGGAGGGCGTCGGAGCGCGCCCCACGCGCCAGCGGGTCACCGTGCTCGCCGAGCTCATGGGGGAGCAGGACGACGTGACCGCCCAGGGCCTCCACGACCGCCTCCGAGCGGGCGGCGAGCCGCTCGGGCTCGCGACCGTGTACCGGACGCTGCGGCTCCTCGCCGACGAGGGCGTCGTCGACACGCTCTCCCACCGCCCGGGCGAGCTCTGCTACCGCTGGTGCGGCGAGGGCCACCACCATCACCACCTGGTCTGCTCGAGCTGCCACCGCGTCGTCGAGCTCGGCGACTGCGAGCTCGACCCGTGGCTCGAGCGGATTTCCGCGCGGCACGGCTTCGTGGCCACCGAGCACCACCTCGAGGTCTCGGGGCTCTGCGGCGACTGCCGCTGACGCCTCTCGTCCTCGCGGGGCCGCGATCCGACTAGGCTTCGCCGCCGAGGCGGATGGAGCGCGTCGAACTCGCAGAGGCGGCTGCGGTGGTGGGCGCCGTCGCCGCGCCCATCGTGCTCCTCGCCCGCGCTCGCCTGCATTTCCTCGCCGGGCTCGCGCTCGTCGGGCTCGCCGAGGTCGGGCTCGCGCTGGCGCTCGTCCCCGACCAGCTGCGGCTGATCCTCCACTCTCCGGCGCGCCTCGCCGCCTGTGCGCTCGGAGCGCTCCTGCTGGTCGCGCTCATGGTCCTCTTTCTCCGGATGCCCGCCGCGATCCCGGTGGCCCTCCTGATCGTCGCGCCGGTGCGCATCCCGGTGAGGCTGGGCGGAGACGAGGCCTTTCTGTTGCTGTCGCTCTACCTCGTGCTGGCCGCGGGCGCCCTCGCCCTGGCGATCGCGCTCGCGCGCGGCTCGGAGCTGCGGCCGCTGCCGCTCCTCGTCGCCGTCCCCACGGCCGTCCTCGTCGCGCTCGTGGGCGTCTCGCTCCTGTGGTCGGACGACCCCCACGAGGGCTCGATCCGCCTGATCTTCTTCTTCTTCCCGTTCGCGCTTCTCGTCGCCGTCGTCGCGCGGGGCGAGGAGCCCGAGCTGCTGCCAGCGCCGGCGATTGCTCGGACCGTGACCATTCCAGGGGGCGGAAACGGGTTTC
>DATBJE010000322.1:0-4028 GCA_036556565.1 Gaiellaceae bacterium
CAACTTCGGCAATCCCGAGAAGCCGGAGGTCGCGTGGGAGCTCGTCGAGGCGATCGAGGGGATGGCCCGCGCGTGCGAGCTCCTCGGCGTCCCGGTCGTCTCCGGCAACGTCTCCCTCTACAACGAGACCGACGGGCGCGCCATCCACCCGACCCCGGTCGTGGGATGCGTCGGCCTCGTCGCGGACGTCCGCTCCGTGCCCGGCGCCTGGCGGGAGGGCGACGTCGTCCTCGTCGCCGGCGACGGGGAGATCTCGCTCGACGGCTCGGAGTACCAGGCGCGGTTCCTCGGCGGGCCCGCCGGGAGGCCGCCGCCGCCGCTCTACGCCGACGAGGGCGCGCTCGTGCACTTCCTCTGGCGCGCGGCGCACCTCCTCTCGGCGGCCCATGACGTGTCCGACGGCGGGCTCGCCGTGGGGCTCGCCGAGCTGGCGCTCCACTCGGGCGTGGGCGCGGAGGTCGACATCGGCCCGGACGCGACCGCGTGGTTCGGCGAGGGCGCCGGGCGCGCTGTGGTCGCCTGCGCCCCCGAGGCGGTCGAGGAGCTCGCCGGCGTCCCCCTGCGGCGGATCGGCGTCGTCGGCGGCGGGCGCCTGCTCGGCGTGCCGCTCGAGAAGCTCCGGCGCGCCCACCGAGGGGCGGCGGCCTGAATGTGCGGCATCTTCGGCATCTACGCCCCCGAGCGCGAAGTCTCCCGCCTCGCGTACTTCGGGCTCTTCGCCCTCCAGCACCGCGGCCAGGAGTCGGCCGGCATCGCCGTCTCCGATGCGGGGCGCCTCACCGTCCTTCGCGACATGGGCCTCGTCACGCAGGTCTTCTCCGAGCAGAAGCTGCGCGGCCTGCGCGGGCAGACGGCGATCGGCCACTGCCGCTACTCGACGACGGGCTCGACCCAGTGGACGAACGCGCAGCCGATCGTCCAGCACGGTCCGGCCCGCACCGTCGCGCTCGCGCACAACGGCAACCTCACGAACACGGGCGAGCTGCGCGAGGAGCTCCTGAGCGCAGGCGCGCGCCTGTCGTCGACCTCGGACACGGAGGTGATCGCGGCGCTCGTGGCCCGCGACGAGCGGCCGCTCGAGGAGGCCGTCGCCGCGACGATGGCGCGGATCGAGGGCGCCTTCGCGGCGGTGCTCCTCTCCGAGGGGAAGCTCATCGGGTTCCGCGACCCCGACGGCATCCGCCCGCTCGCGCTCGGCAGGCTCGACGACGACTGGCTGCTGGCCTCCGAGACGTGCGCGTTCGACCTCATCGGCGCGGAAACCGTTCGCGAGCTCCAGCCGGGCGAGCTCGTCGTCGTCGACGACGACGGGATGCGGGAGGAGCAGGCGGCGGAGCCGCGGGACGGCGGCGCGCTCTGCATCTTCGAGTTCATCTACTTCGCCCGCCCGGACTCGAACCTGCGCGGCGTCGAGCTGCACGGCGCCCGCGTGCGTATGGGCGAGCGGCTCGCCGAGGAGGCGCCCGTCGACGCCGACCTCGTCATGGCCGTCCCCGACTCGGGAACGCCCGCCGCGGTCGGCTTCGCGCGGAGCAGCGGGATCCCGTTCCACGAGGGCCTGATCAAGAACCGCTACGTCGGGCGAACCTTCATCCAGCCCGACCAGGCGCTCCGCGACCACGGGATCCGCATGAAGTTCAACCCGCTCGCCGAGGTGCGCGGGAAACGCGTGGTCGTCGTCGACGACTCCATCGTGCGCGGGTCGACGACCCGCCAGATCGTGGCCATGCTGTTCGAGGCGGGCGCGCTCGAGGTGCACGTGCGCGTCTCCTCCCCGCCGATCGTCTCGCCGTGCTTCTACGGGATCGACATGGCCGGCGAGGAGGAGCTGATCGCGGCCGACCGCTCGGTGGACGAGGTGCGCGGGCAGATCGGCGCCACCTCGCTCGCGTACCTCTCGCTCGAGGGGCTCCAGGAGGCGACGAGGCGCCCGGCCGACTCGTTCTGCCGCGCGTGCCTGACGCGGAGCTACCCGACCCGGATCCCCGAGGACCTGCGCCTCGCGAAGCTCCGGTTCGAGCGGTCGACGGCGTCGACGGCCTAGCGGGCCAGGTCCTTCTCGACCGCGCCGGTCAGCTCGGCGACCGAGACCGAGCCCTCGAACTTCGAACGGATGACGCCGTCGCGGTCGACGACGAAGACCCACGGCTCGGTCGGCAGGCTCCACTCCTTCACCCACCGGTTCACGCCCTTCTTCGGGTCGTTGTCCTCGTAGATCTCGACGTGGATGAAGCGGATGGGCTCCGACGCGAACCGGCTCGCGACGCGCTGGACGGTCTGCACGGTCGGCCCGCAGGTCCGGCTGGTGCAGTACTTCGGCGTGGCGAAGGCGACGACGAAGGGGACGCCCGCCGCGAGGGAGTCCGCGACCGAGTGCCGGAGGAGGTCGGTGTCGGGCGGGTCGGCGGTCGTGATCTCGGAGGCCGGCTCGTCCGCGAGCGTCGGGTTGTCGGATGGGATCGCCTTGGCCCCGACCGCCGGCGTCAGGGTGGCCTCGCGCACGTCGATGGCCCCCACGCCCTGGATCGGGTCCCCGCCGGGCTCGGCGACGAGCCAGTACCGTCCGGCGTCGGGGAGGTCGACGTTCGCGACGTAGATGTCGGTCGGGTCGGCGTGCGGCGGGCCTCCGCCGGGAGGGTGCGTGTGCGGGATGATCGGCACGAGGGCCGCCTTCGTCTCGATCTCGTCGTCGGACCCGTCGCGTCGCAGGTACACCGCCGCCTGCGAGTCGTGGACGATCGAGTTGTCGTCCCGGACGAGCAGGAACGTGATTCGGTTGGCGCCGACGCCGTAGTCCGACGTCCCCATCACGAGCGCGACGTCCGGGCCGTCGCGCGCGACGAGCCGCGCCTCGACCCAGTCGGGGAGCGAGGCGCCCGTGGTCGACGACGACCCCTCGCCGAGCACGGTGGGCTCGTCGCTCCCGCCGCCGCACCCGGCGAGCGCGACGACGGGCACGAGCACGAGGATGGCCAGCGCCGGTCGCACCCGCCGAGGGTAGCTAGGAGGCGACCGCCGGGCGCCGGTTCCCCCGCGGCCCTCCCCGACCCAAAAAGCCACGCCCGGGGTCTGACCCCGGGCGTGGCTCCAAAGGACGGCGAACGCGGGTGGAACTCGCGGAAAACCCCCTGGGGCGACGGAACGCGCTCCCCGCCAAGCCTGGCGGCTCGACCTGCGGCGCCCGGGAGTGTCCTTTCCGGCCGGGGGAACCTGACCCAGTTGGACATGCCCGGGGTCTGACCCCGGACGTGGCCGGATGGGACTGTTAGACCTTGACGCTGATCCGGTCCCAGGCCTCGTCGAGGACCTGCCGGAGCACGCCGACCATCTCGTCGAACTCGTCCGGCCCGGCGACGAGCGGCGGGGAGAACTGCGCGCACGTCTCTCCGCGGTCGTCGAAGCGCATGTAGACGCCGAGCTCGCGCGCCCGCGGCGTCAGGAACTTCTAGATCAGCTCGTCGCGCACGGCCGGCGTAAAGGTCTCCTTCGTCTCCTTGTCCTTCACGAGCTCGAGCGAGTAGAAGTAGCCGTCTCCGCGCACCTCGCCGACCATCGGGTGGTCGACGACGAGCTGCTCGCACCGCTCGCGGAACTCGCCCATGTGGCGCTGGACGCGGCCGATCAGGTCCTCCCGCTCGAAGACCTCGAGGTTGGCGAGCGCGATCGCGCAGGAGAGCGGATGCCCGCCGAACGTGATGCCGTGCGTGAACGCCGTGGTCGCCTCCGAGAAGAAGGGCTCGACGACGTTGGGGCGGGCGACGACCGCCCCGAGCGGCGCGTAGGCGGAGGTGATCCCCTTGGCCATGGTCATCATGTCCGGCTCGATCCCGTACCGGGTCGACCCGAACCAGTCGCCGACGCGACCGAAGCCGCAGATGACCTCGTCCGCGACGAGCAGGAGCCCGTGCTCGTCGCAGATCTCGCGCACGCGATCGAAGTAGCCGGGCGGCGGCGTGATCGAGCCGGCCGAGTTCTGGACCGGCTCGAGGATGATCGCCGCGACCGTCTCCGGGCCCTCGTTGACGACG